>NZ_JACHDY010000006.1 GCF_014201315.1 Edaphobacter lichenicola
TCGGCGAAGCTTCCTGCAGGCACCGAGATGTGCATGCCCGGCGATAACATCCAGCTGGAGATCACGCTGCACACGCCAGTCGCGATGGAGAAGGGGCTGCGCTTCGCTATCCGCGAAGGCGGACGCACCGTCGGAGCAGGCACCATCAGCGAGATCATCAAGTAAAGAACGTGCTTCACAAAGAAGTCTTTTAGTTTTAGCTGTTCAAGAATAACGAGGGCTGCCGGCAGGTGCAGAAGTTCATCACCGGCAGCTACTCCAA
Source organism: Edaphobacter lichenicola (assembly GCF_014201315.1). Taxonomy (NCBI): domain Bacteria; kingdom Pseudomonadati; phylum Acidobacteriota; class Terriglobia; order Terriglobales; family Acidobacteriaceae; genus Tunturiibacter; species Tunturiibacter empetritectus. Next base: position 263 of record NZ_JACHDY010000006.1, read on the forward strand.
ACGATCTTTGAAGCGTGAAAGAGACACACCATGGCTGGACAGAGAATCAGAATTCGTTTGAAGGCATATGACTACCGCGTGCTGGATACGTCGACCGGCGAGATCGTCGAGACGGCCAAGCGCACCGGAGCCCAGGTTGCGGGTCCCATTCCGCTGCCGACCATGAAGAACAAGTACTGCGTTCTTCGCTCGCCCCACGTGGACAAGAAGTCGCGCGAGGCCTTCGAGATCCGCACGCACAAGCGGCTGATCGACATCCTCGAGCCGACCCAGCAGACTGTGGACGCGCTGATGAAGCTCGATCTGCCTGCGGGCGTTGACGTAGAGATCAAGACGGTTCAGAAGTAAAGAATCTTTCAATAAAAGCTCTTTGTTTTCGGTTTAGATGCATCAACCCGGCAGTGCTGAGCTGAAGCATCAGCATGATGAGGAAAGGAAGCTCCAATGTCAGTAGTAGGAATTCTCGGAAAAAAAGTCGGCATGACGCAGATCTTCGACGAGCGCGGTGATATTCACCCTGTGACCGTCCTGAAGGCTGGCCCATGCGTGATCACCCAGCTCAAGACGCTCGCGAAGGACGGATACGAAGCCGCGCAGATTGGCTACGTCGACTTCGTGAAGGCTTCAAAGATCAATAAGGCGATGACTGGCCACTTTGCGAAGTCCAACGTTCCTCCGGTCAGGATGATCAAGGAAGTCGAGCTCGAAGCGGTGAAGACTGCTGAAGGCGAGGAGAAGGTCACGGCCAAGGCTGGCGATCGCATCCTGGTCGATATCTTCAACGACGAGCGTTTCGTCGACGTCATTGGCACCTCCAAGGGTCGCGGCTTTGCTGGCGTCATTCGCCGCCACGGCTTCGGCGGCGGTCCCAAGTCGCACGGCCATATGTTCCAGGTGCAGGGTTCGATCGGTGCTTCTTCGTTCCCCTCGCGCGTATTCCCCGGGCAGCGCATGCCGGGTCACATGGGCCACGCGCAGATCACGGTTCGCAACCTGCGTATTCGCGGTATCGATCTCGAAGACAACCTTCTGCTGGTTGAGGGCGCCGTGCCCGGCCCGCGTGATGGCTTCGTGCTGATCTCCAAGGCAAAGGCACCACCGCGTGAGCGTCGTGGATTTGCTGGCGCCGCAACGAAGGACGCTCTGAAGGCTTCCAAGAAGGCTGCACCGTCCAAGAAGAAATAAGTAGTCGATTGAAAAGGCTTGCAGCATGAAGCCGCAAACAAAGTTATGGCTCGCCGCATCGACGGCGAGCAAAGAGAGAGAAGAACGATGGCAAACATCAACGTAGTAAATCTTGCTGGAGCCAAGGTCGGAGAGTTTGAACTCGTCGACGAGGTCTTCGCGGCAGAGATCAACGACGGTCTCCTGTGGGAGTCGGTCAAGCACTACCGTGCTGCTCTTCGGCAGGGAACCGCTGCTACCAAGAACCGTAATCAGGTTTCGGGTGCAGGCAAGAAGCTTTGGAAGCAGAAGGGAACCGGCCGTGCGCGTGTTGGTTCGATTCGGACTCCGCTCTGGCGTGGTGGTGGTACGGTTCACGGACCGAAGCCGCGCAGCTACGAGTACGCCTTCCCGCAGAAGAAGCTGATGGGCGCGCTCCGCTCGGCGATCACGGCGAAGATCAACGATGGCAAGTTCACCATCGTCGACTCGTTCGAGGTTCCCGAGGCGAAGACCAAGCTCTTCCGCACCGCGCTCGACAAGCTCGAAGCGGGCAAGACGACTCTCCTGGTTGAGAGCAGCCGCAAGCTGGACGAGAAGCTCTACCTCGGCTCGCGCAATCTGCAGGGTGTGGAACTGGTTCTCAGCTCTGAGGTTCACCCGTACGACCTGCTCCGTTATGAGCACGCCGTCTTCTCGAAGGATGCCATCGAGGCTCTTCAGGAGACTCTCAAGAAGTTTGTATCCAAGCGCAGTAAAGCAACAGATGAGCGCAGCAAAGCCGCCGCGCAGAAGGAGGTTGCGTAATGCCAACTCTCTATACCGTCATTCGCCGCCCCCTCATCACTGAGAAGGGCATGACCGTCAAGGAGACGCAGAACACCCTGGTGTTCGAAGTCGCCCTGAAGGCCACCAAGACCGAAGTCAAGCAAGCTGTTGAAACACTCTTCAAGGTCAAAGTCACTGGTGTTCGCACCACGACCGTTGAGGGCAAGGAGCGCCGCCGGGGTAAGTTTGCCGGCTACCGCCCCGACTGGAAGAAGGCTTACGTTCGCTTGAAAGATGGCGAGAAGATGCCGGAGTACCTCAACAGCCTCTAAGCGAGATTGTTTCGCGAGTAACAGAATTCAGGACCGAAGCGCCGCTAAGCGATTAGCAGCGCGGGCAAGGGAATAAAGACGATGCCGATCAAATCATTTCGACCGATTACCCCATCACTCCGCTTCGCTACGAAGCTTGTCAACGATGACATCACGACGGACAAGCCGCACAAGCCGTTGCTCGGAGTCAAGCAGCGCACCGGCGGCCGCAATAACAACGGCGGTCTCACGATGCGTCACCACGGTGGCGGTCACAAGCAGAAGTTGCGCCTGATCGACTTCAAGCGCGACAAGTTCGGGATCCCCGGCACGGTTGCGACGGTTGAGTACGATCCTAACCGCAGCTCCCGTATCGCGCTGATCCACTACGCGGACGGCGAAAAGCGCTACATTATCCAGCCGATCGGTCTCACTGTCGGTCAGTCGATCATGAGCGGTCCAGAGGCCGATATCCTCGTCGGCAACGCTCTGCCGTTGAAGTTCATCCCGACCGGAACGATTGTGCATAACATCGAGCTTCGTCCGGGAAAGGGTGCACAGATGGCTCGTTCCGCTGGAGCCCAGGTCAACCTGATCGCGAAGGAAGGCGATTACGCTCTGCTGAAACTGCCTTCGGGCGAGACCCGCAAGGTTCTGGTTGAGTGCATGGCGACCATCGGCCAGGTTGGCAATACCGATCACGAGAACGTCACGATCGGTAAGGCGGGACGCAATCGCTGGAAGGGTATTCGCCCCTCCAACCGTGGTGTCTCGATGAACCCGGTCGATCACCCGCACGGTGGTGGTGAAGGTAAAACTTCGGGCGGTCGTCATCCTGTAACCCCCTGGGGTCAGCCGACTCGTGGATACAAGACCCGCAATAACAAGCGGACTGATGTGTTCATTGTGAAGCGTCGTACGAAGTAAAGAAAAAGCTTTTCAGCAAATAGTTTTTCGGTTTTAGTTCCGCAGCAAAGTGCAACACCAAGTCTCGCAAACAAGAGATTCGTCGTATCCAGCATCGCAACAAGAAAGTCGGAGCTTAGCAAATGTCACGTTCAGCGAAAAAAGGTCCTTTCATCGACGGTCACCTCATGAAGAAGATTGAGGGGATGAACCAGGTCAACGACAAGAAGGTACTGCGCACCTGGTCGCGCCGGTCCACGATTCACCCGGACTTCGTCGGCCACACCATTGCCGTGCACAACGGTCGCAAGTTCATTCCGGTCTATGTGACGGAGAACATGGTGGGTCACAAGCTTGGAGAGTTTTCGGCCACCCGCACGTTCAAGGGCCACTCCGCGCGCGCCGCTGAGACCTCCGCGAAGCCCAAATAAACCGGGCTGAGGCGTTTGCAGTTAGGTAGGACCGCGAGCCCGCGGCAATGGATAACGGGCAGCGAAGCAGAAGTTTTGAAGGACGAAGATTATGGCGAAGGCAGCAGAAAAAATCAGAGAGTTCCGCGCAGAAGCGAAGTTTCAGCGTACCAGCCCGCAGAAGGCGAAGCTTGTCCTGGATCTGATCAAGGGACTACGCGTCGAGCAGGCGCTCAATACCGTTCACTTCAGCACCAAGCGCATGGCGCCCGTGGTGGAGAAGGTTCTGCGTTCGGCGATCCAGAACGCGACTTACGTCTCGCAGGAGCAGGGGCTCGACGTCGATGTCGACAACCTCTACGTCCGCACCGCGATCGCGAACGAAGGTCCGCGCATGAAGCGCATCCGCCCTGCTCCAATGGGCCGCGCCTTCCGCTACCAGCGCAGGCTCGCACACATCATCGTCACCGTTGCTGAGAAGAAGTCGGCCACTGCGATCAGCGCAGCTGCCGATGCGACTCCAGCCCCGGCCGCGAAGAAGGGCACCAAGAAGGCAGCCAGCAAGACTGCGGCAAAACCCGCAGTCAAGAAGGCTGCCGCCAAGAAACCCGCAGCGAAAAAGGCCGCGAAGTAAGCCGGTTTCTTGTAAACTTAAAGTTTTGCACTACCGCCCACCGGCTCAACCGGAGAGGGCACGGAGTAAAGGGAAGCTATGGGACAGAAAGTCCATCCGTATGGGTTGCGCCTCGGCATCAACAAGCCGTGGAAGTCACGCTGGTTCGTGGAACGCGGCTATGACAAGCTGCTGGTCGAAGACGTCAAGCTCAAGGCTGAGCTGCGCGAGAAGCTGAAGGCGGCTGGTGTCAGCTCTGTTGAGGTCGAGCGCCCAGGCAACAAGCTGCGCCTGATCATCCGCACGGCGCGTCCGGGCATCATCATCGGCCGCAAGGGCGCCGAGATCGACAAGCTCAAGGCCGATATTCAGAAGCGCACCAGCCGCGAGGTCTTCATCGACATTCTCGAGGTCAATAAGCCCGAGCTCGACGCTCAGCTGGTTGCCGAGAACATCGCGCTGCAGCTTGAGAAGCGCGTCAGCTTCCGTCGCGCAATGCGCAAGTCGGTTGACTCGGCGCTCCGCTTTGGTTGCAAAGGCATCAAGGTCCGCGTCTCCGGTCGTCTGAACGGAAACGAGATCGCCCGCTCGGAGTGGTACCTCCAGGGCCGTCTGCCGCTGCACACGCTGCGTGCCGACATCGACTACGGTTTTGCCGAGGCGCACACCACCTACGGCATCATCGGCGTCAAGACCTGGGTCTATCGCGGCGATATCTACGAGCAGAAGAAGCGTCGCGACCAGGGTGTTACCACTGGCGCATTCGCAAGCTAAGTTTTTCCCGGCCTGGCCGGAGTTTCCGGGGAGCGCGTTGAACGTATCCCTGAAAGAGTGAAGAGGGTTTTCTTATGTTGATGCCAAAGAAGGTCAAGTTCCGCAAGCAGCAGCGCGGACGAATGAAGGGCAAAGCGTGGCGCGGCTCCGATCTCTCCTTCGGCGACTTCGGCCTGAAGGTGATGGAGTGCGGTTACATCACCGACCGCCAGATCGAAGCCAGCCGTATCGCGATGACGCGTTTCATCAAGCGTGGCGGCAAGGTCTGGCTCCGTCTGTTCCCGGACAAGCCGATCACGAAGAAGCCTGCCGAAACCCGTATGGGTAAAGGTAAGGGCGCTCCGGATCATTGGGTCTGCGTTGTTCGTCCGGGCCGCATTCTGTTCGAGATGGAAGGTGTCACGCCGGAGCTTGCCAAAGAGGCGATGCGTCTCGCGGCACACAAGCTTCCGCTCAAGACCAGCTTCGTCCAGCGCCATGATGTCAAGGCGACGGTCGTTACCAAGTAAAGGCGCGACCAAGTAAGACCGCGGTCAAGCAGCTTTAGCAATCTTTTAGTAGTTAGGAAAAGACAATGGAATTCGAAAAAATTCAGAACCTCAGTGACGATGAGCTCAAGAGCGAGCAGGCCAAGGCCGGCGAGCAGCTCTTCCGCATCCGCTTCCAGAAGAGCCTCGGCAACAACGAGGGCATCAAGAAGCTGCGGACGCTCAAGCTGGATGTCGCCCGCATCAAGACCGTCGAACGGCAGCGCACCCTGGCCGCCGAGAAGGCCGCCAACCCCGTCGTCGCCAACGTTGCGCCGGCCAAGAGCACTCGCACCGCCCGCAAGAAAGCGAAGAAGGACTAATCATGGCAGATACAACCAACACCGCAGCAGCAACTCCCGAAGCTCAGACCTCGCGTCGCAATGAGAAGGTGGGTCTGGTCGTCTCGACCAAGATGCAGAAGACGATCGTCGTCGAGATCGAGATGCGCAAGGCGCACCCCAAGTACAAGCGCGTGATGAAGTCGAACAAGAAGTTCTACGCGCACGACGAGCAGAACTCGGCCCGCGTGGGCGATGTGGTTCGCATTCGCGAGGCGCGTCCTCTGTCGAAACTCAAGCGCTGGTCGCTTGAGGAGATCGTTCGCCGCTCCTCGCTCGCGTTGGCGGAAGAGAAGTCTGCAGCCGCTGTCGCTGCCGAAGCTAAGTAGCTTTTAGCGTTTATCAAGTTCAAGCCTGGGGCATGAGCCCCGGCCGTGTCACCGCAGTAGATAGCCAGGAGAAGAACGATGTCAGTACAAATGAGAACAATGCTTGACGTAGCCGATAACTCTGGCGCGCGCAAGTTGCAGGTGATCCTGCCCCTCGGTGGTGGTCTCGGCAAGAAGGCAGGCCTGGGCGACGTCGTCACCGCAGCTGTCAAGGAAGCCTCTCCCGATGGCACCGTCAAGAAGGGGAAGGTCGTCAAGGCTGTGATCGTCCGTACGCGCAAGGAGTATCGCCGCCGCGATGGAACGTACATCCGCTTCGACCAGAACGCCGCTGTCGTCATCAACGATGCCAACGAGCCGGTCGGAACCCGCGTGTTTGGACCGGTTGCCCGTGAGCTTCGCGAGAAGAAGTTTTTGAAGATCGTCTCGCTCGCACCTGAGGTCATCTAGTTCACGTCGCGCAGCTTTTGCGCGGTGCCACAAAGTATTCGGAGTCCGGCTCCGAGGTTTCAAGATCGTCGAGAAGAGAGAGAGTTATGGCAGGCATCAAGATCAAGCGGAATGACAAGGTCGAAGTAATCGCAGGCAAGGATAAGGGCAAGCAGGGCCGAGTCCTTCGCGTCATCGCTGAAAAGAATCGCGTTCTGGTTGAAGGCGTGATGATGGTGAAGAAGCACGTGAAGCCGAATCCCCAGCGGAATATCAAGGGCGGCATCGCGGAGCAGGAGTCCACCATTCACGTCTCGAACGTGATGTTGCTCGATGGCGACGGGAAGAAGTCTCGCGTCGGATCGCGCTTTGAAGGCGACACTAAGGTACGCTTCGCGAAGACCAGCGGCGCCACGATCGCTGAGAAGAAGAAGTAAAGAAGATTTAGCAAAGTTTTTTTGTAGAGAAGTTCAAATCCTGTAGCAACGGTTCACCCCACGCATCGGTACACGGGCTCAAACCCAATCCGGCAACCGTGGAGAAAGCGAAGAAAAACATGGCAGCACGTCTGAAGCAGAAGTACGAGACCGAGATCAAGCAGGCGCTGGGCAAAGAGCTCAATATCACCAACGCCATGGCGATCCCGAAGCTCGAGAAGATCGTCATCAACATGGGTCTCGGCGAAGCCACCCAGAACGTCAAGATCATGGATCCCCTGGTGGCCGATCTTGCCGCCATTGCCGGTCAGAAGCCTGTGACCACCAAGGCCAAGAAGTCCATCGCAGCCTTCAAGGTGCGCGAGGGCATGCCCATCGGCGCGATGGTGACTCTGCGCGGCGACACCATGTACGAGTTTCTTGACCGCCTCATCTCGATCGCTCTTCCCCGCGTCCGCGACTTCCGCGGCGTCTCGTCGAAGAGCTTCGATGGCCGCGGCAACTACACCCTTGGCCTGCGCGATCAGCTGATCTTCGCTGAGATCGACTATGCCAAGGTCGACAAATTGAAGGGTATGAACGTCACCATCGTCACGACGGCGAAGGATGACAACGGTGCCCGCGCCCTGCTGAAGAGCTTTGGTATGCCCTTCCGCGTTGGAGCATAAAGAAAGATCAACCAAGTTTTCTTTTGAACTTGCACTAAAGATAGAGAGCAAAACACATGGCAACTACAGCAAAACGCGTCAAAGACGCAAGGAAACCGAAGTTCAAGTCTCGCCAGCACAACCGCTGCCAGCTCTGCGGTCGTCCCCGCGCCTTCCTGCGGAAGTTCGGCGTATGCCGTCTCTGCTTCCGCTCGCTCGCCCTCAAGGGAGAAATTCCGGGCGTTGTGAAGTCGAGCTGGTAGAATAAAAGGATCCGTGTGCGGCTCAGGTCGCGCACTTACTCCAGAGACCTCATCAGGGCGTCACGCTTATGGTGCAGAAGTCTGGACGTATCACCCGAAACAGACATCCCCGCTGGTTCTTACGAGAGATACTCGTGAGCGAACGGGGGATGAAGGAGAATGAATGAACCTCACAGATCCAGTAGCAGACTTTTTGACCCGCATCCGTAACTCCATCCGTGCGCGTCACCAGAAGCTCGACGTCCCCGCCTCCAAACTCAAGGCCGAGATCGCCCGCATCCTCAAAGAAGAGGGTTACATCGCGAACTACAAGCCGACCGAAGAGAATGGCATGAAGGTCATCCGCGTTTACCTGAAGTACGGCCCGAACAACGAGGCTGTCATCCGTGACCTGCAGCGTGTGTCGCGTCCCGGCTGCCGTGTGTATCTTGGCCGCGACGAGATTCGCCGCGTTCAGGGCGGTCTCGGCATCTCCATCATGACCACCCCCAAGGGTGTCATGACCGGCCGCCAGGCACGTCGCGAAGGTGTTGGCGGCGAGATCCTCTGCGAAGTCTGGTAAAGAAAAAGAAACAAAGTCTTTCCAGAATCTCAACTCTGGAAAGACTGCATTCGAGCCATCGGCTCATCGGCTGCAGTGGAACTTAGAAACCTTAAGGGACTCGCAAGCCACAAAGGGATTCGTTATGTCACGTATTGGTAAGAAGCCGATCGCTCTACCCGCCGGCGTCAAGTACACGGTCAGCGAGAACGGCAACACTGTAATGGTTGAAGGGCCCAAGGGCAAGGTCAGCGCGATGCTGCCTGGCGGCATCACTCTCGTCCAGAAGGATGGCCACCTGATCACCGAGCGCCAGACCGACAAGCAGGCGGCGTTTCACGGCCTCGCCCGCGCGCTGGTCTTCAACGCTGTCACCGGCGTCACCACCGGCTGGACCAAAGAGATCGACATCGTCGGCATCGGATACCGCGCCGAGCTGAAGGGGAAGAACATGGTGGTCTTCACCCTGGGCTACTCTCACCCCATCGAGTTTCCGCTGCCCACCGGCATCTCCGTTGAGATCGACCCCAAGCAGACTCACCTCACCGTCTCCGGCATCGACCGGCAGAAGGTGGGCCAGATCGCTGCCGACATGCGCTCTCTCCGCAAGCCCGACCCTTACAAGAACAAGGGCGTCCGCTACACCGGCGAGAAGCTGAAGAAGAAGGTCGGTAAGACCGGAGCCAAGTAACAGGGGGGAGGGTGTAGGGAATAGGGTGTAATAAGCACCGTCCTCTACACCCTGTGCCCTAAACCCTACACCCTGCATCACAAACCGAACGTCCTCAGCATTCTGAGTACGCCACTAGGAAGGAAAGTCAATCATGATCAATCCACGTCAGCGTAATGTGATCCGCCAGCGCGTTCACACCCGCATCCGCGAGAAGATGTCCGGTACCGCCGAGCGTCCACGCCTCAACGTCTATCGCTCGCTCAATCACATCTACACGCAGCTCATCGACGATCTCAACGGAGTCACCATTGCCTCTGCCTCCTCCATGGGCAAGAAGACCGAAGAGAAGAAGTACGGCGGAAACATCGCCGCGGCTGCCGAAGTCGGCAAGCTGATCGCCGAGCGCGCGAAGGAGAAGGGCATCAAAAAGATTGTGTTTGACCGTGGCGGCTATCTGTATCACGGCCGTGTGAAGGCTCTCGCCGATGCAGCCCGTGAAGCGGGTCTCGATTTCTAAGGTTCCCACGGCGCGCCTCGATTGGCCGCCAGAAAGCTGGATAAGACATTATGGCAATGAAGAAAAAAATCGATGCGAACCGCCTCAATCTGAAGGATGAGGTCGTTTCGATCAACCGCGTCACCAAGGTCGTCAAGGGCGGTAAGAATATGTCCTTCGCCGCGCTGGTCGTTATCGGCGACCCGGCGGAAGGCGTGGTCGGCTACGGCTCGGGCAAGGCCAAGGAAGTTCCCCAGGCGATCCGCAAGGGGATCGAGTCTGCCAAGAAGAATCTGCACAAGGTTAATCTGACCGAGAGCACGATTCCTCACCAGGTCCTCGGCCACTTCGGCGCAGGCCAGGTGATGCTCAAGCCCGCCCCGGAAGGTACTGGCGTCATCGCCGGCAAGACGGTTCGTGCTGTGATGACCGCCGCTGGTGTGCAGAACGTGCTGACCAAGAGCCTCGGCTCGGCGAACCCGCACAACGTCATCAAGGCTACGTTCGATGCTCTGATCCAGCTTCGCAACAAGGCCGAAGTCGCCGCCCTGCGCGGTAAGGCAGTGGAAGAGCTCTAAGCTCAACCCTGCTCCAACAAGATTCAAGGAGCTCTCTCATGGCTGACACCAACGCAATCGCCAAAATCAAGCTGCAGTACTTCCGTTCCAAGATCTGCACCCCGGTCAAGCACAAGCTCGTCATCAAGGGCCTAGGCTTTACCCGTCTCAACCAGATCGTCGAGCGCGAAGACACGCCATCCATTCGTGGCATGGTCGCAAAGGTTCCCCATCTCGTCCGCGTCGTCGACTAGTCGCCGAACCGGCATAACCGCACCAAACCCCGTAAGGGCTAACTCATAAGCGAGTCGGCGAAGAGCAGAAGCTGCTTCACCGGCGTTAAGCGAGGAAACAAATGGCAATCCGTAATCTCTCCAATCTCCGCGCCCCCAAGCGGGCGAACGAAAACAAGAAGCGTGTCGGCCGTGGTATGGGTTCGGGCATGGGTAAGACCTCCACCCGCGGCCACAAGGGTCAGGGCTCCCGCTCGGGTTCGTCCTTGATGCGTGGTTTTGAAGGCGGCCAGATGCCCCTTCACCGCCGTCTGCCCAAGCGCGGCTTCACCAACATCTTCCGTGTCGAGTACCAGGTCCTCGGCCTCGACCGCGTCGCCGAGATCGTTGCCGCTGAAAACGTCACCGAGTTCACCCTCGACAAGATCATCGAGCTTGGCCTTCTCCGTAAGAAGGGCGCTTTGATCAAAGTGTTGAATAACGGAGAGATCAAGACTGCCGTGACGGTTCACGCGCACAAGTTCTCGAAGACCGCCCAGGAGGCGATCGAAAAGGCCGGCGGCAAGGCCATCCTGATCGGCTAGGCAGCATTTAGAATGATTGGCAGGCGAGGGCAACCGCCCTCGCATCGCCGTTTCACCAGATCACCAGGTTTTACCCCGAGGTTCCCGCACCCGATGTTCGAGAAAATCGCAAACATCTTCAAAATCCCCGACCTCCGCAAACGCGTGTTGTTTACGCTTGGCATGTTGGCCGTATACCGCCTCGGCGGGCACATCCCCACCCCCGGCATCAACGCCGACATGCTCGCCCAGTTCTTCAATCAGAACTCCGGCTCAGCTCTCGGCCTGGTCGATCTCTTCTCCGGCGGAAACCTCCGCAAGCTCACCGTCTTCGCGCTCGGCATCATGCCGTACATCACGGCGTCGATCATCTTCCAGCTGCTCACGGTCATCTATGAGCCTCTGGCGAAGCTGCAGAAGGAAGGCGAACTCGGCCGCCGCAAGATCACCCAGTGGACGCGTTACGTTACGGTTCTGCTTGGCATCGTGCAGTCGTTTGCCATCGCGCTGACGCTCACCAATACCAGCACCGGGCAGACGATGGTCACCATCTCCCGCGCCGCTTTCATCCCGCTTTGCGTCATTACTCTCACCGCCGGCACTGCATTCATCATGTGGCTGGGGGAACAGATCACCGAGCGCGGCATCGGCAATGGCATGAGCCTGCTCATCTTCGCTGGTATCGTCGTCGGCTTGCCCAAAGGCATTGAGAATCTCTACGAGAAGGTACGTGACAACGCCTGGGGAGCGCTGACTCCCATCGCTGTCGCCTTCCTGATCGTGGGCATGATCGCCGTCGTCGCCTTCATCGTCTTCGTGGAGCGCTCCGAGCGTCGCATTCCGGTCCAGTACGCCAAGCGCATCGTTGGCCGCAAGATGATGGGTGGCCAGTCGACACACCTCCCGCTCAAGGTCAACTCCGGCGGTGTGATGCCGGTCATCTTCGCCAGCTCCATCCTGTCGGCTCCTCTGCTCTTCTCCGGCGCTCACATCTTCGGCTACTCTCTGCAGGACTCCTCCTTCTTTGGTCCGATCCTGCGTGCTCTGGCTCCCGGCGAGCCGTGGTACGAACTGCTGCAGATGGTCGCGATCATCTTCTTCGCCTACTTCTACATCTCGATCGTCTTCCGTCCAGACGATATCGCCGACAACATGCGCAAGTACGGCGGCTTTATCCCCGGAATTCGTCCCGGCAAGCGCACTGCCGACTTCATCAATGATGTGCTGACACGCATCACCCTTGTCGGCGCGCTCTATCTCATCATCATCACCATCATTCCGCAGCTGCTCATCAGCGGAATCCACTTCAACCATCTCTGGCTCATCGGCTCGGTCTTTGATCGGCTGCCGACCTGGATGACCAACGGCCTCGGCGTCAACTTCTACTTCGGCGGTACCAGCCTGCTGATCGTTGTCGGCGTAGCCATGGACACGGTCCAGCAGATCGAATCGCAGCTCATCATGCGTCACTATGACGGCTTCACTCCCAAGAGTGGCCGAATCCGTGGCCGCAAGAGCTGGTAGGGAAGTTAGCCCGTTGACTACAAGCACCGCATCCGAACCCGAGACGGCCCCGGCAGAGAAGAACTTCCTGCCCGGGCCGGTCCTCCTTTTAGGCGCTCCCGGCGTTGGCAAGGGCACGCAGGCGAAGGCGCTGATGGCCGCTTACGGTATCCCGCAGATCTCCACCGGCGACATCCTCCGCTGGAACATCTCCAACGGTACGCCACTCGGCAAGGCGGCGAAGACTCTCGTCGATCAGGGCACCCTCGTCTCTGACGAACTCGTCAACCAGATGGTCGCCGACCGACTAAAACAGCCTGATACGCGGCGTGGCTTTATTCTTGATGGGTTTCCACGGACGCTGAATCAAGCGAACTGGCTCGATGCGCAGTTGACCTCTGATGCCGGCACTCTGCCCGTGGTCGCGATCAGCATCGTCGTCGAGTACGAGCAGCTGCTCCATCGCATCACCGGCCGTAGGATCTGTGGAACGGACCACATCTATAACATCTATTCGAATCCACCTGCTGTTCCAGGCATCTGTGATGTTGATGGTTCCGCTCTGATCCAGCGTCCCGATGATTCCGAGGCTGTCTTCACGGAACGCATGAAGACTTTTGAAGCCCAGACCGCTCCTGTGATTGAACACTATCGGAAGCAGGGCCGCTTCGAAATAGTAGACGGGGACCGCCCAGTCGAAGAAGTGACTGCCGGAATCGTGTCCGCTCTTAAACGTCTTCGCAACGATTCGAACCAGTAGCCCCGAGACAAAGCTGCCCTATGGCCATCATGATCAAAACGGCGCAGGAGATCGAGAAGATGCGGATCTCCGGCAAGGCTCTCCGCCAGGTTCATAACGCAATCGCGCCCCATGTTGTTCCTGGCGCGTCGACGATGGATCTCGAGGAGATTGCCGTAAAAAAGATCGCCGAGCTGGGCGCCATTGCAGCCTTCAAGGGATACCACGGCTTTCCCGCGGCTCTGTGCACCTCGGTCAACAACGAGGTCGTCCACGGCATGCCCAACGCCAAGCGCATCCTCGCCGAAGGCGATATTCTCTCTATCGACTGCGGAGTTATCATCGACGGCTTTTACTCGGACGCCGCCGTGACCTACCCGATCGGCAAGGTGAGCGCTGGGACGACAAAGCTTCTCGAAGTGACAAAGGCCTCCCTCGAGAAGGCGATCGAGCAGTGCCAGGTTGGCGGGCGGTTGGGCGATATCTCCGCCGCCGTCCAGGAACTCTGTGAAGCGGAGGGTTTTGGGGTCGTCCGGGAGTTTGTCGGGCACGGGATTGGCCGCGCCATGCACGAAGACCCGCAGGTTCCGAACTTTGGCGCTGCCGGCAAGGGACCGAGGTTGAAGGCGGGCATGGTGCTCGCCATCGAGCCTATGATCAACGCCGGCGGGCCCGAAGTGCGGGTTTTGAAGGATGGCTGGACGGCGGTGACCATTGACGGCAGCTACAGCGCCCACTTTGAGCACACCGTCGCCCTCACGAAAGATGGCCCCTTGGTGCTTACCCGCTAGGTAAATCGACCCCTTTTGGGGTACTATAAGAGATGCGGTGTGCGCAAGTGTGTCGCATGGTAACTCTGGTTGAGGAAAACGCTCAACTCAAAGAAGAAGTTATGGAAACGAAAGGGGTTCGCCCCTTGACCTTCCAAAGGAGATCGTTTGTCGAAGGAAGATGCAATTGAAGTGATGGCGGTGGTCGTCGAGACCCTGCCGAATGCGATGTTCAAGGTCGAGCTTGAGAACAAGCACCAGGCCCTTGCACACGTCTCCGGACGTATGCGCAAAAACTTCATTCGTATCCTCCCCGGCGACCGCGTCGCGATTGAGCTCAGTCCGTACGATCTCAACCGCGGCCGCATTGTCTACCGCTACAAGTAGACAACGGCTACGGGGCCCATCCCGTCTCCAATCATGGGTTGCTCAAGCGCATTTGCACTTGGGATAGTTCAGGGTTTTTGACCCTGGCGTTCAGGCTGCACGTCAAAAGGAGTTTCGTCTCCTCGAGATGCGTACTCTGGTTGCCGGTTTCACGTTGCAATCAAAGAAGGGAATCACAATGAAGGTCCGTGCCTCAGTAAAGAAGATGTGTGACAAGTGCAAGGTTATTCACCGCCGCGGTGTTGTGCGTGTTATCTGCGAGAACGCAAAGCACAAGCAGCGTCAGGGATAAAAAAGACCGCAAGGTCTGTGTTTTTCGATTCCAGCATCACCGGCCCCGCCGGGCTAGTTAGCCGAAGTCAAGGCTTGCGTTGAACCCGACGGACTCAGCCGTAAACAAGAAACCCCGCTCCCGTGGCGAAGCTACGGAGCTCAACCGAAAAGGAACCCCATGGCACGTATTGCTGGAGTCGATGTCCCTAATAACAAACAGGTGCGCATCGGTCTCACCTACATCTTCGGAATCGGCGACTCTCGCGCCGCCAAGATCCTCGTGAAGGCGGATGTCGATCCCGTCGCGAAGGTCGGCACGCTCGACGAGGACGCGCTGAACCGCATCCGTCAGGTCATTGAAGCCGAGGGCCAGATCGAAGGCGATCTCCGCAAGGACATCTCGCTCAACATCAAGCGCCTGATCGAAATTCAGTCCTACCGTGGCCTCCGCCATCGCCGCAGCCTTCCTGTCCGTGGCCAGCGTACCCACACCAACGCTCGCACCCGCAAAGGCCCACGCAAGGGAACCGTTGCCGGTAAGAAGAAAGCGACGAAATAAGACATGGCGAAGACACAGAATACGAAGGGTGCAGCAAAGCCCGGCAAGAATAAGAAGTTCAAGAAGCGCGAGCGGAAGAATGTTCCATTTGGCCTCGTCTTTATTCAGGCTTCGTTCAACAACACCATCGTCACCATCACCGACCAGGTCGGCAATACGCTGAGCTGGAAGTCGTCCGGTTCGCTTGGCTTCCGAGGCTCCCGCAAGGGAACCCCGTTTGCCGCGCAGCAGGCCGCCGTCGGTGCAGCCAACGCAGCCCGCGACCACGGTGTCCGCTCGGTCGATGTGCGCGTCTCCGGTCCCGGCTCTGGCCGTGAGTCCGCGATCCGCGCTCTCGCCACCACCGGCATCGAGGTTCGCAGCATCCGCGACGTTACGCCGATGCCGCACAACGGTTGTCGTCCGCCGAAGCGCCGCCGCGTTTGATCTGTGGCACTTTTGATGAAGTCCGAATGCGAGCGCTGTAATACGGCTCTCAATGCAGACGGAGTAGCCTTCATCTGCAGTTATGAGTGCAGCTTCTGTGCAACATGCGCTCAGGTTATGAATGCAATCTGTCCCAACTGCGGCGGTGAGCTTGTTCTCAGGCCCCGCCGCAGGCAAGACGTTACAACAACTGGATCGTGAAGAAGCGCTGCCCGCGCGTAAAGCGATCGTCACCCGAAGTCAGGAGTTATAAAAATGGCACGTTATACCGGACCCGTCTGCCGCCTCTGCCGCCGCGACGGCACCAAACTCTTTCTCAAGGGAACCAAATGCTTCTCTGAAAAATGCCCGGTCGAGAAGCGCAACTTTCCCCCAGGCCAGCACGGCCAGTCCCGCAAAGTGAAGAAGGTCGTCGGCTACGGTCTGCAGCTCCGCGAGAAGCAGAAGGCCAAGCGCATCTACTTCACCCTCGAGACCCAGTTCCGCGCCTACTACCAGAAGGCTTCGAACAAGACCGGCGTCACTGGCGAGCTTCTGCTCCAGCAGCTTGAGACCCGCCTCGACAACGTCGCCTACCGCCTCGGCTTCGCCATGAGCCGCCGCCAGGCCCGTCAGGTCGTTCGTCACGGCCACCTCCAGGTCAACGGCCGCAAGGTCAACATCCCGTCCTTCCAGGTCAAGGTTGGCGATGAGATCGCGATTCGCGAGGGCTCGAAGGCTCTGGTCATGCTCGAAGAGGCCAAGAACTTTGCCGCCGGTCAAAATCAGGTTCAGTGGCTCGACATCAACCGCGACAATCTCTCCGGCAAGGTCATCGCTCTGCCGAAGCGCGAAGACGTCAACCTGCCCGTCAACGAGCAGCTGATAGTCGAACTCTACAGCAAGTAACCGCTGTAGTTACATATAAGATTCGTCATTTGGCAGCGCGACAAAGAACATTGTATTTGTTCCTTGTCACGCTACAAATGCGAAAGCAACACAACAAACGAACTCGCAACAGGAACACCCCGCCATCTCGCAGAATGCATCGCGAGTGAGCCGGAAAAGGAGAAACACATGCTTTGGAGAGGTTTTCAAAAGCCCAAGCGTCTCGCAGTCGACACCGAAACACTCACCGAAAAGTACGGCAAGTTCTCCGCGCAGCCCTTTGAGCGCGGCTTCGGTACCACCATCGGCAACGCCCTTCGCCGGACGTTACTTTCCTCTATCGAGGGTGCCGCAGTAACCGCCGTTCGCATCGAAGGTGTCCTGCACGAGTTCCAGTCCATCACTGGTGTTGTAGAAGATGCGACCGACATCATCCTGAACCTCAAGCAGATTCCGTTTAAGCTTGCCGGCGAAGGCCCCAAGGCTCTCTACCTCCGTGCCGACCAGGCCGGCGTCATCACCTCCGGCATGATCGAAGCTGACGGCGACGTTGAGATCCTCGACAAGAACGTCTATATCTGCACCGTCTCCGAAGGCGGCAAGATCGACATGGAGATGCGTCTCAAGCGCGGCCGCGGCTACATCTCTGCCGACAAGAACTTCGACGGCGACCTCGGCCTCGGCTTCATTCCGGTCGACTCCGTTCACTCTCCCGTTCGCAAGGTCAACTACCTCGTTGAGGCAGCCCGTCTCGGTCAGATCACCGACTACGACAAGCTCACCATCGAGATCTGGACCAACGGGACCGTGCTCCCCGCAGACGCGCTTGGCCTCTCCGCCAAGTTGCTGAAGGACCACATGACCATCTTCATCAACTTTGAAGAGGAGATGGAAGCTGGTCACGACGGCAGCCACGACGGCCCGGCCCTGCGCAACGAGAACCTCAACCGTTCGGTAGAAGAGCTTGAGCTCTCCGTCCGCAGCTACAACTGCCTCAAGAACGCCAACATCGCCACCATCGGCGAACTCATCCAGAAGACCGAAGCCGAGATGCTGAAGACCAAGAACTTCGGCCGCAAGTCCCTGAATGAGATCAAAGAGATCCTCGCGCAGATGGGCCTGTCCCTCGGCATGAAGATCGACGAGAACGGCAACCCGCAGCCCGGACCCACCTCCGTTCTGCCCGCAGCCACTCTCGCCGCCAGCTTCGGCAACTTTGATGACGATGATGACGAAGATGAAGATGAGGACGAAGACCTCGACCTCGTCGGCAGTGAGCCAGAGAACTTCTAGAAGCAGGGTGCAGGGAACAGGGAGTAGGGTGTAGCAACAACCAACCACCCACTCTCTTTTCCCCGCAACCCAGGATTGAAATGGCAGAGTCGTATCAAGATCTTTTGGTTTGGCAGCGAGCAATTCAGATGAGCTTAGCCATCTATCGCTTGTCCGCTGGTTTCCCGAAGGAAGAGTTGTTCGGTATCACCAGCTAGATTCGCCGCGCAGGCGTATCGGTTGCAAGCAACATCGCAGAAGGCTATGGCCGCATGTCCAAAGGCGAGTACAAGCAGTTTCTCGGTATGGCGCGCGGCTCAAACTTGGAAGCACAAACGCAGTTAGTTATAGCAAGGGAACTAGGTTACGGAAATCCGCAAACGCTAAAAGAATCCGAAGATCTTTCTATTGAGGTCGGCAAGATGTTAACCGCCATGCTCAAGAAACTCTAGCTTCCGAAATGTTTGCACGCTACACCCTCCACCCTATTCCCTACACCCTTGTAGTACCGACTCACGGCCATAGCCGAGTCGAAGGAGATCACCGATGCGTCACCGCAATGCAGGATACAAACTAGGCCGCAACACCAGCCATCGCCGCGCCATGCTCCGCAACCTCGTCACCTCCGTCATCCTGATGGACCGCGTCGAGACCACCATCACCAAGTGCAAGGCCACCCGCCCCCTCATCGAGAAGATGATCACCCTCGGCAAGCGCGGCACCGTCCACGCCCGCCGTCAGGCTGCTGCCTATCTCATGACGCCCGAGTCGGTCGACCGCCTCTTCGCGACCGTAGCCCCGCGCTACTCTGCACGCCAGGGTGGCTACCTTCGCATCACGCGCCTCGGAGCCCGCAAGGGTGACGCCGCCGAGATGGCCTACATCGAACTCCTCGGTGCAGAGCACGAGCTCAACGAGAAGGCTCAGAAGCGCGCTGAAGCTCGCACCAAGAAGCGTGAAGAGCTCGCCAAGCAGATGGAAGAGCGCGGCGAAGGCGAAGCTGGCGATCCAAACGCCGAAGCGTAAATTTCAGCTCAGATAGCAACACGAAGAGGCGCACCTACAAGGTGCGCCTCTTTGCGTTTGTAAGAACGAAACAATTTAGCCGCTGTGCACCATGACGCGGTTCTTTCCTGCGCGTTTGGCGGCATATAAGGCCTCATCTGCCAGCTCTACCAATTGAAACCCATTCTCAAGCGACTCGTTCATCGAAGCCATTCCTACGCTGATGGTCAACGGCTGATTCTCCCAGTCCTCAGTCGCGACCCGCTGCATGACCCGTCGGGCGAGGCCCATGGCGCTCTCTTCGCCGCTCTCTGGCAGCAGGACCACAAACTCCTCCCCTCCATATCGCGCAGGCAGATCGGGGAGCCGCACTGTCGTTCGCAGAATCATGCCCAGTCGGCGCAGGACCTCGTCACCGGCCGCGTGACCCCAGCGGTCATTGATCGTTTTGAAGTCGTCAACGTCGATCAGCAGTACGGAAAGCTCCCGCTTCCTCCGTCGCGCCAGCGAGAACTCCATCACCAGCCGCTCCTCGAACGACCTGCGATTGCGCAATCCTGTCAGTTCGTCGGTGACAGCGAGCTTACGCAACTGGTCGTTGGCATCTTCAAGCTCGCGATGATATCGTTCCAGCTCGGCCTGATGCGCTACCTCCTCCGACACATCGACGGCCACCCCGGCCAGCAGTACGTTCCCCGCAGAATCGTGGCAGGGAAACTTGAAGGACCGCAACGAGCTGACCGATCCATCGGAGTTTCGAATGTGCTCCTCGGTCTCGACCATCTTTCCGCCAGCCATCACTTCGAGATCATGAGTTCGTACGGACTTGGTCAGCTTTCTGGACCAGAGCTGCTCATCGGTTCGTCCGAGCCACGCATATTCACTCACGCCAAATCTTTGCGCGAAGCTGCGATTGTAGAAGAGTAGTCGCCCGGCGGCATCTTTGATGTAGCTCAGAAACGGGCTCGCATTCATGAACGCGCGAAACAGTTCTTCGCTCGCTCGGAGTCCTGCGCTTGCCCTCTCTTTCTCCGTCAGAGCCTGTTCCAGTGCCCGCCGCTGAACCACTGCCTGCAGCCGAAGACTTATCTGTCGTCCGAAGATCTCGAGAGCCTCGGATTGATCCTCGCTGAGGATGCGGGGGGACATATCGACCACGCAGAAAGTCCCGATCGGCTCACCATCGGAGTCATGCAAACCCACCCCGGCAAAGAACCGTATCGCCGGATCCAAGGTAACCAGGGGATTGCTGGAAAATCGGCTATCCAGCAGAGCGTCCTTCACCATGAAGAGACCAGTCTGCCGTACCGCGTGTGCGCAAAAGGCCACCTCCCTCGGGGTCTCGCCCATCTTAAGCACTTCGGACGCACGATACCATTGGTGTCGCTCATCGAGCAGCGTCACCAGGCCGAGTGGAGTTCCGCAGAGACAGGCAGCAAGCCTAACCAGTTCATCACATTCAAGCTCTGGCTGGGAGTCCAACAAATCACGTGTCCAGATCGCCCTTAAGCTAGCGGCTTCAGCTTCTGTTCGACGCACGCTCATCTATCACCGTAAAAACAAGACAAGAATAGCTGCGGTAACTTGCATAAGCCAGAGGCAATTTCAAGTGCTTACGAAAGTAACCTCGTACTTTATTCCCATTGTGGGACTATCTGCAACGACAAACCAGATTAAAGGCAGATCCGAGCAAATTTCTATGGTTTTAGGTCTCTGCCTTGCTCATCCCTTCCCCCTGCTCTAATCTAGAGACAATCATGTACGAAGACTTCAAAGTAACCGACCGCTGGACCGGAAAAGACCTTCACTGCGTATGGAAGGGCACCATGGTGGCCATCGCGACGCGCCATGCCGATGCCACCGACATCCGCTTTGCCGTCAATGGCAGACCAGTCTGGATCGCCATGCCGAACCTGGCCTGGGTCGAGCAGAAGCGACGTACCGGGCATGTCATTACGGATTATCTTGCTGCGCAGACCGCTGGCCGGTATCTGCAACACGCCGTCAAGTCCGGATACGATAATGGCCGCGAGATGTACACCATGACGGTCGATGAGGTTCTCGAACACGCCAGCGCCGTTGTCAAAGAGGCTGGCCGTACCGACAATCTTCCCAGCCTTCCCGTCATCAACGACAATCTTCGGGCCGAAGACGAGTTGGGCATCCATCTTCCAGGCGAACCAGCATAACCTCCCAGGGGTTTGGTCCATGTTCTCGCGCCGCCGATTCCTTGTCTTGTTTCCTGCCTTCACGGCCTCTGCGCACGCCTTCGCCACGTGGCCCGTTCGCAAAAAGAAAGTAGTTCCGCCGCCCTCAATTCATGTCTTCTTTGGAACCGACACGAACAAGGGAGTCAGCAAAGGTATCTACCGATCGACCTTCGATCCCGCTCTTGGTCAACTGACTCCGCCAACACTGATTGCCGCCACGGTCCGGCCGTCTTATCTTGCCGCCACCCCTCCTGGTGTGGGACGCCGCTCGCTTTATGCGGTCAATGCCATCAACGATCCTGGCGCTACCGTTACAACTTTTGTGATGGATACGAAAGATGGCAACCTTCAGCAGACCGGGCGGGTTCCCTCAGGTGGCGCCGGGCCCGCTTATGTTTCGGTAGACTCCACCGGTCGCGCCGCCTTTGTAGCTAACTACTTCGGTGCTTCTATCGCCTCTTACCGCGTCCAGCCAGATGGAACGCTCAGCCAGCCGGTCGAATGCCTCGATTTCAAGGATCATCAGAAGTTCGGAGCGCTTGGTCCTATCTCTGCTCGACAGGACAACTCGCACCCGCATTGCGTTACCATCTCCCCCGATGACCGCTTCCTGCTGGTCTGCGATCTTGGCACCGACCATATCGCAGTCTTTTACATTCATCCTGAGACGGGCCAACTCTCCGATCCGCATCTATTCACCAACGAGCGTCCAGGGTCAGGGCCGCGCCACGTCGTCTTCCACCCCAACGGTCGCTGGGTCTATTGCATCAACGAGATCGACTCCAGCATCGATCGCTGCCTGTGGACAGCCACCCGCTTCAGCAATGCACCTCAGGGGCTCTTGGTTAACTCCACCTTCTCGATCAAGACGATCGCGGCGGACTTTCCGGCTGAGAAGAATACCGCTGCGGAACTCACAATCTCTCCCGACGGAAACTTTCTCTACGCCAGCAATCGTGGGGAAGACTCTCTGGTCGTCTTCTCGATCGCAAGGAACGGAGACCTTGCGCTGCTCCAGCGGATCCCCTGCGGTGGCAAGACGCCTCGCCACTTCACGCTGGACCCGACGGCGCAGTGGCTGCTCTGCGGGAATCAGGACTCCGCGAATGTCACGGTCTTTCGCCGGGATGCCGCTACGGGAAAGCTCTCCGGCCCTACGCAGACCGTCGCTTTGGATTCGCCGCTGTTTACCCTCTTCGCCTGAACTGCGAAGACAAGCGGCCGAGATTACCCCTTAGGCAACGTAGCCATGTCGATGACGAAGCGATACTTCACGTCGGCCTTCAACACCCGCTCGTAAGCTTCGTCCAGTTTGTCGACCGAGATCAGCTCAATGTCGGAGACGATGTTGTGTTCGGCGCAGTAGTCCAGCATCTCCTGCGTCTGGTTCATCCCGCCGATCCCCGATCCAGCCAGCGAACGCCGATTGGCCACCACCGAAAACGGAGCCACTGACAAGGGAGTTTCAGGAAGACCCACAAGGCACAGGGTTCCATTCAAGCGCAGCAGATTCAGGTACTGGTTGATATCGTGGGGCGCCGAAACGCAGTCGAGAATGAAATCGAAGCTTCCAGTGTGTTTGGCTAGAGCTGCGGCGTCTTTGGTGACAACCACCTCATCGGCACCCAGCTTCTTCGCGTCTTCGATCTTGTTTTCGGAGGTGGTGAACTGCACCACATGCGCGCCGAAAGAATGAGCGAACTTCAAACCCATGTGACCCAAACCACCCAGTCCAACCACGCCCACTTTGCTGTTCGCTCCGACCTTCCAGTGGCGTAGCGGTGAGTAGGTTGTAATCCCTGCGCACAGCAACGGCGCTACCGCGGCGAGGTTCAGCTTCGGGGAGATCGTGTGGACGTAGTTCTCGTTCACAACGATGTTGTTGGAGTAGCCACCATAAGTGACGTCGCCCGCGTAGTCGCGCTTGTTGTAGGTTTCGACTGCACCCTTCAGGCAGTACTGCTGTTCGTCGGCCTTGCAGTTTTCGCACACCCGGCAGGAGTCGACGATCACTCCGACTGCGGCGAGATCGCCTACTTTGAACTTCTTTACCGCACCACCAACTGCGGTCACATGCCCGACGATCTCGTGCCCTGGCACCATCGGATAGATCGAACCACCCCACTCGTCGCGAGCCTGGTGGATATCCGAGTGGCAGACACCGGAGTAAGCAATCTCAACGACGACGTCGTTCGCGCCTGGCTCACGCCGCTCGAAGCTGAAAGGAATCAGAGGCGACTTCTTATCGTGCACCGCATATCCACGTGACTTCATCTTTTCCCCTTTGTCGTTGCAGTAGGACGAGTAGCTAGTAAGAGATGTTTGTTTTGGCGCGAGTTCCGCTCGATTCAGTTATTCGTCGTAGTGGAGCAGGCTTAGTACGTCGTACTCTTGAAACTTTTCGCGGCCCTTCAGAAAATCGAGTTCAATCGCAAATCCAAGTCCCGCAATCTCGCCGCCGAGCTGCCGCACCAGTTGCACCGTCGCCTGCATGGTGCCGCCGGTCGCGAGAAGGTCATCCACGATGACGACGCGCTCGCCGGGCTGGATGGCATCGAGGTGGATCTCCAGAGCATCGGTCCCGTACTCGAGATCGTAGTTTACTCGAGCCGTAGGAGCGGGCAGTTTCTTTGGCTTGCGTACCGGCACAAATCCCGCGTTCAGGCGATACGCCAGCGCTGGTCCGAAGATGAAGCCGCGAGCTTCGATGCCCAGCACCAGGTCGATCTCTTTTCCAATGTAGTACTGCGCGAAGGCGTCGATCAGCGTGGCGAACCCCGCCTTATCCTTCAAGACCGTCGTAATGTCATAGAACAGAATCCCAGGCTTGGGAAAATCCGGCACGGTGCGGATCAGAGTCTTCAGTGGTTCACAATTAATCGGTAGTGTCATCAGTTCTTACCAGGCTCCTTCAATCTCAAATGGTCCGAGCTGCGCGCCTTCGCTCTCGACCAGTTCCTGTTCCTCTACGGCGTCGACGCGGCTGCCGCGCGAACCCTTCCGCAGCGCGTCCTTCAACTCGGCAAGCTCTTCTGGTCTCCCCGCCGCAACGATCTCGACGTGGCCCTGGTCGGTATTCCGGACCCATCCCCGCAGGCCAATCTCAGCCGCCTCCTGGTGCACGAACCAGCGGAATCCGACTCCCTGCA
Organism: Edaphobacter lichenicola; assembly: GCF_014201315.1. Lineage (NCBI taxonomy): Bacteria > Pseudomonadati > Acidobacteriota > Terriglobia > Terriglobales > Acidobacteriaceae > Tunturiibacter > Tunturiibacter empetritectus. Next base: position 24,405 of record NZ_JACHDY010000006.1, read on the forward strand.
CGCGACCTTTGACGAGGTAATGGCACACCATGGAGCCTCCAGTTTCGCAGAGCAGCTACCCCCATGCAAGGCGCAGCAGACGAAAGAAAAGGCGGAGCCAGTGACTCCGCCATCTCTAAGAATGAGCCTTGTTACGCCCTGCTCATATAGGCGCCTTCTGCAGTATCCACGCGAATCTTTTCGCCTTCGTTAATGAAAGCGGGCACCTGCACAACCAGCCCCGTTTCGAGCTTCGCAGGCTTGGAGACCGACGACGCTGTCGCCGACTTGATCCCCGGTTCAGTCTCCATCACGGTCATCTCGACGACTCCCGGAAGCTCGATGCCGACTGCCTTGCCATCGTGGAAGCTGACGTTGATCGAGAGATTCGGCAACAGATAATCGACGGCATCGCCCAGCGTGTCGCGCTTCAACATGGTCTGCTCAAACTTGTCATCCATGAAGTAGTACTCATCGCCGTCGTTGTACAGAAACTCCATCTTCACCTCATCCACGTAAACGCGTTCAATCGGGTCAGGCGAGCGAAAACGTTCGGTGAACATCGCGCCCGTGCGCACATTGCGAAGCTTTGCCTGGATGAACGCGCGGAGGTTGCCGGGAGTCCGATGTTCCACCGAGAACACCAGGTGAAGATCGTCCCTGTACTTGATAATCATGCCCGGGCGCATCTGCGTTGCGGGAATCGACATAAAAGAAAACCCCTGATCTGTGCTGAATTCAGCTGTACTGAGAATTTTGGTGCAGGCATCGGCATCTCTGCCGGCGAGCCTACAACCCTATAATTGTAGCTCAGTGAGCACGTTTCATGCTCCCGCCGCAGCCTTGACATCACGGCTGATCAGTCGCCAAAGATCTTTCGGAAGAACCGGCCCAGGGCGTGCGCGAAACCGCGACGAGGGGGCGTTGGCGGTGGCGAATTGGGCGGGGTTGTAGTCTGCGCAGCCGCGCTCGTAGACGCGTCTCCGGTCTTTCCCTTCGGATCCGGCGAAGCGGCGGGTGTCAGGCTATCCGCTCCCTCGCCGGAGCTAAGGGTCGCCGCAACCTGCTCATGCAGATCTCCCGTAGGAGCCTGTGGCACCGCGACTGGAGCCAATCCCGCGCTCACGGCGGTAGGGAAGGGATGCTGTTCCGCCGCAGTCTTTGAGGCGTCACCTGGGTTCAAGAGTGCGTCGGCAACCGTCATTGTAGGCTCTGGAGGAGGCTCTGGAGGACACCCGCACGAGGAACTCTCATGGTCGACCACCTCTTTCAGGCTGCCATGTTCGAACAGCACGTGCTGCCCGGGATTCAGTACGTAGCTTGTCTCGCCAAACTGATCCGCGATGTTGAGCACAGGCGCCTGTGTTCCGCGATTCTCAACGCACGTATCGCCATTCCTCGTCACGCGAAGCTGCAAATCGAGCGGCCCATCTCCGCGCATCGTAAAACGCAGGTCCGGCGTCATCACCATATCGTGCGTCGTCGCGGCCATCTGCACCTCAATCGCCCCGCGATCCAGAGCCAGCATCAACGGCTGCTGGCCAGTCGCCCCTTGGCCGGAGGTCAGATGCAGACCGCTGGTCGCGCACACCCGCACCGTGCCGCCCCGCTTCAACTCGATCTCAGCCGTGTGATCTCGTGCTGTGACAGTAGTGTTCCCCACTAGGATCGCCTGCCCGTTGCTCACCTCGAGCGCCCCTGCAACATTGGCGTTCTGAATCCCCACCACCCCGATCGGCTGCTGCGCCCGCGCCACTCCACACCCCAACGCGAACACCACCATCAGCCGACGCACCATCGCAACCCACCCTACATCTTCAGGAAATTTTGAATGATCTGTTTGCCGTGCAGGGTCAACACGCTCTCCGGATGAAACTGCACTCCTTCAATCGGCAACTCACGATGCCTCAGCGCCATAATCGTCTCACCATCTGCCGTTCTCGCCGACACCTCCAACTCCTCCGGCAGTCCCTCCTCCGACACAATCAGCGAGTGGTACCGCGTACACGTCATCGCCGACGGTATCCCCGCAAAGATGGTCTTGCCGTCATGCTCCACCTCACTCGTCTTGCCGTGCATCAGCTTCGGCGCGCGAATCACATTGCCCCCAAACGCCGCTCCAATCGCCTGATGCCCCAGGCACACCCCAAGAATCGGCACCCTCCGTCCACCCGACTCCCCCAGCGCGGCGAAGTGCTTGATCAACTCCATCGAGATCCCCGCATCCTGCGGCGTACAAGGCCCCGGCGAGATCAGGATTCTCTCCGGCCGCAGGGCCTCAACCTCCTTCGGCGTCAGTTCATCGTTGCGCCGAATCACCATCTCGGCCCCAAGCTCACCCATATACTGCACCAGGTTGTAAGTAAAAGAATCGTAGTTATCCAGAACGAAGACCATAGCAATCCTTAAATTCTACGCTCTGCGCAGCGCACTATTCTCAATGCTTAGTGAGAAGTTGCCGATAACCCGACTTTGCGGCAAGAGAAGCCCTTCATGTTTATCCTGAGGGTTGAAGCCAATAGGAGAGTTACGTGAAAGCATCTAGCCGGACTGCGTTGGTGAGCTTGCAATGGCTTCTGTTTGCCGTCGAGGTCGTATTCCTTTTCTTTCTGCTGACTGAAGTCTTCCTGGTGCCCCAGATGGCTGCCCCTTGGGGCGATCTACGATTTCAGTTGGAGTGGGCCGCGCTGTCCCTCGTATTCGCTCTTGCGAGTGGAATGACCTTCAATCACACTGCCAGTTCACCTCCAACTGAATCTCGTTCTCTTCTCAAAGCGCCCCCGGTTGTGATCTGGCTGACGGTGGTAGCCGTAGTTCTAATACCTGCAGCAATGAAGTGGCGTTCTCTAAGCCCTAGCCACTCAGTCCACACAATGCACGTGCCTTGAAACGGCGTTATCGGCAACTTTGACTGCAGGCTTTAGTAGTTGCACTTGTGATATTCACTCACACCGACACTCCTAAACTCCCCGAGCCCGCTCAATCGCCCGCACCACCGCTCGCGCCTTATTCCCACACTCTTCAAACTCCTTCTCCGGAACCGAATCCGCCACAATACCCGCGCCCGCCTGAAAGTGCCCCTGCTCCCCATTCATGAACAGCGTCCGAATCGCAATGCACGAATCCAGGTTCCCACTGAAGTCCGCATACAGAACACTCCCGCCATACACCCCTCGCCGAGCCGGCTCCAACTCCTCAATAATCTCCATTGCCCGAATCTTCGGCGCACCGCTCAGCGTCCCCGCAGGGAAGCACGCACGAAATGCATCCAGCGCCCCCAACCCAGCCTTTAGCTTGCCCTCCAGAGAACTCACCATATGCATCACATGGCTGTACCGCTCCACGAACATCAGATCCTTCACCTTCACCGACCCAAACTCACTCACCCTACCCACATCATTCCGCCCCAGGTCGACCAGCATAATGTGTTCGGCAACCTCCTTCTCATCCGCGCGAAGATCCGCCTCCATCGCCCGATCCTTCACCTCATCCCCACCCCGAGGCCGCGTCCCGGCAATCGGCCGATACTCCACCTCACGCCCATGCACCCTCACCAGCAACTCCGGAGAAGATCCCACAATATGCGCCACCGTCTCGCCTCTGTTGATGAACTTGCCTTTCTTGTTGTCATCCTTCGCGGAGCGGAGGATATGCGTTTCGCTCTTCGCACCCTCCAGCCCAAACCGCAAAAAGTACATATACGGCGAAGGGTTCACAATCCTAAGCGCCCGATACACCTCAAACGCATCAACCCCCGGCACACAATCAAACCGCTGCGACAGCACACACTGAAACACATCCCCCGAAGCAATGTACTCCTTCGTCTTCTCCACCGCCTTCAGAAACGCATTCTTCGGAGTCCGCGAAGTAATCTTCAACTTCCCCTCAGGCCTCTTCGTCTTCCGCACCGGCAGCGCCTCCGCCAGCCGCCTCTCCATCTTGTTCAGCCGCCGCACCGCTCGCTCATACGCACCCTCGCGAGGCTCCCGCGTCAGGTCCGCCGTCACCATCAGGTGAATCTCCTTCTTTACGTGGTCGAACGCCAGCACCTGATCGAAGAACATCAGGCACGCATCCGGCACTCCCAACTCATCTTTTGCCAGCGAAGGCAGCTTCTCGATCTGTCGCACCACGTCATACGCAAAGAATCCCACTGCTCCAGCAGTAAACGGAGGCAGCCCCGGCAGACGTGCCGGAGTATGCCCGCTCAGAGCCTTCTTCAGCTCCTCAAAGATATCCCCCTCGAACGTGCTCTCCCGCCGCCCCTCGCGAACCGTAATGCGCGTCCCCCGCGCCACCATCTTTTTATACGGCTGTATGCCGATAAAGGTGTAGCGACCGACATGTTCGCCACCTTCGACCGACTCCAGCAGAAACGCCTCCGGCTCCTCGGCCGCAATCCGCAGAAAAGCCGACACCGGAGTCTCGAGATCTGCCGTTACCGTGCGATAAACGGGCACGAGCGAGTGTTTACGGCTTAATTTTAGAAATTCACCGGCAGAGGGGAGGGAGTTGGAGTCGAAAGAAGGCATGGCTTCCTCCATCATAAATGCGTCTTTATGCACGTTTTAGGTCGAATCGGCTAACCTTGACTGCGGCGATCCTCCCCCATTGGTTTCATTGCATATCGTTGTTTCAGCGGCCTATACTCCTCAAGTTTGGCCACAGACCGGTCTGGCACAAGCTGTATCCTGCTTCTTGTGAGGCAAAACGATGGCCGGAGAATCGCTGATACCAGCAACAGAACAAAGGAAAGTAAAAATGCAGACCCTTACGCTCGAGCAGGAGACTAACCCCTGGGAAGCCCAGGCCGCTCGATTCGACTTCGCCGCAAGAAAACTCAATCTCGATCAAGGCATCTGGAAGGTCCTCCGCTACCCCTCCCGCGAACTCATCGTTCACATCCCCGTCGGCATGGACGACGGCTCCATCGAAGTCTTCACCGGCTACCGCGTCCAGCATTCCGTAGCCCGTGGCCCAGCGAAGGGCGGCATCCGCTACTCCCCTGACGTCTCTCTCGATGAAGTCCGCGCCCTCGCCTCCTGGATGACCTGGAAGTGCGCTGTCGTTAACATCCCCTTCGGCGGAGCTAAGGGCGGCGTAATCTGTGACCCCAAGAAAATGTCCCAGGGTGAGCTCGAACGCATGACCCGTCGCTACACTGCCGAACTCATGGAATTCATCGGACCCGAAAAAGACGTTCCCGCGCCCGACATGGGCACCGACGAGCAGACCATGGCCTGGATCATGGATACCTACTCCATGCACATGCGCCAGACCGTCAACGCCGTCGTCACCGGCAAGCCCGTCAACCTCGGCGGCTCGCGCGGACGCAAAGAAGCTACCGGCCGCGGCGTCTCCGTCGTCTGCGATGAGGCCATGAAGCATCTCGGCATGTCCATCGACGGCTGCCGCGTCATCATCCAGGGCTTCGGCAACGTCGGCTCCAACTCCGCCAAGCTGCTCGCACAGAAGGGCTACACCGTCATCGGCATCGCCGAGTACGACGGTGCCCTCTACAACCCCAACGGCATCGACATCCACGCCCTCATGGAACATCGCAAGCGTGCCGGCACCATCACCGGCTTCACCGAGGCCGAGGCCGTCGACAAGCACGAACTCCTCACCTACAACTGCGAGATCCTCATCCCCGCAGCAACCGAGAACGTCATCACCAGCCGCAACGCCGACCGCATCCGCTGCAAGATTCTCTGCGAAGGCGCCAACGGCCCGACGACGACGGTGGCCGACGAGATCCTCGCCGACAAAAAAGTCTTCATCATCCCCGACATCCTCGCCAATGCTGGCGGCGTCACCACCAGCTACTTCGAGTGGGTGCAGGATCGCATGGGCTATTTCTGGACCGAGGCCGAGGTCAACCAGCGCCTCGACAACATCATGACCGAGAGCTTCCACGACGTCGTGACCTATGCCCAGACCCACAACGTCAACAACCGCATCGCCGCCTACATGCTGGCGATCGACCGCGTAGCCTACACCACCAAGCAGCGCGGCATCTACGCCTGACGCTCCTACAACGAAAAAAAAGAAAACAAGAAAAAAGACAAACAGAGAGGCAGCTCACAAGGCTGCCTCTTTTGCTGTCTCTTGCTATCGTCCGGTTTGCGCAGCTACTCCTGCACTAACACTCTTATCTTGGTCGACATGATGCTGGTAGCCGTTCCAGATCCGGTCCCGACGACTCGAACTGTATAACTGCCCGGCTTGGTCCCCAGGTCGGTGCAGGCCCCGCATCCCGTCAGCGAAGCCGTTCCGCAGATGGCAAGAACTGCCACCAGCAAGTTTCGAATCGTTCGCCGCCGCTTGCCCGGAAGGAGCAATACAACCAGCGCCGCCAGAGTCGTACTCGCAAACGGCAGACCAGCCGTCCGCGACTCGGAGTCCGCTACCTCGCAGGATCGGGGAGCCATCACGCTCAACTGCAGCGTAGTCGTCCCGCCACCTCCAGGAATCGTTGACGCTGCGAAGGCACAGATTGCCTCCGAGGGCAGATCGCTGCACGATAACTGCACCGGCTGCATATACCCGGTCTGAGGAGTCACCGTCACCTGCAGGCTGACCGTGCCGCCCACCCTTGTCGTCGCAGAACCAGTCACCGAGATGCTGAACTCATTCGTTGTCGGCGCCAGCGGCAGCACCGTCACCGTTACCGGTGCGGAGGTCGATCCCTGATGCGTTGAATCTCCGGAGTACACCGCCGTCAGGGTATGTCTTCCTACTGCGAATCCGGAGCCTGCACTCGCGGGACAGCTTGCCGCCTGGGTTACAGCGATTGTGCAGATGTTCGTTGTGCCGTCAAAAAAAGAGATCGTCCCGGTCGGCGTGCTGCCATCGCTCGCGGTCACTATCGCAGACCCACTCACTGTCTGCCCGAAGTAGATCGTCGACGGTGTCGAGATCGTAAAGACCACCATGGTCGGAATGCCCGTTACCGCGTGTGTAGGCTTCGTTTTGGCCGTATTGAGCAGCACCGTGATCCCACCGGTAGTGACATCGTCGCTCGCCGGCGTTGTTGGCCCCACCGCCGAGTTCGCAATCACCATACCGCCGTTGGCGACAACAAGATCCGTAAATCCATCCTTGTTCACATCTCCGGCAGAGATCGAATTGATCCCCATTCCGGCAAGGAAGTGCGCCTCTGCACCAAAGGCCCGGCCGCCGAGATTGCTCTGCACGCTCACAACGTAGCCGTCGCTCATCACCAGGTTCGGACGCCCATCGCCGTCTAAATCGATCGCCGCCAACTGGTAGAAGTTTCGTGAAGGCGTCATCACCACTGGCGTCGAGAAGCTTCCATCGGCGTTCCCATACCAGAGATAAATTGCGTTTGCTGCGGCTGCGGTCGGGTGAGCGTGATCGGCGCTCGTGTTGTCGTACGCCGCGATCACATCCTGATTGCCATCTCCATCGAGATCGACCGTGACAGACGCGGTCTGCACCAGTCCCGCTCCCTGCGGCGCTCCCGGCAAGCCGCCAACCTGAACCCCCGCGGTCGCACTCACCAGCGCGTTCGTCGGTGTCGCGGTAGAGGAGAACGTTCCGTCTCCACTCCCATGCAGCAACAGCGCCTGCGAAGCCGAAACATTCACCACCGCATCCAGATTGCCCGATCCGCTGAACTCTCCCAGAGCTCCCCTCAGCGCCGGTTGCCCTGCCGAAAACGCGCGAGAGCTTCCGAGTCCTCCATCCGCGCTCCCCAACAGAACTGCGATCCCCTCAGGCGAATCCATCGCCAAATCCAACTCCCCGTCGCCGTTGAAGTCCGCCGCTGCGAAGCTCGTCCGCCCCGGCCCAGCGTTGTAGATCCCCTTTAGCGTCAGGCTCAAATCACTCTGTCCAAGCAAAACACTGATGCCAGCGGAAGTCGCCGTATAAAAATTGTGGCACCCTGCGATATCCGTCACCGCGACAAGGTGTCCCCCCAAACCTGTCGTCGCATCTGCGCTTCCACTTCCGCCCTCAGAGCTGGTCGAAAAACTTCCATCGGCCTCTCCATGAAAGATCTCAATCCGTCCATCGACGCCCTCCAACACAAGGTCGGGATGTCCGTCGTCGTCGACGTCGTGCAGTAGCATGCTCCGCGTCGTGCTTGAGCCGGCAAAGCTCTCGAAAAGGGTCAGCAGCCCATCGGTCGATCCAAGAAAGACATCCACGACACCGCCGACGACAGACTGAATCACCAGGTCGGTGTGACCATCCCCATTCAGATCTGCAGTTGCCATCGGCCCAACGCCGCCCTGCAGCCGCGTTCCGACGATCCTCACCAGAACGCCGCTCTCATCGCTCGTCAGCGTAATCAGCGAAGGATTCGCGGCATCCTCCACCAACAGGTCCAGGGTCCCCTTATCGTGCAGTTGCTCCCCCATCACGTAGCGGAACTCAGGCGCATTCGTTCCCAAAATCGCGAAGGTCCCAAGCTCCTGCGCCGGCCTGAAGGTTCCATCGCCATTCCCCAGCGCCAGATAAGCCTTCCCGAGCCCAACCGTGCCCCAGACCCATGCCAGGTCCACATGCCCGTCGTGATTGAAGTCTGCGACCGCAATCGAAGCTCCCGCGGTAGCGAGTGTCTGGCCGGGCGCGAAGCTTCCGTCCCCATTACTTAGCAGCACATGAGTCGTCGACGAGGTCGCCGTCGCGCCATAGTCGGTATAGATCAGGTCGGCCCGGCCGTCTTCGTTCACATCTGCCGCCACAACTCCAGACGGCCAACTCCCCGTAGCAATCATCAGAGGCTGTTGAAACTGCTGTGCCGTCGCAGCCACAGCCATCAGGCTTAGCGAGCAGAAGGCTATCGTCCTCGACAAGACACCACGAATCGGCATATCGAAACGCTCGAACTACTTCTCTATCGGCGTTATCGAAGGAACAGAGAGGTGCATCCGAAGTTAGAGTTCCAGGTAGAACTCCTGTTTCGGGAGGGGAAGGAAGAGCGGCCTCCGAGCCGGCGAAACGCCAGCCTGTTTCGCTAAAGTCCTCCGCTATCTTGTCGATAGCCACCAAGGTAGCGCCCCGCAACCTCAGGCTGCCGTTGCCCTTTCGCACTTTCACGCGTCTTACTGTGGCAGAATGCTATTGTGTCGCGTACTCTCGATGCGCACTGCGTAACCTCTCGATGAACCTGCCCAACTCCATTACGATGAGCCGTATCGCATGCGTCCCTCTGCTCATCTGGATCCTCTCGCCCGCCTTCCCCTTCACCGGTGGACACGGAGCCGTGGGCCTGCGCGGCGGCGAACAGGAGATCATCGCCAGCATCGTCTTCATCCTTGCCGCCATCACGGACGGTCTCGACGGCTACCTCGCCCGCCGCCGCAAACAGATCACCACCATGGGCATGTTGCTCGACCCACTCGCGGACAAGCTCATGGTCACCGCGGCGTACATCATTCTGGTGGCCTATAACCCCCGAGTGGTGCCGCCCTGGATCGCGGTCCTGGTCATCGGCCGCGAGTTCCTTGTCTCAGGTCTCCGCAGCATCGCCGCCGCCGAAGGCTTCACCATCGAAGCCAGCGAGATCGGAAAGCTTAAGACCGTCATCCAGATTGTCTCGGTCGTCGCGGCCATTCTCGCGCACCGCTGGGACTATTGGAACTGGGGCGGTTACATCGTCGGCGTTCACTTTATTGCTGTCACGGCCATCTATTGGATGACCATCGTGTCGATCATCTCCGCAGTCGACTACTTCATAGGCTTCTGGAAGAAGATCGACCACGCCTCCGACAAACGCCGCAAGCGTCGCAGCTTCGTCCTCAGCCGCAAGCCCAAGCCGATGCCCCCGGCAGAGCATCCGTCCCGTATCACCTAACGTCCCGCATCACCTAATCTGCGAAGCCCCCCGCGTCTACCTGGGAAGCCCAATGAGGAGCAGATCAGTTTGGGTTGCCAACACTAGCTGCCGATAACCCCGTTTCGCGGGAAGTGTGAAGCTACTAATTCTCCGAGGGGCCTGAGCGTTCGCCGCAGCGCGTTCTGGTCAGGAGGGACCGCCAACGCAGAGCGAACAACTCGCTCGGCTTAGCGCTTCGTCCTATCGATGCTCGATTCATTGCATCTTTCTAAGGTCGTTGAAGGTAATTTTGCCTGGCCTTAGAAGCAGCATCATGAGGAGATAGACAATCACGACCCACACGATGAGGACAAATCCATCTGACGTCGCCAGTGTGTACGCCTGCGCCCGCACTTGCAGGCCAAGAAGAGTGGCTCCACGTTGCTGTGCCTCTTGCCCATCAGTGGACCGCGACAGTACTCCGCCCGCCAGCATCCGGACTCGGTGATCGGTAAGCCAGCTGCCCCTTTGTACATAGAGCCCCAGCATATTGGAGTGAAACTGCTCCCGCACGGCAATGAAGCGAGTCAGAGCAACTACGCCGATTTGGCCGCCGAAGATGCGCATCAGGTGCATGAATCCGGAGAAGGTGGCGGCGTTCGAGGCGCTGGTCAGAGCGCCCGCTTCGAGCCCCTCGAGGACAATGCTGCTCACCAATCCGATGTAGGTGCATGCCAATCCGAGAGACAGCAGAAGCTCCACAATTTCGAAGCTATTCCCTGACCACGAAGTATCCACATGGGACCAAAGCCAACAGCACATCGCTCCCACGGTAAGTCCAAGCGCCAGGACCGGCCGCGAGTTCGCGTAGATGATGACTGTGGCCACCAGCCACACCACCACGAACATCGGCAGGGCCACCCAGGCAAGCGTGTGTCCGGTCTCCAGCGGCCGGTAGTGTTGAATGTTGCTGAGGAAGCCTGGTACCAGCACAATCGCGGCCAGGTGCATGAACTTGAACACGAAGATAGATGTGGCAAGGATGATGATGTTCCGAGTGTTCAGAAACTTGAGGTTCAAGACGGGATTGGGCTGGACCATGCGTCTCACGATGGCCGCCCCAAGCAGAAAGAGTCCCGCGACCAGCATCCCGACGATCGTACCGGAGTTCAGCCAGTCCAGCCGCTGTCCTTGATCCAGAGCCCCGTATAAAAGAGCAAGGCTCACGCTGAAGTAAGTGAACCCGAGCCAACTCGGCCTGGGCTCTGCATTGGTCCGGTTCGGAATTCCGAAATGGATACAGACCATCATCACGGGCGTGAAGAGTGCGGCAGTCCAGAAGATCCAGCGCCAGGAAAGATAGTCGATGTACCATCCCTCCAGCAAAGTCGCAATGTTACTGACGAAGACGATGTCCGCTGCATACGCCGCGATCCCGAAGATGATCAGCCGCTTCGGAAGGTTGGTCAACACAAAGGTCATCGTGAGAGAGTAGAACGTGCCTGACGCGAGACCTGCGACGATCACCAGCGCCAACATCACCTGGTAGTTCGGCGCAAACGGCAGCAGGAAAGATGCGGTCGTGAAGATCGCGGCAGCCGGTAGCAGAATTCTGCGCGGACCCCAAAAGGCATTCAGGAAAACGATAAATACGCCACTGAACATCGTCGCCATGTTGAACGCGGTTGGAAGCCAGGATGCATCATCGAAACTGATGCCGAGGGTGCCTCGCAGATCGGGGAGACCGACGCTAAGTAATCGGCTGCTCAGTGTAGCGAGCCCCGCACCCAAAAAGACCGCCAAAATTCCCACGTATGGGTTGGTGGTGGATTGGGGCTGAACAGGTTTTGAGGGCGAAGATTGACCTGTGGTCTCTGAGGTCGTCATTGAGGAAGTTTCCGTCACAGATCAGCTCCATTTTACGAACATCTACGATTCTTAGATCCAGGGTGCCGTCGTTCCGCGTCCTTAGATTGTTCAACCGGCCCCTTTCTGTGCACCCGTCACACGGTGGAAGTCGTAGGTTCACATCAGCGGATTCAAAACCGACCCACTACCCGATCCTGTCAAGCCCCAAACCAACCTAACCGCCATTGTTCCAAAGAGATACACTTGTCCGAATCTCCCGCCTCAACTGCTATACTGGTAGTAGAGCTAAGAGAGAAGGCCCCGACCATCCATCGGGGCCTTTACCTTTTAGTAAACATTTTTCGTCGCTAAGTCCTTTGAATGAAATAGCTTTGCACTCAAAGTACCAAGCTAAGCCGTTTTTTTTGAATACTTTAACACTTTATCGAAGGGGGAGGGGGTACCAGTGACACAGACCAACAGTCGCACGCAGCTACTGCAAAATCGGAATCCCGGCGATTCTGCGCGACCACTCCTCTGGCCCCGTCGTATGCACGCTGGTGCCTTTGGTATCGACCGCCACGGTCACCGGCATATCCTGGACCTCGAACTCGTAGATCGCCTCCATGCCAAGGTCCGCGAACGCCCGGACCTTCGAGCTCTTGATCGCCTTCGAGACCAGATACGCGGCGCCGCCAATCGCGATCAGATACACCGCCTCGAACTCGCGAATGGCATCGATCCCGGTAGGTCCGCGCTCCGCCTTGCCGATCATTCCCAGCAGGCCGGTCTCAGCCAGCATCTGTCGTGTGAACTTGTCCATGCGCGTTGCGGTCGTCGGTCCGGCAGGTCCTACGGCCTCATCGCGCACCGCCTCCACCGGCCCAACGTAGTAGATAAACCGGTTCTTGAAGTCGACCGGAAGCTTCTCGCCACGCGTCAGCATGTCGGTCATTCGCTTGTGTGCCGCGTCGCGCCCGGTCAGCAGTTTGCCCGAGAGCAGAATCACCTCGCCCGGCTTCCACGTCTTCACCTCCTCGTGCGTCACCGTATTCAGATCGACCCGCCGCGCCGTGTGTACGTCGTACTCCAGCTTCGGCCACGCATCCAGCTTCGGCGGATCCACCATCACCGGCCCGCTGCCATCGAGATGGAAGTGCAGATGCCGGGTCGCTGCGCAGTTTGGAATCATCGCGACCGGCAGATTAGCCGCGTGCGTCGGGAAGTCCATAATCTTCACGTCAAGCACAGTCGTCAGTCCGCCCAGCCCCTGCGCGCCAATGCCCAGCCGGTTGACCTTGTGATAGAGCTCGATCCGCAGCTCTTCAATCTTCGTCTTCGCCCCACGTGCGATCAGCTCCTGCATGTCGATCGGGTCCATCAGCGACTCCTTCGCCATCACCATCGCCTTCTCCGCGGTCCCGCCGATCCCAATCCCCAGCATCCCCGGAGGACACCATCCCGCGCCCATCGTCGGCACCGTCTTCAGCACCCACTCCACCACCGAGTCCGACGGATTCAGCATCGCAAACTTGCTCTTCGCCTCCGAGCCCCCGCCCTTCGACGCCACCGTAACGTCCACCTCGCTGCCTTCCACCAACTCGACCACCACCATCGCCGGAGTATTGTCGCCTGTGTTTCTCCGCGTAAACGCCGGGTCTTCGAGGATGCTCGGCCGCAGAACGTTATCGGCATTCCGCCACGCCTCGCGCACGCCTTCGTCGACCATCTCCTGCATCGTCATCATGCCGCCGATGCCGGGCTCCCACCGAACCTCCATCCCGACCTTCACAAACGCCGTCACAATTCCCGTGTCCTGGCAGATCGGCCGATGCCCCTCCGCGCACATCCGCGAGTTGATAAGAATCTGCGCCATCGCATCCTTCGCGGCGTGGCTCTGCTCCATCTCATAGGCTCGTGCCAGGTTCGTAATGTAGTCCACCGGATGGTAGAAGCTGATGTACTGCAGCGCGTCCGCCACACTCCGGATAAAGTCGTCCTGCCTGATCGTCGCCATTACAAACTGCCTCCTACGGATCATTCCGCTACCGCATTTTACTTGCGCTGCGGCACCTCTGGCCGAATGCGGGCTTGTCTCCACCCGCACCCGGAATCAAATCAGCGCAAAAACTAAACGGGTGCAGCGAAGTCTCTCGCCGCACCCGTTCAGAATTGGCCAACGCTTACTTGATCTTTCCGAACCGATACACCAGACCGACATTGACCCCGAAGTTGTTCTGGATCGTGCTCTGCGGTCCATGGGTCAGATCCAGCGGATCCAACCGGAAGAACGTTCCGACATAAGTTGGCGAAACCCTGAACGCGATGTTCGGATAGAAGTTGTAGTCGAAGTTGGCGCCAAGAGCAAAGGCCGGCTTGGTCGCATCCTGCCACACCCCGATATCCTTCGACTGAAAGCCCTTGGCGCCGCCGTCGAACTTGCCCAGCACAGCTCCGCCCTCGCCCGTTACCGTCACCGCAACCTTCTCCTTCGCATACACCCGGTACGCCACGCCGCCCAGGAACGGATACTCGGAGATCTGCGGATTGAAGGGAAGGGTTACGGGCGAACCAAGGTTGTTCCCGATCCTCGCATTCCCATACGCCCCGCGAACTTCGCCGATGATCCCTAGCTTCGGATTCAGGAAGTAGGTCCCCGACATCCAGAACGTCACTTCATTGCTCTTCTGCAGCGAAGATCCGGCTTTGAACCGCATATACCCGCCACCACCCGCAACTTCATACCGGTGGCCGTACGTCTCGGCAGTCGTCCTCGCAATGCGAGCCTTGCGGTTAGCGCTCGACTCTCGCCGCGTCCTGTGCGTCACTTGCGCCTGTACTGCATCTGCTCCGCTGGCCATCAGCCCCACCAGCAACAATCCTGCTACTTTCTTTACACTCGAACGAAAACCGAACATCAACGATTACTCCTGCACAAGCTTGGCTTTGCTATTGTGGAACTCGAGACCCGCTGGCTGGAACCCCAACTGCGGCCATTCCTTATTAGAACATCCGCCGCCCCTCAAAGCGGCCCTCACCCCAAAGGAGTTTGCTCAAGATGGCGAAAAAAAGCAGCAGCAGTGGCGGTTTTGGCAAAGTCTTTCTCGGTTTTCTGATCGGTATTGTCGCCGTCGCCCTGGGACTCTTCGTTTATCTCAAGTTCGGACCGCTGCCAGTCGCGGTGGCTGACGTGCCGCTGCCGTTCGAAAAACAGATCGTCAGGGTTCCTCTCAACGCCCGCATCGAACGCGAGTCCAAAGCCGCTCCCTTCAGCACCAGCGAGGATGTCTTCGAGTCCGGAGCGCACATCTACCGTGCTCAGTGTGCAAGCTGCCACGGCACTCCCGGCCGCGATGTGCCCTTCGCCAAAGCTATGTTTCCCTCGGCTCCGCAGCTCTGGAAGAAACACTCAAATAGCGATGTAGTCGGCGTCAGCGACGATGAACCCGGCGAGACCTACTGGAAGGTGGCCAACGGCATCCGCCTCTCCGGCATGCCCTCCTACAAGCATGTCCTCTCCGATACCCAGATGTGGCAGGTCAGCCTGCTTCTGAAGAACGCCGACAAGGAGCTACCCGGTCCCGTCACTCAGATTCTCGACTCCCCTACACCATAAGCGCGTCGTCGCTCGAAGAGTAAAAAGGGAACGGCCTCGACGCAGTATTCACGTCGAGGCCGTTCTCCGAAAGCAGACTACTTCAGTGAGTAGGTAACGCCCGTTATAAACTGGAAGCTATTATCTTTGTATCCAAAGGCCGGATTGCTCAGATAGTTATCCTGCAGGCCGAGATTGACGCTTAGTCGTTTGTAGGTAGGCATCTGCAAACCAGCTTCGAAGATCGCGGAGTAGATGCTCGGATCGTTCCACGCCGGGATAAACGTTCCGCTCTCCGTAAAGAGTATCTTCCGCGGCAGAGTGCGGTGATACAGCTCGGTGAAGCTTGATCCGATCAGGTCCGTGCTTGCAGTGGGCGGCACGAAGTTCTGCCTCTCGTAGTGCACATCCGCCTTCACGTCGAACTCCTGAACCGGCGTTTTAAACACCGTGTAGCCGATACCAGCGCCGTAGATCTGCTGCAGGTTCAGGCCTTGCGCGAAGTTATGGTCGTACGACAAACCAACCAGGCCGTAGAGTCGAGGCGTGAAGTACTTGTCATGCTCTGCGTCCGCATGAAAGATATTTGACTTCGCTACCGAATCCGGTGTGGGAGGCGTGGTCTGAGGAATCACAGGCTGTGTCAATTTGCCGTAGCTCTCCAGCACGTTGACCGTGTCACGGGTCCGCGTTGGCAGAAAGTCAACTGAAGGGACGAGCCGAATCAGATTGACTGCCGCGGTGAACGTTTGCCCAGTCTGCGTGGATTCGACCAGCGTCACCCCGCCGGATATTCCTCCAGTCCAATCCTGGAAGATGCCCGGGTTTCCCGTCACCTCTTTGGCGTAAGTTGCCCCGTCGATCAGAACAGAGAGATCCTTCACCGGCACCGTCTCCACCGTGCTCGAGGAGGACTCATCCGCCAGCGAAATGGCGTTGTCCTGATAAGTGATCGTTCCCGGCGTCTTCGAGGTGCGCGTCACCTTTTCGCCGTTCTTCAGCGCGACGAACTTACCTCCGGTGTGCAGCTCTTTGATCTTGTCCGCAGTGACTGTAATCTCGCCGACGATATCGCTCTTGAAGACAAAAGAATCGCCCGTCGCCCGCTCCAGAGTTCCAGTCAACTGATCGCCATTGGTAAATATGATGACGTCTGGCGCCGGTTTTGCCGGGGCGCTCTGGGCCCATACCGTTGCTGTCTGCTGAAAGGCGACGCCTGTGATCAGACTCAAGGCAAACAGGCTGTACCACTTACCGCGCCTGCTGCCGGGATTCGTTTGGTAGTGTAAGCTCATCCGTTAAAAATAGCGTAGCCTGAACAGAAGTCGGCGCGGTTTCGAGGTAAATGTGCGACCCATTGTTCGTGTCATTGGAAAAGTATTGCGTCTGGTCGGTATCTCCAGCCCGGAAGACTACGCACGCAAGCCGATAGCTCCGTCGGATCCTCCGTCCTGGCGGACCCATGCGCCTCCGCCTGCCAAATCGAAAGAGACTTCAACCGAAGAGTAGAGAAGAGTAGATCTGAAGCAGAGATCCGTCTCTGAAGAGTAGATCCGTATCCTGGTCTCAGCCGGGACGCGTCCTTCCGAGGGCAGTGTCGCCGGTCCGACCTCTTGTATCGCGAAAGTGCTTGCCCAGAAAATAGTGCATCTTTTCAGCGAAGAAAGTATTGCCAACCGTACTTCAATAGGCATACTATCCGTTTCGGTTCGGCGGAGTTTGCGGCAAATAGGCCTGCTTCTCAGGACCAAAAACCTAATGAAATGAAGACTTCCTTCAAAATTTACGTATCGGTTTGAGTTACATAACAACTTCCTGATGGGGCAGTTAGACCCCTCAGCGCGCTCGGAAGGATAAAAAGCTATGGCATGGTACGCGTATTGCGTCGCAGAGAGACAAGCATTTCCGGAGCTTTGTCGCCACCGCCGCCCGATGCCCCTGACGAATGTCTCGGGACTCTTCGGTAACCAGACGTTTCTATTTCCTGCCAGTGATCTTGCGGTCATCGTCTCCGAGCACAGCCCCGAAGACACTGCACGGCTCGACCAGCAGGCCGCCAAAGACCACGCACGTGTTGTCGCAGACTGCTTCAAGCTCTCCACCGTTCTGCCCTTCCGCTTTGGCACAACCTTCCAGGATGACGACGCCCTGCGCCGCTCCGTCCGCTCCAATCAGCGACACTTCCAGGCCAACGTCGAACGCCTCCGTGGCAAGGCCGAGATGCATCTCAAGGTCCTCGTCGACGACATCTGCCCCGGCAACTCAGCTCGCGACATGACCGTCGGTCAGCAGTACCTGACCAGCCTGCGCGAGAGCGCCAGCCGCCAACGCGAGCGTCAGTCCAAGGCCCGCGCCCTCTCCATCCAGATGCACCGTATGTTCCTGCCGCTGGCCGAAGAGATCACCTGCAAGCGCATGGACACCGGCAAGATGCTTCTCGACATCGCCCACCTGATCGACAACAAGACCGTGGAGCGCTATCAGAACAAGTACACCTCAGCCACGCTTGAGCTCAAAGACTGCCGCATGCAGCTCTCCGGCCCCTGGCCTCCCTATCACTTCGTACATAAGACCACCCCCCAACATCAGCACAGCGCATAGCGCCAGACGCCACCAGCGGCCCTCCTCAGCGGGGGCCGTCGTTCGTCCGGAGGGTCCGCGCTGCTCCGTGTCTGTAACTTGCCTGTTTTCTGCGTTTTGTATTTGTGTATTCTTATGGAGTGCGTCCGGAACGCGCCCTTCCGGACACCCTTTACCCCGTCCTGCGCATCGCATGATAAGCCGCCAGACACAGGAAAAGTTCTGCGCCTGTGCACTAGCTAGTTGTTCGGCAAGGAGATTGTGAATGAATCGCACCAAGAACGTCTTTACTGCCCTGATGCTTTCTGTTGGAATCCTTGGATATTTCGCAGCCGGATCTTTGACGCTCCACGCGCAGGAACCAAACCCGACCTCTCAGGCAAATCCCCCTCAGGACGAGAATCAGATCAAGAAACAGGATGACGGTGTCTATCTCTACCGCGTTAAGGTCGTCCAGCGCGACCTCGACGCTGTCAACTACCTCCACCGCAGCGGTTCGACCAATATAGGCTTCAAGGGGACGACTCTTCTCCCGTTCGCCAAAGGAGAGGCCAAGGTCACCAGTGAGCGTGGTGGAATTCACATTTCGGCCCGATTCCAGGGACTCACTCCGGCCAACGGCTTCGGCCCCGAATATCTGACCTATGTCCTCTGGGCGATCACCCCCGACGGCCGCCCCAACAACCTTGGCGAAGTCCTTCCTGCCAACAACAAGAACAACATTGAAGTGACCACCGCTCTGCAGTCCTTCGGCATGATCGTCACCGCCGAGCCCTATTTCTCGGTGACGCAGCCAAGCGACGTCGTCGTGCTGCAGAACGTGATCCTCAACGACAAGACCACCGGTGTGCTCGAAAAAGTGAATGCGCATTACTCCCTTCTGGCACGTGGCGCTTATGCTCAGACGGATGGCTCCAAGTCGAGCCTGAACCCAATTACAAGGGATGAACGATCGCCGCTTGAGCTCTATCAGGCCAACAACGCCATCCGCATAGCGCAGGCCGCGGGAGCCGACAAATACGCTCCCGACATTATGGCCGAGGCGATGCAGGACCTTCGCAACGCCACCGACATCGATCAGAACAAAAAGGGCGATCGCAGGATGGAGATCACCTTCGCGCGTCAGGCCGTACAGCGTGCCGAAGACGCCCGGCTGGTAACGCTGCGTAAACAAGCAGCCGAACGCCAGTTGAACGCAGACAACGCCAAGCGGGATGCCGAGGCGCAGGCTCAGCAGTCGCAGCTACAGGCTCAACAGTCTCAGCTCGATGCGGAACGCGCCCGTGCCGCCCAGGCGGAAGCCGATGCCGATCGCGCCCGTGCCGAAGCCGCCGCTGCCGAAGCCCAGGCTCGTGCCGCCGCTGCTAACAAGAGCGCAACCGACGCCAACGCAGTTCGCGAGAGGCTTCGCGCTCAGCTGAACAGCGTCCTCGCCACCAGCGAATCGGCCCGCGGCCTCATCGTCAACATGTCCGATGTGCTCTTCGACACCGGCCGCTACACCCTCAAGACCAATACCCAAATCAGTCTGGCTAAGGTGGCTGGAATTCTGCAGGCCTACCCCGGACTGAAACTTCAGGTCGAGGGTTACACCGACAGCGTCGGAAGCGACCAATACAACCAGAAACTTTCGGAGAACCGAGCCGATGCCGTTCGCGACTTTTTAGTCACGCAGGGTGTCCAGACGGACAATATCTCCGCCACCGGTTACGGCAAAGCCAAGCCTGTAGCGGACAATGCCACCGCGCAGGGCCGAGCCCAGAACCGCCGCGTCAATCTGGTCGTCTCAGGCGACGCAATCGGTGTTCAACAGAGCAGCCCTGACGCCGATCCCGCTCCCTCCGCAACACCGCAGTAAATTTCGTTTCTACAAAAACAAAAGGGCCGCCCAGAGCGGCCCTTCTCATTCCCAAACACGAACGATTGAACTTCTTCCCAGCGAGGTCCTTTTGCGCGCCAGCGGTCAAGCGCCGGTCAAACCGTAAAGTCGGCGACCGATCAACATCAGCGACGGACGCTGCCCCTCTTAGCACAACTGCCACAGCCAGCAGTCGAAGCCTAGAGGTGAATCGACCACCCAAGCTCCGAGAGCTTTTCTTCGATATCGGCCAACGCAATCGTAAGCGCGGACCGCCGATGCGGGCTTGAGGTTCGCTCCGACAGAATACGTTCTCGCTGCAACTCCAGCGCCTGCCGTCTTCGTTTGCGTTCCGCCACCTCGGCATTATCGTTTGCGGTGACAGGTTTCGGAGCGGCAGCCTGATTTTGCTGTTCTTCCACGGATTTACTCTCCCATCCTCGCGACATACTGCTCATTCTACGCTGCGATATATCAATATATAAATAGTTTGCCGTTTCCCCTTCCACCTGCATCCCAATTTGACTAGTAACTGACGTCGTCCAGAGGCCCCAAATGTACGCATTCCCGGTCCAGCAATTTGGCATCGATCACCTCCGGCAGATCGATCTGCCCACTCCCCAAACAGCCCCCGGCACGGTCCTGATCAAAGTTCACGCCGTCTCTCTTAACTACCGCGATCTCATGATGGTCAAGGGTCTCTACAACCCGAAGATGGGTCTCCCGCGCATCCCCTGTTCCGACGGAGCGGGAGAGGTGGTCGCCACGGGCGATGGTGTTACTCGCGTCAAAGTCGGCGATCGCGTCTGCGGCATCTTCATGCAGCGCTGGCTCGACGGGCCGCTCACCGCCGACAAATCTAAGGCCGCCCTCGGCGGAGACGTCGATGGCATGCTCACCGAGTACGCTCTCCTCGACCAGGAGGGAGTCGTCCGTTTCCCCGAGCACTTGACCTACGAAGAGGCCGCCACTCTGCCTTGCGCCGGGGTCACTGCGTGGAACGCCCTGCATCATGCCGGAGACCCAGCCTATCCAGCACATCCAGGAGAGACCGTAGTCATCCAGGGCACTGGCGGCGTCTCCATCTTCGCCCTGCAATTTGCAAAGCTCCTCGGAGCTCGTGTCCTCGGCACGTCCTCGAGCGAGGAAAAATTATCCCGCGCCCGCAGCCTCGGCCTCGACGAAGGATGCAACTACAAGCTGCGTCCCGACTGGTCCAAATGGGTCACCGAAACGACCGCAAACATAGGAGCGGATCGCATCATCGAAGTAGGAGGTGGCGGCACCTTCGGCCAATCCCTCCGAGCAGCCCGCGTCGGCGGCACTATCGCGCAGATAGGCGTACTCTCCGGTGCCGCCACCTCCGATCCCGTCGCCCTCACGCCCATCCTTCACAAGCAGCTTCGCGTGCAGGGCATCTACGTAGGCTCCCGCGCCATGTTCGAGCAGATGAACGCTGCCATCTCCAAGGCCAGCCTTCATCCCGTCATCGACAAAGTCTTCGACTTCTCTCACGCCGCCGAGGCTTTCGCTTACATGGAGTCCGCGTCGCACTTCGGGAAGATTGTCATTCGCGTTACACCAGAGTTGTGACGGCAACCAATAACTTCAGAGCGTTACTTGTTGACATTGCAAAACAGTCAACAACTCCGCGTCCAGAGTGCTCCGTTACGTTGCATATAATCGCAGAAGCGCAGGAGGGCTAAGTCAAGTGATAGTCGAGATTGAAAGCCTCCAGAAGATCTACGAAGGCAAGCAACGAGTCGTTGCCGTCGACGGCATCGATCTCAGCGTCCACGAGGGCGAGCTCTTCGGCCTTCTCGGCCCCAACGGCGCAGGAAAAACCACTACCATCAGCATCTGCACCACCCGCGCCCTGCCCACCTCCGGACGTGTCCGCATCGCAGGAATCGACGTCGTCAAAACCCCTGCGGTGGCGCGTCGTTTCATAGGAGTGGTGCCTCAGTACAACACCCTCGACCGAGCCTGCACCATCTACGAGAACATCAACTTCCACTGTCTTTACTTCGGCTTCTCCGGCCCCGAGGCGACAGAACGGACGAATCAGCTTCTCGCTCAGTTCCACCTCACCGAGCGTGCCGGCGCCTATCCCGCGCAACTCTCCGGAGGCCTTGCCCAGCGTGTCCAGATCGCCCGAGCCATTGCACACCGCCCCAAGGTGCTCTTTCTCGATGAGCCGAGTGCCGGCCTCGACCCGCAAAGCCGCATCGCCATGTGGGACGCCGTCCGCAACCTCCGCGAAGAGGGAATTACCGTCGTCCTCACCACCCACTACATGGAGGAGGCTGACGAACTCTGCGATCGCGTTGCCATCATCGACCACGGCAAGATCCTCGTGCAGGACACCCCCACTGCACTCAAAGGCTCCGTCGGCGCGCAGAAGGTCTACGAGCTCGACCTGCGTAGTCAGGACAACATCCCAACCCTCGTGCAGCAGCTCCAGCAACTCACCGGAGTAGCCAGGGCAGAGCCCACTCCCAAAGGTGTCCGTGTTCTTGCCCACGGAGCCGAAGGCCTGCTCTCCGACGTTGTTCGTGAGGCGAATCCGTACGGCCTCCGCGATCTCACGATCACTGAGACCAGCCTCGAGACCGTCTTCATCCGCCTCACCGGCCGCGACCTTCGCGAGTAGCGGGGAGCACTTTAAGGGGAGCACCTTAACAGGAGCACCGTACCAAGATCGAGATATCTATGACCCAACTGGCAGAAGCCGCAAAACCGAGCACGCCGCAGAATCGCCAATCCGCCAGCCGCGCTCAAACCCCGAAGCTCACGCAGTACACGCGCGCCTTCGTCGGTCTCTTCCGTCGTGATCTCCACGTCCTGCGTCGCGAGCTATTCCCCTTCGTCATCCGCGTCTGCATGAACCCCCTGCTCTTTCTCTTCGTCTTCACCTACGTCATCCCACACATGAACGCCGGCGCCGCCATGAATCCCACCGCATCCATGGCCGGCAACGCCTTCTCGACAGTACTGCTGCCTGGCCTCATGGCCGTTGCCATCATGTTCTCCGGCATCGCCGCCGTCGCCCTGCCACTCGCGCAGGAGTTCGGCATCACCCGCGAGATCGACGACCGCGTTATGTGCCCCTTGCCCGTACCCTTTGTCGCCATCGAAAAGATCTGCTTCTCCGCGGTACAGAGCGTCATCGCCGCCTGCATCGTCTACCCGCTGGCCTACTACGTCCCGGCGACGCACCCCACAACCCATATCAGCAACTGGCCGTTCCTCATCCTCGTTGTAGCTCTTGCCAGCCTCACAGCGGGCGCGCTCGGCCTCACCATTGGCACCAGCGTCAAGCCGCAACAGATCGGCCTCATCTTCGGTGTAGTCGTCATTCCCATCACGTTCCTGGGCTGCGTCTACTACCCCTGGGCCGCGCTCACTCACATCCGCTGGCTCCAGGTCGGCGTTCTCATCAATCCCATCGTTTACATGAGCGAAGGCCTACGCGCCGCCCTCACCCCAACGCTGCCCCACATGAACCCCTACCTCATCGTAGGCATGCTCGTAGCCTCTCTCTGCCTCCTCACCTGGCTGGGCATCAAAGGCTTCCTCCGCCGCGTCATCGGCTAAGCCACTTCGCACAACGCCACGTTGGAGTCTTGCTTATCAACTTGTTGAAAGAAAATCCGCTCCGTCTCAAGGCACCTTGTGAATGTAAATAGTGCGAGTATGCGGAGACAGCCAGGCGTTATAAGAAACGGGCGCGAACTGAGAAGGGGAATAGCAGGATGATTGGTCAACCGAAAGTATGTAACGCGGATTGATCGAGGGGGTGTACACCCAAAAACCGAAATAGCAGCCAGCCGGAACATTGGCAGGTATGTTTTTTGGATGGAACGCCCCCGCTGGAATGCGGATTCGATCATTGTTCATATAGCCTGTACTTTCCAGCTGGGTCCACCCGTCATATTCAAAGCCGCCCTGAATCTCAGTCCTGACAACACCCGCAGCAAGAATCTCGTCAGCTGCTGTAAGCCGCGCACGGCCCATTGCGAAGAGGTCGTGCATGCCGGCTACTGCGAATGCGCCAAACAGAAGGACCAGGAAAAGGCTGATCTTTGGTAAACGGGCGCCTACTTCTTCTTCATAAACCCGTAGAAGTATTACCAGAAACACAAAAATGAGAGGAAGAAGATATCGATCAAAGATATCCGTTCGCGTTACAAGCAAAAAAACATAGACCAGCGTAAATGGGCCGAAGATCGTGAGCAGGGCCTCCCAGGGGAACGCTGAGACGGACTGCGAAGCACGATTCTCCACAGAGTAAGAGTTCCACCCCAGAAGAAGAAAACTGATGGCGGCTGCGAATGTCACGATGGATAAGATCAACCTGACGCTAAACGAAAGAATGTCGGGTGGATTACCGGCCATTCCAGAGGCATTGTCCAAACCTTTTTCTGTAACAATGTTGCCGGAGAACGGAGCAAGCCAGTCCGAAGAGCCGCGGTGAAAGATAAAAAACAGAGTGATGAGCACAAGAAAGGCGCCGACAATTGCAGATTGTTTACGCGCTCTCTCAGACCCGAGAGGAAACTTCCATAGAAACCCGATCAGAACTGGCAGCACATACAGACAAGCCGCGAAACTGTTCTTGATCGATTTTTTAACAGTCACTACCAACTCAACCAATGTGTGCGGATTACTGAGCAACCCCTCTCTCAGAGAATATGGTTGGTGGTTGAACCAATGGATGCACCCCACAATCGCAATGGCGCTCATCAGCCAAACGACGACTCCAGTTAGAATCACACCTGCTCGTCGGCGCAGATACCAGGTTGTACAGGGTACGACGACCAACGCACCGAGCCACGCGACCTGACGTACGGTCCCACCAAGCACATTGGACAACGCCGCGAAGACAAGCCAGCCTGCAGCGGCCCTGTCGGTTCCGGCCTGGATGGCACGCACGCAACTATAAAAGCACACGATGAGGCAGAAGAAGCTAGGCACGTCGGACATGAAGCTATATGCCAGCGGGAGGAAGAGTGGCGAGAGGGCAATCGTCAAAGTTGCAATCGTAGCATTCCATTGGCTAATCCCAAACCGCAGGAAGAGTCGCTGGATCAACACGACCGTCCCAATGGAAACAATCAGAACAGAGATTCGAGCAGCAGTGAAGGAGAAGCCGAAAAGCTTGATGAAGAGGGCGCCAAGGTACAACTGCCACCCCAGCATCATGGCTCCCCATCCGTTGTACACGACATGGCCGGTGTCGGCCAGCACCCGTGCGCTCCATACATAAGACCAGTCGTCGTTCGTCGCCAATTCGAGTACAGGATGCGAGATTGCAACGGCTGCGGCCAGAGCAAACGCACAAATCAATGCAGGATAGAAAACACCACGCCGGTTCTCAATAGACAACTTCAACCCTCGTTCTTTCGAGTTCGCTCGACTGAAGACGAACAACCAACCGAAGTACGGTTGCGTCGTAAGCCAGGTTAGACAATCTTAGGTCAGGCCGACGGAAACTCGAGCTTGGAAAGATCTTCCGCCATCTGGCGCCCAAGACGAACGCTTTCAGAAATCCCCCTGTCTTCGGGATAGTAAAAGCAAGTGTCGGCAACCTGTAGTCCGCGTATAGGAGTCTGTATGGGTGGAATCTTCGCTGCGAATCCAGGTTCGCAGACAGGCTGCGCGTGACGAAGACGAGCTACATGTTGAGCGATAACGTCGTCGTGCGTCAACTCCGGATTTAATCGTTGCAGATATCCGAATGATTCGCTTAGAAGTTCTTCATCGGTCCAGGTGAATTTGATATTGTCGTTCGGCATGTAATAGGGCACATACACCACCGTCTGGCCGCCTACCGGTCTTAGCCTCGAAAACTCAATGATTCCCGGGATAGCCATATCAGGCTCGCTGATATTGACCCAGAAGTGCGGACTTATCGATCGCTTGAGTTTAAAGACCAGGCAGCAGATGCCCATATTCTTGATCGATTCGTAACGTGCCTTCCAATCTTCGGGCAGGTCTGGGATCATCGCTGTAACCAGCGGTGTCGGAACCGTACTAATTACCGCATCCGCTCGCACGAACTCCTCGGACGTGATCACACCCGTTACTCGTCCACCTTCCACGACTACCTTCTTCGCACCACAACGCGTGCGAATCCTGCCACCACTCTTCTCAATCGACGAGCACAGAGCATTCACCAACGTCTGACTTCCGCCTTCAATGTAGCCGAGTTCTTCCTGCAGGAATGACTTGCGGGAGCGACCGATCCGCTTGATCCGCGTCCATATCCAGGCCGCTGAGACGTTATCCGCGTATTGATAAAACTTCAGCGCGAACAGCGGCTTCCAGAGGCGGTCAAACACCTCCGTTCCACACCATCGTGTAATCCAGGAATGGGCCGCCTCAGTCTCAATCGCATCCCAGCGCTCCCTGCGCACAGACAAAAACGCAAACAGGCCATATCTGAGCCGGGAGAGGAGACTGATCTCCGGAAATTTCAGTAGCGCAAAGGGAGTCCCCCAATCGTGCATCCTGTTACCGGTAAAGATGCCCATGGAGGTAGTCCTCCACCTCAGCTGGTCGCGGATGCCAAGCTCTTCGAGAAGCTCCATCGTTGGTACATCGCTCTTACAAACGAAGTGGTAAAAGCGCTCAATCGAAAGCCCTCCCATGTCAAAGTGTGCGGCCATGCCACCGGGCTCCGGCGCCACCTCCAGCACTTCGACAGTGTGTCCTGCCTTGGCGGCGTGGAACGCTGCGGAAAGACCCATTGCCCCTGATCCAATGACTACAACGTGAGCGATAAGGCACCTTCTCCTGAAGTCTCCGCAAAGCGCGAAGTCGAAATGATTTTGTTACGGACAGTTCGAAACAGACAGGGGAGGTTTGACTGTCGATGCGCAGCACGCGTTCCCCTGAACATCTCCGAATGTCGGTTCTAGACTACCATCCGTCAGGAGTCAACATCAGGAGGCTGCGGGGAGCTATTGCTCGGGCCGGTCCCGCAAGACTAAGCCGCAACTCGCTTCCGCCGAAGATCTTCCGCGATCAACTTCCCATGAAAGCGCCCATTTTCGATGAAGATCTCGCTCGTCCGCTCGCCCGCAACAATGACTCCAGCCGCATAGATCCCCGGCACATTGCTCTCAAGCGTAGCCGGATTGCATACCGGGCAACGGTCATTCGACTTATCCAGCTTCACTCCCAGCCGCTCGATGAACTCGAAGTCTGGATGGTATCCCGTCAGCGCAAACACAAACTGGTTTGCAATCGTCACCTTTCCCCTCCGAGTCGCGAGCGTCACATTGTCCTCAGTAATATTTGTGACAACACTGTCGAAGTAGGCTTCGATCTCATGGTTCTTGATCCGGTTATTGATGTCTGGAAGAATCCAGTACTTCACGCTCTTCTGAATCTCTTTGCCGCGATGCACCAGCGTCACCTTCGCCCCATGTCGCCAAAGATCGAGCGCAGCAATCGCCGCCGAGTTCTTGCCTCCGATCACAAGCACCTCGAGCCCGTAGTAGGGATGCGGCTCATGATAGTAGTGCTTCACCTTGCTAAGATCTTCCCCTGGAATTCCAAGATAGTTAGGCAGATCGTAGTACCCGGTGGCAATCACCAGCTTCCGCGCACGATGCTGTACCGCCCGCCCAAAGCGATCCATCGTATGAACTGTAAAGTTTCCGTCCCCGCCACCCACCCGCTCGACATTCTCATACTGTCGAACGTCGAGCCTGTAGAACTCCGCCACCTTGCGATAGTACTCAAGCGCCTCGCTGCGTTTGGGCTTCTGGTTCGGGCTGGAGAAGGGCATGTCCCCGATCTCCAGCAGCTCCGGCGTCGTAAAAAACGTCATATGGGCCGGGTAATGGAACAGCGAGTTACAAAGGCAGCCTTTATCGACCAGCATCGTCGTAAAGCCAGCCCGTTGTGCCTCAATCGCGCAGGCCATGCCGGTCGGGCCTGCGCCAATCACCAATAAATCTACAATCTCTGAATCCGCACCCTCGCCCATACCTTCATTCTACTGAAGGCGCGCAAGCGCCAATCCCAGAGCTAGTTGTCCAATACAACCAGCTTGTGGGCAATCGCAAACAGCGCCAGCTCCAGCCGCGTCGAAACGCCGGTCTTATCGAAGATATTTGAAAGATGCCGCTTCACAGTCTCTTCACTAATAGTGAACTGCTTCGCCACATCCTTGTTGCTGCAGCCTTCCACGATGCAGGTCACAACTTCCAGCTCTCGCGGAGTCAACCCATAGGTCTTCCGCTCGGGCACTGCGGCTGCTTTCTTCATCAACTCATTCAGCGCCGTCACCAGATTCACGACACGCTCGCCGCCAATCCAGTAATCGCCAGACAGTACAGCCCGCAGCGAACGCGAAAGATCGCCGGCGACCGCATCCTTCAGCACGATCCCGCGAGCTCCGATCTGTAGCGCCTCGATGATCTGCTGCGTTGAAATCGTACTCGTCAGCATGATGATCTTCACGCGCGGCGACTTGCTCATGATTGCGCGCAGAGCCTCAAGCCCAGGCAGACGCGGCATCTGCAGATCGAGCAGCAGAATATCCGGCTCCAGCTCCAGCGTCTGTGTAATCGCCACATCGCCGTCTTCGGCCTCGCCTACCACCTCGAAGCCAGCCTCATTCTCCAGCATGTTCTTCACGCCGAAGCGCACTACAGGATGATCGTCGGCAACAACGATACGGATCGGTGTCGCCGCAACAACTGCATCGTCAGATTTCTTTATCGATTCCTTCATCGTGCATCATCTCCCGACAACTCGTTGACTCGACACTAGTTGCTTTCGCGTGCGACCAGAATACGCCGCAGCCGTTCGCACGCCACCATGAATTCGTCCAGTGTAGCTACATCGTCATCACACAAACCCCGCTCCTCCATTGACGTTGCAAGTCTTTGCAACTCAAGGGCCCCCACCATTCCGCATCCACCCTTGATAGCATGAGCCTCCTTTCTATACGCCGCATCCTCGCCGTCGGACGCTGCCCGCCGCATCCGCCCAACCCTCGTCTCCGCATCCCTCAGGCAGAGCGCATACAGCTCGTCTAACTGCGAACGCCGCATCGACCCCATCAGTTTCGCGTAAACGCCCTCATCCAACACAACTCCACTCGTGCCGCTTAATCCCCCTTCGCCCCGAGCGGAACCACCGGAGATCGCTCCCGCCAGGGTCTCCATCGTAAACGGTTTCAGCAGGAACCCATCGAACTCCCGCCCCACCCCATCCTCCACCTCGCTTCCGCTCATCGCCAGCAGCAAAGTCCCCGCCCCGCACAATCCGCGCAGCCGCCGAGCCAGCTCATCCCCCGCAGTCCCGGGCATCTGCATATCTGTCAACACCACCTCCGGCAACGGACGTGCTCGCTGCACATGCACCAAAGCCGCATCCCCCGACTCCACCGCCTCCACCTCGTATCCCGCCCGCTCTGCCAGCAGAGTAAGCACCTCGCGGCTCAGCTCGTCGTCATCCACAATCAAAACTCGAACCGGCATGTATTTTCATTCATCCTCAGCGCAAAGACTATCAACTGACAGTCTTCAATACCACTATCGCGCTCGATAGCGGTAAAGTAGTTGCCATGGCTTCAGGGGATCTGCAGGACGAGCAGAATCAGGACCGGCCGAAGCAGCCCAACGAGCAAGCCCAACTGGCCGCGGCCCTCGCAGCTCTCTCCGCCCGCGTCGAAGGTCTCGAGCAGCAACTGGCAGAACTGCGCTCCACCCCATCCTTGCGAGCGCGCAAACTCTCAGCCCTTCCTCCGCCACCTCCTCCCGGAACTCCATCCACCGCCTCGATCCCGAGCGTCAACCGCAGCCTTCCCAAAGCCAGCGGTTCACTCGAAGACCGCATCGGCTCCCAGCTCTTCAGCCGCATCGGCATAGTCGCTCTCCTCGTCGCCACCGCCCTCTTCCTCAAGTGGGCCATCGACAACCATTGGATCGGCCCCACAGGCCGCATCCTCGCGGGTCTAATCGCGGGCGCGGGTATCGTCGTCTGGTCCGAGCGCTTTCGCCGCCAGGGATTCAACGCCTTCTCCTACTCCCTCAAAGCCATCGGCAGCGGAGCCCTCTACCTGTCCCTCTGGGCCGCCTTCCAGCTCTACCATCTGTTACCTGCCGGCGTCGCTCTCGCCGCCATGATCCTGGTCACCGCCTGGAACGCTTACATGGCCTGGTCGCAGAACAGCCAGGTCCTCGCCGCCTATGCACTCGCCGGAGCATTTGCAACTCCTCTGCTCCTCTCCACCGGCGGCAACCACGAAGTCTTCCTCTTTACCTACATCCTCGCAATCGATGTAGCAACGGTCTTGCTCGTCCGTCTCAAGCCCTGGCCGCGCCTTCTCTTCGGAGCCTTTCCCCTCACCGTAGCCTTCTTCATCGGCTGGTACGTCGAATGGTTCGACGTCTACAACACCACGAAGCCCCTCGCCGTCACAGCGATCTTCATCGGCCTCTTCTTCCTTACGTTCCTGCTCCCATCCATCCGCATTCAACAAAACGAAGAGCACCCATCGACTCCAATTACCGAAATCCTCCTCCCGCTAGCGAACGCAGCCTTTGCGGCACTCGCGTTCTACTCCATCCTGCATGACACCGGCAATCACGATCTCCTCCCCTGGCTGGCGGTTCTATTCGCCGCACTCTATCTGGGCCTGATGCGCCTGCCCCAACCCCGCGTCACCTCCGCCGTCCATCTCTCTCTCGCAATTGTCTTCCTCACCATCGCCATTCCCCTTAAGGCCAGCGGCCGTTGGATCATCGTTGGCTGGCTCGCTGAAGGCGCGGCTCTTCTCTGGGTAGCGGCTCGCCTGTCCAGCCCAGCAACAGACAAAACTCCCGAGCCAGCCCCGCTCATCCTCCGCCGCCTCGCCGCCGCAGCTCTCGTTCTCGGTATCTGCGGCCTCCTCATCGAACCCTTCTGGCTCAACGAACGAATCGACACCGCCTTCCTCAATCTCCGCTTCGCCACCGCCCTCTTCGGACTAGCCGCTCTAGCCCTCTCCGCGATCTTCGCGCACGGCCCCCTTCGTCACTCCGACCAACAGAACAAAGCCTTCCCCAACTGGCTCACCATCGCGGGATCCTCCATCGTCGCGTTCAACTTCATCGCCATCCTCGCCTGCCTCCGCGAGCTTGACTCCGCATGGAGCGTCACCGCGGGCAATCCCGAAGCCGACCTGCAAAAGGCCCTCGCCATCTCCGCTTTCCTCATGCTCTACGGCGCAGGCCTGCTCGCCATAGGCTTCTGGAAGCGCTCCGCCTTCATCCGCTGGCAGGCACTCTTGCTGTTGGTCTTCACCATCGGCAAAGCCTTCCTCTACGACCTGCGCAACCTCAGCCAGGGCTATCGAATTCTAAGCTTTCTCGGGCTCGGGGCCTTACTGATGGCAATCAGCTTCGCCTATCAGAAAGACTGGCTGGCCCTCCGCATCCCCAATCCCACATCCGAACCTCATCTGCCCAAGCACGAAGGAGCCGACCAGTGAAGTCTGCGATCCTTCTGACCCTCCTTCTCTGGCAGGCAGCCGCAGCCCCGGAGCACACCGACCCGCACTACCTCCGCTACGAACGAACCATCACCACGCCGTCAGGCGCAGGTCAAAGCTGCGCCATCATTGACCCATCCCTCTTTCCACACGCCGGTCCATCACTCAAAGATCTCCGCCTCTTTCAGGACAACCGCGAGATACCCTACGCCGTCACGCTGAGCGAACCCCAGCAACCAGACAGCGACACCGCCGCCATCCGCAACCTCGGCCTCCGCGGTCGCAACATCGTCTTCGATCTCGAGATGCCGAACCGCCCCTACACCGAGCTCACCCTCGATCTAGCCGGACATGATTTCCTCGCCACCGCAACCGTCTCCGGCACCCACGACCCCAGCTACGCGAACCAGACACAGCTCGGCGAGTTCACCCTCTTCGATCTCACCAGCCAGCATCTCTCCCGCAGCACGACGATCCACCTGCAGGAGACCAGCCTCCCCTATCTCCACATCGAACTAGCCGTCTCCCCGGCCACTGGCACCCACACCTTCGACGCCTCCCCCCAGGCCCTGCAAAAGATGGTGCAGAGCGCCACCGTTCCCCCCAGCCGCGAAGCCCAGTCCCTCTACACCACTGCAGTCCAGACCGCCACCATCACGCAGCGTGGCCGCAAAACTGTCGCAACCTTCGCCCTGCCGCAACGCATCCCCATCGAGCGCGTCTCCTTCTCCATCTCATCCGCCTTCAAAGCGAACTTCAGCCGCGACATCAGCATCACGGACCATCCCGCCGCCTCGCCCAACCCAGCCGACGCACTCAGCGAAACCCTCGCCGGCACCATCCTCCGCGTCCATCTCACGCAGGCTGGCCGCGAGATACGTCAGGAGCAACTCAGCGTCCCCGCCACCCTCGGCTCCAACATGCAGAGCGCAGCGACAGTCGAAGTCGCAGTCAACAACGGGGACGACGCCCCGCTCCCCATCACCGCCATTCGCCTCGAGATGCGCCAGCGCAAGATCTGTTTCGACGCCCCCACGGCCCAGCCTCTCACCCTCTTCTACGGAGACGCTGACCTTACCGCCCCGCAGTACGACTACACGCGCCTCTTCTCCCCTTCAGCCGAGTTTCACGCAGCAAACTTAGGCCCCGAGCAGTTCAACCCTGCCTATCGCGATCGCCCCGATGCGCGCCCTCTCACAGACCGCCATCCTCACCTACTCTGGATCGCCCTTCTCATCGTGATCTGCCTTCTCGCGATAGTCGCCATCCGCTCGTCGAAGACAGTCCACCACTAGCTGTCAGCCCCTGACAGCATATCTTCCGACCAACGGGAGGACCATCGCTGCCAAACCAACCGAGACAACGTATATACAAGTCACGAAGTGACCGCCCTCCGCGCAGGAGGCCCGTCCGGCAGGACATTATCTTACCGAATAGCCGCATCCACTTCGTTGATCCAGTTAGGCGACTTCAGAATCTCTCTCGGCTTCGATCCATCCGCAGGCCCCACCAGACCATCGTTGTACATCATGTCGATCAGGTGAGCGGCGCGCCCATATCCAATCCGAAGCCTGCGCTGCAACAGGGAAGTACTCGCCTTCCCAAACTCAAACACCAGTCGAACCGCATCATCGTACATCGGATCGTTGTTATCCCCATCGACGCCGCCGTCGCCATCCTTGCCCGTGCCGGTATCTTCCTTCGGTCCTTCCAGGAAGCCATGCACATACTCAGCCTCGCCCTGCGCCTTCCAGAACTCAGTCACGGCCGAGATCTCTTTCTCTGTCACAAACGGCGCATGCACACGCTGCACCCGGCTGGTCCCCGGCGGCAGATACAACATATCGCCGCGTCCCAACAGACTCTCCGCGCCATTCGAATCGATGATCGTCCGCGAGTCCACCTTCGTCGCCAATCGGAAGCTCATACGAGTCGGCACATTCGCCTTGATCAATCCCGTAATCACATCCACCGAAGGCCGCTGCGTCGCCAGCACAAGATGAATGCCCACCGCGCGAGCCATCTGCGCCAGCCGCGTAATCGACTCCTCGACATTCGCCCGATCCAGCATCATCAAGTCAGCCAGCTCGTCAATGATGATGATGATGTAAGGCAGCGGCTCCTGATTCACATCTTCAAACAAGTACTCGCTGCCATGATCGAACAGCTTGTTGAACTGATCGATGTTCCTCACATGGTTGGCAGCCAGCAGCTTCAGCCTTCGCTCCATCTCACGCACAGCATTGCGCAGCGCATTCGCCGCCAGCTTCGCCTCCGTGATGATCGGCGTAAACAGGTGCGGGATACCCTCATACATCCCAAGCTCTACCCGCTTCGGGTCCACAAGAATCATGCGAACCTGCTCCGGCGTCGACTTGAACAGCACACTCATAATCATCGCGTTGATCGCAACCGATTTACCCGAGCCAGTCGAACCCGCGATCAACACGTGCGGCATACTCGCCAGATCCGCAGTAACGATGCGCCCGTTAATGTCCTTCCCCAGCGCAATCGCCAGCCTGCTCTTGCTCTGCGCAAAGCTCTCACACTCGACCACATCCCGCAGCCAGATCGTCTCCCGCTCATGGTTCGGCACCTGAATCCCAACCGTGCTCTTGCCCGGCATACGCTCAATCAAAATCGACTCAGCCGCCATCGCAAGACAAAGATCATCCGCCAGCCCGGTGATCCGAGCGACCTTAACCCCAGCCTCCGGCTTGAACTCAAACGTCGTCACCACCGGTCCCGGATTGATCTGGGTCACCTGCCCATCGACGCCAAACTCAGCCGACTTCTCCACCAGCACCCGCGCCTCTTCCCGCAGTGCATCCTCGCGAACCACAGCGTGCTCTTCACTCCGATAAAGCAGCGACGAAGGCGGAAGCTTATACCCCCGCACACTCTTCGGCACAATCGTCACCGGCTTGATGTCCGCATCTGCACGCTTGCCGAACGAGATGGTATCCGGCAGCGTATGCAGCGGCTGCGGAGCAGCAGTGACGGGAGCAGCAAACGAAGCTCTCGGCTCATCCATCACCTTCTTCGGCGCACGTACAGGAGCCGCAGCCTTCATCGAAACCGGCTCACGCCACTCCTCTGCACCGCCAAACTCTCTAAAATTCGACTCATCATCCAGCGCATGCACCGGAGCCGCCGCCTTCGCCAGCACCTCCGCAAACGGCGCAACCGCCGCCGCCGCCGTACCAAACGCCGTCACCGGAGGAGCATCCACCAGCGTCCGCGGCATCGCCCCAAAGATCGAAGCATGATGCCCGCCCGCAACCTCCTCAGGCACAATCGAGATCGGCTGCACTTTTTTCTTCCTGCTCAACCAGCCGAACAATCCACCCAGCAGCGTCGCTGGCTCCGGCTCAGGCTCCAGCCTTCTGCGCTCTGCCGCCTCCGCAAGCTCACGAGCCCGCCGCGCTCTCGCATCAGCCTGTTCCCGCTTGCTCCCATAAGCTTCTTCAAGATCAACCTCGGCGCCAGCCCGGCGACTCCGCCGCTGCGACCACCACTCCCACAGCCGCTGCACAAATCCAAATCGAATAGTCGCCCACTCCCGCGCCGTATTGAAGGTAAACGTAGTCACCAGATACAGCGACATTGCCACCATCAGCGTCAGCACAATCGCCGCTCCCGGCAGATTCAAATAATGCACCAGCAGATCCGCCAGCAGCCGTCCCGTAGTCCCCTCGATAGGCAGTGAGCCACGCCAAAGCATCTCGCCAGGCAGCAGCGCAATCGCCGCCGGCCCAAACACCACCCACATCCCCAGCCCAATCGTCTTCGCCAGCGGAGATCCAGCCGGTCGCGACCGCATCCAGCAGATTCCAAGCCGCCCCAACACCAGTGGCAGAAAGAACGCAGCCACCCCAATCAGCTGCAACATCGCATCCGCGAGATAGGCCCCAACCATCCCCGTCCAGTTATGCGCCGGCCGCCCCTTCACATACTGCCCCACCGTATCGAACGACGGATCGGTCGGCGTATAACTCGCCAGCGCCAGCAGCAGCAGCCCTGCGCTCACCAGTACGACCATCCCGAGAATCTCATTCAGGCGGCGGTTGCGCGTCGGGGTCGAAACAAGTCTCAGAGTTTTCATTGGGGAGCCTTCACGTGAGGGGGACGCGCGGGCTCATTCGTCACGGCGCGCACAACCCCTCACGCCGTCCGATCCAAACCGAGCCCGCAAATCACCAGAGCACCTTCGATTATCCCAGACCCTCCCCAACCCCCTGCACAAATGTCGAAAAACCTCGCTTTGGGGTACCCACATACAAACCCACGGGCACTCCCTGCATCTACTCCCTCATATTCACCGCCGAGCCAAATTTCACTCGGCGGTCCTTAGAACCGGTTGGCAGGGGAGCGGGGTTTTCGCGATTTCTCTTGCTTGCCGTCGGCGGAGGAGAATCGCGCACAGCCGACGGACCCTGCCCCAACCGCACCAACACTTCACCCCAGGATTGAGGTTTCCATCATGCCAACAGACACAGGGAAGCAGCACGAAATGCAGCGCGCTCTAAACTCCCTTATCAGCACCCTCCTCGACAGCCAAAAAGGCTTTGCCGACATCGGCGAACATCTGAAAGACGACACCCTCAAGCGCTACTTCCTCGCCGAATCCCTCAAACGTGCCAGCTTCCGCGGCGACCTCGAGGAGATCCTCCATCAGAACGGCGTCCACGACATCAAGGAGTCCGGCACAACCGCCGGAACCCTCCACCGCGTCTGGGGAGACCTCAAAGCTAAACTAGGCGGCGGCGACCACACCCTCCTCGAGACCGCCGAACAGGGTGAAGACGATGCCAAAAAGGCCTACGCCGATGCTCTCAACCAGGATCTTCCGCTTCCCGTCCGCCAGCTCATCGCTGATCAGCAGGCCCACGTCCTCACCTCGCACGACTACGTGAAGAGCCACCGCGACACACTCATATCCAAATAACCAAGGCGATGCAACTCGACGATGGGCAGCAGGGTTCGTCCCGGCTGCCCATATTTTTGTTAGCGCCAACAATTTTGCTGGTGTGGACATGCATCAAGACAGGCGCAAAGAGGGAAGTGAGTCAACGTGATCGGCCGCATCCTCCTCGCCTCAATCTTCCTCATCTCCGGCACTCTTCACTTCCTGGCCCCGGGCGTCTATCTCCGAATCATCCCGCCCTACCTGCCCGCGCACACACTTCTAGTCCACATCAGCGGTGCGGCGGAGATACTCGGCGGCATCGGCCTGCTCGTTCCCTCAATGCGTCACACCGCAGCCTGGGGTCTAGTGGTTCTGCTCATCGCCGTCCTGCCGGCCAACATCTACATGGCGATGTCGCACCTGCGCTTACCCGGCGTCATGGGCCAAAGCTGGGCGCAGTGGTTGCGCATCCCGCTGCAGATCCCACTTATCTACTGGGCCTGGCTCTACACCCGCAGATAACTATCCACGGTCTAATACCCCGCGTGATACAGACCAAACACCACCACCGAAGCCGCCAGGCAATAGATTCCAAACAGATACCATCGGCCCTCCTCCAGCCAGCTGCTCAACCACCTCAAAGCCAGCAGCCCCGCCAGAAACGCAAACACCGCACCAAGCAATCCCATCATCATGCTTCCGTGCAGATCAATGGGCACACCCGCCGCCGTCGCCGCATGCGACGCCTTCACCAGCCGCATCACCTCGCGCCCCACCGCCGGAGGCGTCAGCACCACAGCCAGCGCAAAGCTGAACCGCTCCGCCCGCTCCTTGCTCGCCCCCGTCAACATGCCCGTCGAGATCGTAGCGCCCGACCGGGAAAATCCGCGGAACGGCAGGCATAGCCCCTGAATCGCTCCGATCCAACCCGCCTGCCGCATCGTCACGCTGTCGCCATAGACCTTCTCATGCGCCCCCATCCGCCGCTTCTCCATCAGCCCCGCAAGCAGAATCAACAAGCCCGCAGCGAACAGCGCAGGAGCGATCAGATCCAGCCGCCCAAACAGCAGCTCAATCTCACCCTTCGAAGCCCCTTTGAACGCAGTCTTTTCGATCACCTTGATGATCACTTCGCCGATCGCAGCCGTCAGCAGCGATGCCCAGATCAAGCGAATCAAAAACCGTTTGAACGCGTCGCCACTCGAGAAGTAGGTCTTCTTCCACTGACTCCAGAAGTAGACAATCACGGCAAACATTGTGCCCGTATGCAGCATCACCAGCAGCAGCGTCATCTGCGGCGTCGTCGGATCCAACCCCAACAGCTTTTCGGCGACTACAACGTGAGCGGAACTCGAGACAGGCAACAGCTCAGCAAGACCCTGCACAATGGCAAGGAGGATGACATGAAGAATCGACATGCATCCATCCTAAAGCGTCCGCATGTGTAAACGGTAAACAAGCTATGTCCTGCCGGACGAGCCCACGCGCAGTGGGCCCTTCCGGCAGGACATAGCTTCTAATCCCGATCACTCCCATAGATCGCGATCCCCTG
Source organism: Edaphobacter lichenicola (assembly GCF_014201315.1). Taxonomy (NCBI): domain Bacteria; kingdom Pseudomonadati; phylum Acidobacteriota; class Terriglobia; order Terriglobales; family Acidobacteriaceae; genus Tunturiibacter; species Tunturiibacter empetritectus. The sequence continues at coordinate 62,007 of NZ_JACHDY010000006.1, forward strand.
CGAAACTCGAAACGCAATACTAGCCCCCCGCGCCGCAAACTCCGACTTCGGATACCGTGCCTTCAAATCCATCGCCAGGGCCTGCGTCCTCTTCGCCGCCTCCTCCGACCGCTTCTTATCCTCCTGCACCTGGTACATCGTCACCACCACACCCTGCCGATAAACCGCGTTGTAAAGCGCCTCCGCAGCCTTAGGCCCATCCGCATACTGCTGCGCATACTTCACATAAAGCCCCGTCTCCATCTCCGGACACTTCGGCAGCCCCTGCCAGTCCCCGCACAACTTGTTATCCAGCAGATCGAACGCAGCCCGCGCCGCAAACTCACTCCCCGGATACGTCTTCATCACCTTCTTCAACTCACCCTCGTAGATCTGCGGCCGCAGATAAGCCTCCTGCTCCTTCGCACTCGGCAGCGTGCTGATATCGACCTTATCCAGCTGCCATCGAATATCCGCCGCCCGCCACGCCGCCTCAGCCGCCAGCGGAGAGTCCGGAAAGTACTCCGCCACGCGCTTGTAAAGCAGATGAGCCGCCCCCGCCGCGCCTTTCGGTGCATGCGGCCGCTCCGCCTCATCTTCAAAGTTCGCAGCTGAACCAAACAGAATCACATCCCCACCAGCCGTCCCCGGCCCCAGAATCCCCTTATCCCGAATCCACCCCGACGCCGGAGTTACATTCGCGTCCTCGCCGAACTCAGGCTTGTTGCGATCGTCCTCATTCGCGTCATCGTTGATATCGGTATTCGCAAACACCTTCACCCAGGCACCACTCCGCTCAACAATCTGCACCTCATGTCCCGGCGTCACCAGCGAGATCTTCTGCGCATCCGCATCCGACGCCACATACACATTCGCATCATGCAGCACCGTCGCAATGGCCGTCCTGTCGTAGTCCTTTCCCTTCTTCTGACCTATAGCAGCGACGCTCGCCACCAGCAGCACCGCTCCAGCACCCATCGCCGCACATCGCCTGATAGAAAAAATTCGCATAGACCTCATTTAGACGCCACCACAATCCTCTGGAAAGCCAAACACCGTCCAGTCTAAACTTTCGCTCCTCAACGAAACGAACCAATATCGTCCACGACTCCCCAGACCGCGCCTCTATCTCAACGAGCATCAAATCCATAGACTAGAGAAAGACCATGCAGCCAGATAAAAACGCACAAATCGCATGATGACACTCCAAACAGAAGACTATTCGAGCCTCAAGCGGAAGTTGATCCTCCGCGACTCCCTGACCTTTCTCAGTCTGCTGCTCGTCACCATCGTTCTGTTCCTCATGACGTTCTTCCTCTTTCGCTCCTTCACCTCCCACCGCGAAGAGCTTGCCCAGCGCTGGTCCGCCCGAGGCCAGGCCGCCATCAACGCCGGCCGCCCCGACCAGGCCATCGTCGCCCTCCGCACCGCCCTCTCCTACGCCCCCGGCCAGCGCTCCTGCGAGCTCCTCCTCGCCCTGGCCCTCGGCGACGCCGGCCACACCGAGGAGTCCTTCAACTACTTCCTCGGCCTATGGGAGACCCAACCCGGCGACGGATTCATCAACCTCAGCCTCGCCCGCCTCGCCGCAAAGAAGAACGACATCCAGGCTGCCATCAACTACTACCGCGCCTCCATCTTCGGCACCTGGCAGGGAGACGGAGTCCTCCGCCGCCGCGAGGTCCGCCTCGAGCTCTCGCAGTACTTCATCGCCCATCACGACCTCAGCCCCGCCCGCACCGAACTCCTTATCATCGGAGGCAATGCGCCCGAAGACGTCCCCCTCTCCCTCACCCTCGCGCAGCTCCTCGAGCAGGCCCAGGCCCCTCACGACGCCTTGACCTACTACCGCAAAGTTCTCACGCAGGAGCCGAAAAACCAGATCGCCCTCGATTCCGCTGCTCGCCTCGAATACGACTCCGGCCACTTCGACGAAGCCCACCGGCTCATGGAGCAGGTCATACACCAGCAGGAAACCTCCCCCTCCACGCGCGAACCAATCACCCCCAGCGACAAGGAGATGCTCGAAGACTCCGCGCGCATCCTCGAGCTCGCTCCCCTCAAGAAACTGCCCAACAACGAACGCGTAGCGCGCATCCTGCAAGTCCGCGCTCTGGCAAAGAAGCGCTTCGCCGTCTGCAGCGCTCAGCTCTCCGTCGCCAACGGCTTGTCTTCTCCGCTCAAGGATCTCGCCGCAAAGTGGACGAGCAAAGACGCCACCGCCAGCCGCGCCGCTCTCCTCAACGACCCCGCCCAGCAGGATGCCACCATGCAGCTCGTCTTCGACACCGAGTCCCAGACCAGCAAGATCTGCGGCCCTCCCACCGGCGACGACGCCCTCCTCCTGCAACTCGCCAAATTCCCCAAAGCGATGGAGCCCTAAGTCAAGATGGAAGATCGAACAGCAATGGCGGAGACGGAGCCGGTCGCACAAAGTACCCTGCGCGACGACATGATCGCCCGCATCGCCTCCGGCCGCGAAGAGCGTGTCTTTCTCCTCCTCTCCATCTTCATCGGTGTTATCTCCGGCCTCCTCGTAGTCTCCTTCCGCATGGCCATCGAGTGGCTCAGCGTCCTGCTCCTCGGCTCCTCTCCAAACCCGCACCAGCTACGCCTGCTCTACATCCCAGCCGCCGCCGGCTTAGTCATCGCGGTCTTCACCCGCTACATCTTCCCCAATGTTCGCGGCAGCGGCATCAACCAGACCAAAGCTGCCCTCTACATCAGCAACGGCTATATCTCCTTCCGCACCGTCATCGGAAAATTTCTTCTCGCCGCCCTCGCCATCGGCAGCGGCCACTCCCTCGGCCCCGAAGACCCATCCCTCCAGATCGGCGCCGGAGTAGCTTCACTCATCAGCCGCCGCTTCGGCATGTCGAAAGAAAAACTCCGCATCTTCGCTCCCATCGGAGCCGCCGCCGGCCTCGCCGCAGCCTTCAACGCCCCCATCTCCGCCATTCTCTTCGTCATCGAAGAGGTCATCGGCCAATGGAGCGCCGCAGTCCTAGGCTCCATCGTCCTCTCCGCAGTCGCCAGTGTCGTCGTCGCCCGCTCCTTCTGGGGAGCACAGCCGATGTTCCGCATCCCCGTCATCGATCTCCGCGACTCCCGCGAGCTCCTCGCCTACGCCGTCCTCGGAGTCGTCGGCGGTTTTGCCTCTCTCCTCTTCGCCCGCTGCCTCAGCTACCTTCGCCCCAAGCTCCGCAGCCAGCCGCAGTGGTCGCAGCTTCTCCAACCCGCCGTCGCCGGCCTCCTCGTAGGAGCCATCGGCTACTTCGGTCTAGTACAAGTCATGGGCGCAGGATACGAAGCCATCGACCAGGCCATGCACGCGCAGTTCGCCTGGAAGATGCTCCTCCTCCTCGCTCTCTTCAAGATCATCGCCACCACGCTCTCCTTCTCCAGCGGCACCCCTGGCGGCATGTTCGCCCCCACCCTCTTCATCGGAGCCATGCTTGGCGCATCCGTAGGCACCTTCGAAAAGATCTACTTCCCCCACCTCACCGGCACCATCGGCTCCTACGCGCTGGTTGGCATGGGTGTCCTCTTCGCCGCATTCCTCCGCGCTCCCCTCACCTCCGTCTTCATGGTGCTCGAGGTCAGCGGCAACTACTCCATCGTCCTGCCTGTCATCCTCGCCAACACCATCGCCTACCTTATCTCACGCGTCCTCCAGCCTGTCCCCATCCTCGAGCAGTTCACCCACCAGGACGGCCTCGACCTCCCCTCCATGGAAGAGCTCCGCGAAGAGAGCAACCTCCACCTAGAAGACGCCATGCAACCCGTCACCGTCCCCGTCCTGCAAGGCAGCGAAACCATCCCCGACACGCTCAACTCACTCGTCCAATACGAAGACCTGAAATCCATCCCCATCTTCCTGGTCCACTGCAGCGACGGCCTCTGGTACACCGCAAGAAGAGAAGAGCTCGAAGCCCTCTCCGCGAATCAGCCAGAAGGGCAAGACGCGACCACACCCACGCCCTCAGCCGAGACACTAGACGAGCATCTAGGCCCCGAGCGCACTCCCATTCTCTTTCCCGACCAGCCGCTATCCAGCACCCTCCCGCACTTCCAGCGCTGGCCTCTCCTCCCCATCACCAACCGCGCCATGCGAGGCTCTCTCGAAGGCACAGTGACCCTCGAGGACGTTCTAAACCGCTACCAAAAACACTAAGTCTACCCCCGACCAACGGGAGGACCATTACCTCACACTCACCGAAGACAAGGTATACACGTCACGAAGTGACCGCCCCACGCGCAGTGGGCCCGTCCGGCAGGACTAAGCCTTAGCAGCCAGCTCCCCCTCCAACTGCTCCCGCAGCGCCGGCTCCAGGTTCCCTCCACTCAGAATCACCGCCACCTTCTTCGCCCTCGGCAGCTCCTCCGCATGGAACAGCGCCGCCGCCAGCGTCACCGCCCCACTCGGCTCCGGCACCAGCGTCGTCGCCCGCAACATCACTCGCATCGCCGCCAGTATCTCCTCCTCCGACACCGTCACAATCCCATCCGCAAACTTCATCACATGCGCAAAGTTCAGCACCCCCAGACTCTGCGTCCGCAGCCCATCCCCAAGCGTCCGCGTAGTCTTCGCCGCGGGCCACTCCACCAGCGTCTTCGAATAAAAACTCTCCTTCGCATCCGCCGCCAGCTCCGGCTCCGCGCCCCAAACCTGCACCCCGGCACTCACCAACCCAGCCTGCGCCGCCAGTTTCACCGACGTAGCCGTCCCACTCAGCAACCCGCCACCGCTCACCGGCGAGATCACCAGCTCCACCCCCGGCAGCTGCTCCACAATCTCCAATCCACACGTAGCCTGCCCCGCTATAATCTGCGGAGCGTCATAAGGCGGAATCATCGCATACCCAAACTCCGCCACCAGCTCCTCCGCCTTCAACCTCCGCTCCGACGAAGCCGGCCCCACCTCCACAATCTCCGCCCCCAGCGCCCTCGTCGCCGCCTTCTTCACCTCAGGAGCGTTCCCCGGCATCACAATCACCGCCTTCGCCCCCAGCGCCCGCCCCGCATACGCCACGCCCTGTGCATGGTTGCCGCTCGAATACGTAATCACCCCACGCCGCAGCGCCTCAGGCGACAACTGCGCCACCATGTTGTAAGCCCCACGCAGCTTGAAGCTCCCAATCGGCTGCTCACTCTCTGCCTTGATGTAGAGATCAAACTCCGGCTCCGGAAACTTCCCCATCCGCAAACGAGCCCGTTCCACGCGATAAAGCGGCGTCCTCACGGCAACCCCGGCGATCCGCTCCTTCGCCGCCCGAATCTCCTCCAACGTCACAAACTCGCTCATCTACTTCATCTCCTCGACGCATCGCCGCAGAGATAATACTATTCGTCCACCCACGCAACAGTTAAATCAGAAGCATCGGAGCAACGCCGCTAAAACACCCGCCCCAACCCAAAGAACCACTTCCGATGATCGCTATCCCCGACACTCCCGCCACCATAAAACGGCCCAAAGATCGTCTTCACCACCACCGCACCTGAGATATCGTTAGGCAACGTCGGCGTCCCCGCAGCCGCATTCCACACCTTCCCAATCTCATAAAATCCCGCCGCATAGATCGAATCCCCGATCACCGGATTCAGCTTCGTCAGCCGGTACAGATAACCCACCTGCCCGAGAAAATAATCACTCCCCAGCAGCTCTCCACGACCGTAAGCACTCAACCGCAGCGCACCACCAAGCGAAAACCCCGCCAGCCCAAGGTTCGTCGCTCCGAAGCTCGTTCCTCCCTCCATCGTGCCAAAGATAATCCCCTTCTGCCCCGCAGGAAAGAAGTGCGCCACGCGAGTATCCCACTGCGAGTAGCCGCCCTCGCCAAATGGCCTCTGCGTCGAGTGCGTAAACTTCGTCAGCAACTCCGACCCCCTCGTCGGCACCTGCACATTATCCTGCCCCAGGTATTGAAACCGCACGTTGCTCACAAACGGCGTCAGGTGAAAGATCTGCTCAATCGGCTGCCCCACGCGCAGCTTCTCGCCATACCATTGATAGTCCTCACCCACTCTCAACTCAGCCTTCGAGCTGAACCGATACCCAAGATCCAACCCAAATCCATTCCGCTCCTCCGTGTACTGCGAGAGCTCCTGGCTCCCCGAATAAAGCGACGTAATCGTATGAGCGTAGTAGGCTCGCGGCGCAGCAAAGTACCGTTTCGCCGCCACCAGCGGTTGATACAACTCCGCTGAAACCCCCGCCACCTGACCAACCGAAGCGTCCACCCGTACCTCAGACCCCGGCCCCGTCAGCCCAAAGAACGTCACCCGTCCACCCAGCCCCAGCTGAATATCGTTCGAATCATTCGAAGCAAGCGTCGGCCCCACATCCAAAAACGGTGGCCCATAGTCTTTGATCCGTGGCCGTACGAGCAGCCCGGTCATATTCTGCTCATCGACCAGGTTATAGCTGATGCTCGAGTAAGTTCCCGTGCCCTGCAGATCCACGATCGTCCCTTCAATCTTCTTCGGGTCAATCGGCTTGCCGACATACTTCGTAAACTCATTCGCAATCTCTGCACGCTGCGCGCCCTGCACTCCACGCACACTCACAAACTGCGGAGTGGGAATCTGCGTCCTTCGCCGCGCATCTCGCTGCGCCACATACGCCTGCCATTCGGCATCGTTCAAGGCATACTTCAGCAACTCCGCCGAATGCTCTTCTGCCACCTTCACGCCCTGCGGAACAATCTCCGCGCTCCTCTCAAACTCGCTCGAGCTGAACTTGCTCACATCCGCCTTCAGCAGAATGTTGGCGTTCTTCATACTCTCGAGCTCGTTCGCCGAAACCATGATCGCAACATTCCTTCCCGCCACCCCGACCAGCGAGTTCAAGCTCGCCTTATCCACCGGCCCCGTATCCAGGTACACCGCAATCACAATCTCCGAGCCCATCGACCGCGCCACATCAACTGGCAGATTATTCACCGCGCCGCCATCCGAGTAGATCTGGTCCCCATGCGTCACCGGCGCAAACACACCAGGGATCGACATCGTCGATCGCATCGCCTGTGCCAGCGACCCATCCTTGAACACATGCTCCTTGCCCGTCGTAATATCAGTCGCCACGCAGCGAAAGGGAATCGGTAGATCGTCGAAGTTCTTCAAATCGTAGTAAGGGAGCATCTCCCGATCCAACAGCAACCCCACCGCCGACCCCGAGTTCAACCCATTCGGCAGACTCAGGCCATGCTTCAACCCAAACTCGAGCCGATTCGGAAACGCCAGCTTGTCTTCTTTCCGGCGATAACTCAATGCCGGAAACGGAACCTGCCCGCTCAACACCGCCGGCCAGTTAATCCCACCGACAAACTCCTCAATATCGTCCGGGCTGTTCCCCGACGCATACAGTCCGCCGATCAGGCCGCCCATGCTCGTCCCGGCAACATCATCTACTGGAATGTGGTGCTCCTCCATCCACTCAATCACACCGACATGCGCAAACCCCAGCGCCCCACCACCCTCCAGTACCAGCCCAATCCGCTGCCGGGTCGGCGGCTCAATCACCGGCCTCTGCGCCCAAGCCGCTCCTGCCGCCCACACCATCGCAATCGACATCGCCGCAGCAACGATCGTCTTCAAAGCTGTTTGCGGGCAGGGATGGAGTCGAAGAAGCTTCATAAGAAGGAGCAACTCGCAACAGGGATGTTGTCGCTTCATTCTACGGGGCATACTCCGTTTATCTTCAGAACTTCAACCCTCCAGAATCACAGGCATCACCTGAGGTTCCATCCACCAAGCCCTCCGGCAAGCAAGCGTAGCCAAACAGTGACAATCTTGCGTAGCCAAACAGTGACAATCTTTTCATGTTGCACTGACAATCGCGCCAGGCGAAACGCCTACCGTGTGCTGGGGCCAGCTTCTTGGCTCAATCAGTTTGGCAAAGGGAGAAGTGGATATGACGAAGTTCGAAAATCTGATCGGGAAATCCGCGAATCGGCGTGCGTTCCTGAAAACCGGAATCACAGCAGCAGGTGCAGCGACAATCGGCGCTGGACTGTCGGGCAGCGGGCGATCCGCGTTCGGTGAGGATCAAAACAGGGATCGAGACGACATCACCAAAGGCGATATCGCGATCCTCAGGTTCCTCAACGTTATCGAGCAGATCGAGACCGATCTGTGGATTCAATACTCCGAACTCGGAGGCACCCAGGACAAAGAAGTCTCCGGAGCCAACGGGGGAAATCCTCTCTACACCGCCGCACTCTCCATTCTCGATGGCGACATGGCCCAGTACATTCACGACAACACCGACGATGAAATCAGCCACGTGGCCTTCTTGAAAGCCTATCTGGAGTCGAAGGGGGCCGAGGCCGTCGACCTCAGTCCATTTGCCACCATCCCAGGCAGCACCGCGACTGGATCCACCGGCAAGAAGCGTCTCACCAACCTCACCCAGCTCACCGTCGACACCAGCTTCTGGTCCTCGTATCGCAGCATTACCAACCCCGACGTCGACGAGAACTCGCCGTTCCTGCAAGCGGTTCCCAGTCTCAACGTAGGCCGGCATACCGCGATTCCAAGATCCGACGCCGATACCGCCGGCAGCTTCATCAGCAGCGATAACACAACAAGCATCACACCCCACCTCCAGGCGATCGCCTTCACCGCTGGATTCCATTTCGCCTTCATTGAGGCAGGCGGCACCAGTCTCTATCCAACTCTGGCCCAGCAAGTGCATAACGCGGAGGTCCTGAGGGTCCTGCTCAGCATCGGCCCAGCCGAGACCATGCACTTCCAAACCTGGCAGGACAAGGCTGGCAACGCACTCCCGCTCACCGACGTCGACAATGGACCCGGAGGAACCGGAGCAACGGTTACATTTACAACCCTTTCCGCAGCCCAGGGAGAGACCAATCCAGAGTCTCTCAAAGGCGACACCCTTCAGGCCAACCTGATCATGCCCGAGCCAACCCACTTCCTCAGCAAGAAGTTCCCCCCGGTTTCGATCATTCGTCCAACTTCGACCAAAAACTCAGGAGCGATGGCCACCGTCCAGGCCTTTATCAAGGACGGGCTCTTCATCGGCCAGAAGAATCCCGAGTTCCTGCGTCTCTTATTCGAACTGGCGGAGGAAGCAGACGAGGCTCACCGCGGATTCTAAACGATCTGTAAGTTTTTCCTCAAAGAGAAAGGCGCGGAGTGCCCAGGCGCCTTTCTCTTATTTTTCAACTCTTCGTCATATCTCCAGAATCACCGGCATGATCAAAGGACGCCGGCTCGTGCTCTTCTGGATATACCGCTTCAGATCGTTGCGAATCTTCTCTTTGATCACGCCATAGTCGGCCTTCTCTTCCGCCGAAGACCCTTCCAGCGTCCGCTGCACCACCTGCCGCGCCTCACTGATCAAACCCTCTTCTGTTGCGATCGCCATACCGCGGATCACAATCTCAGGCGGATTCTCCAACAGGCCTGTCTGTTTATTGATCGCAATGATCGGCAGCACAATGCCATCCTCGCTCAAGTGCTTCCGGTCGCGAATGACAATGTCTTCCACCACGTCCGTCGAGGTCCCGCCCGAATCAATGCACACTCGCCCAACCGTTACCTTCCCGGTCTTCGTAGCCGAGCCCTTATCCAGCTCCAGAACGTCGCCGTCCTCCATCAAAATCGTCTTCTCTACCACGCCCATCGACCCCGCAAGCTCAGCATGACGCTTCAGGTGTCGATAGTCACCATGGATCGGAATAAAGAACTTCGGTCTCACCAGGTTGATCATCAACCTCAGCTCCTCCTGGCTCCCATGCCCGCTCACGTGGATCAGACCCGACTGCCCATCATCATGAATCACTTTCGCATCGCGCCGCTCCAGGTGATCGATCATCCTGTAGATCGACTTCTCATTTCCCGGAATCACCCGCGAGCTCAGGAGCACCGTATCACCCGCATCGATATGCGCGAACTTGTGATTGTTCACCGCCGCCCGGCTCAGCGCACTCATCGGCTCACCCTGCGTGCCGCTGATCATGATCAGCAATTTATTCGGAGCAAAATCACGAATCTGCCCCGGATTGATCACCAGACCCTGCGGCAGATCGAGATACCCAAGATCCTGCGCAATCTCGGTCGAGTTATCCAGCGACCGCCCAATCACGGCAACCTTGCGCCCATGCTGATGCGCCAGCTCCATCGCCAGTCGGATCCGATGAATCGAAGACGAAAAGCAGCTGAAGAAAAGTTTCTTCTTCGTCTGCGAAAAGATCTCATCCAGCTTCGGCCGCACAGCCCGCTCACTCGGCGTATACCCATTGCGGTCCACGTTGGTTGAGTCCTGCAACAGCGCCAGCACGCCCTGCTTGCCCAGCTCCGCAAACGCATGCAGATCAAACGGCTTGTTATCCGGTGGCGAAAGATCAATCTTGAAGTCGCCCGTATGCAGCACCACGCCCACCGGCGTATGAATCGCCAGCGCCACGCAGTCCACCAGCGAGTGCGTCACCCGGATCGGCATGATCGAAAACGGCCCCAGCGTAATCCGATGCCCGGGAATCATCTCGTTCAGATCCGCATCATCCAGTAGCCGGTGCTCTTCCAGCTTGCCCTCGACATACGCCAGCGTAAACTCCGTCCCATACACCGGAACATTCAGTTCAGACAGAATCCACGGCAGTCCGCCAATGTGGTCTTCATGTCCATGCGTCAAAAGGATCGCGCGAACCTTCTCGCGGTTTTCAGTCAAATAGCTGATATCCGGGACAACAATGTCCACACCCAGCAACTCTTCTTCAGGAAACATCAGACCGGCGTCGATGACAATAATGTCATCCTGCCAGCGGATCGCCATGCAGTTCATACCGAACTCGCCAAGGCCACCCAGCGGAATCATCTTCAATTTATCTTGTGCCATCAATAGTTAAGCTTACCATCGCAAGCCCGACTGCTCTGTGAACGAGGCAAACAAGGCATCTTCCCCACAATCCGCCCGAAGAAAACATGCGATCAATCATCAACGCCCGATGAATCGCCTACCGCGCCGCCTCCAGAACCTCGATCCCCTCCAACCCACCAATCACCACCTTGCTCGCCATCCCCAGAAACAGCCCATGCTCCACCACCCCAACCGTCCCCTTCAACTTCGCCGCCGCCTCATACGCATCGAACCCAACCTGTGGCAGCTTGCAGTGCACAATGTAGTGCTGCCCATCCGTCACATACGGTTTCCCCTCGTCCGTCACCCGCAGCTCCGACTCAAACCCCAGATCCTCGAGCCGCCTGATCGTCGTCTCATAGCCAAACGGCACCACCTCCACCGGCAACGCAAACACGGCTCCCAGCGTCTTCACCAGCTTCCGCGGGTCCACTGCAATGATCAGCTTCTTACTCGCCATCGCCACAATCTTCTCGCGCAGCAGCGCCCCGCCATGCCCCTTGATCAGATAAAGCGTCCCCTCCTGCACCTCATCCGCGCCATCGATCGTCATGTCCAGCTGCGGCAGATGCGCAAAGTCGCTCATCGGAATCTTCCACTCCAACGCCAGCTTCTGCGAGGCCTCAGACGTAGCGATCGCCTTGATCCGCAACCCCTCCGCAACCCTTCGCCCCACCTCTTCAATCACCAGCGCCGAAGTGGACCCCGTTCCCAGGCCCACCGCCATTCCATCTTCAATCTGCGCTGCCGCCCATACCGCAGCCCGGCGCTTGGCTGCATCGGTCGAATTGCTCTCAGGAGAACTCATGCCTTCCTTGATATCACGGGAAGCAAAAATCTGCATCCCTTCTGCGACGGGCAGGCAGAAGCCAGTACTGCAAGACGGTTCATGCGGCCGTGGTCCCCACTCGTCGAAGACTATCTTTGAATTCGAACGCTTATTCGAATATCGGTGCGGCTCGCGTTTAGCATTGAGTAAAGTTGCATACGTGGCGAAGCCTCCCACTCATTGGCCATTCGCCTGGGTAAGCGCATCTCCAATCACAACGGCAAGAAAAGGAGTCGAACATGTTCGCCTTCCGCCGATCGACCGAAGCGTTTCCCTCATTGAGAACCGGATATCTCCCCCGATTTGCAGGAGTCTGTCTCGGCATCCCCCTCCTATTGCTGGCGACGTCGTTGGCCATGGCGCAGGATACGCCGAGCGCGGCGCCATCTACCCCGGATGCCCTGAAGTGCGCCGCTTTGGCCCAGTTGAAGCTCGAAGACGCTCCAGGAGGCCCGGCAATCATCTCTTCGGCACACCTGGTCGAAGTGCCGTCGACCGGTCTCGATCAGTGGATCGTCATCCCCAGCGGATACGGAAGCGTTGCCGCTCGCATTCCCACTCGTATCCACGCGTATTGCGACGTCACCGGCTATGTGGCGCCTCAGAACAAATTCGAATTGAAACTACCTCTGCCCGACGATTGGAATCAGAAATTCTTCTTTACCGCGTGCGGCGGCTTCTGTGGCTATCTTGATGGCAGACGATGCAATCTTGGCCTCGCGCGTGGTTATGCCACAGTCACGGGGAACGGCGGACACGAGAGCGTCATGGGGTTCGACGGCGTATGGGCTGCCAACGCCCCCGAGCTACAAGAAGACTTCGGTTGGCGAAGCAACCATGTCGTCACGCTCATTTCAAAGGTTATCGTCACGCACTACTATGGCGCACCCATCAAGTATTCCTACATGGTTGGCAACTCAAAGGGTGGCCAGGCAGTCCTGATGGAGGCTCAAAGGTTTCCCGAAGACTTCGATGGACTGATGCCCAGCGCTCCGGTTTACGACTACACCGGACGGAATACAATCGCAGCGGCCTGGTTTGCGCAAGGCATCACCGATGGTCACGGAGGCTCGGTGATCACCGCCGAAACCTCTCAAGTCGTACACAACTCTGTGCTCGAGCACTGTGGAGCGCAGTCGGGCGTCGAAGAGGGGCTCGTGACCGATCCGCCAGCCTGCAAATGGAACCCGGAGATGATTGCCTGTGCCGACGGCACCCAGAAACGGGATTGTCTGAATCAGAAACAGGTCAGCGCGATCAAGCGTCTGATGTCCCCAGCTACAAACTCCAAGGGGGAAGTACTCTGGGCTTACCCCTACATCCCGGGAACGGAGACCCAGTGGGGAGCCTGGAACTACTTTGGGGCGCTCAGTCCCGGACTTCCTCCGCGCACCGCCAACCTGGACCTTCCTGGGCAGCACATGAAATACCTCGCAGACTCGAAGGTGAGGGAGAACATTGATGCTCTCAACTTCGACTTTGATCGCGATCCCCCAACCCTCGAGAGATCGCGCCAAATTTATGATGCGACCTCGCTTGACCTGCGTTCCTTCAAGGCGCACGGTGGCAAGATTGTCATGTGGCATGGTTGGGCCGATGGAGCCATCTCTGCGACATCCTCAATCGGATATAACGAAGGGGTCACCAGGCTGATGGGAGGGCGAAAACAAACGGAAGACTTCTTCCGGCTCTTCCTGATTCCAGGAGTGCATCACGGTGGCGGAGGTCCGGGTCTCACCGAGTTTGACGCATTCACGGCCTTGGAGAACTGGGTCGAAAAGGGCCACGCTCCCGATGTGCTGATTGCCGGACGCTCAACCAATGGCGTCGTGGAGCGATCGCGACCCGTCTTTCCCTATCCAATTCTGGCCCATTACTCCGGACACGGCGACCCCAGACACGCCGACAGTTTCGTGCCGTTCGATCCTTCCACACACTGATGTTTTTACCTACGTATTTCGGTGCGTCAAATTCCATCAAAACGAGAGTTGCACGTCAATTTAGGCCAACAGGCCGAGGCGCTCATTCCAGACAGCAGAGGGTCAAATCGAGCTGGATGGTCGGCAACCGGATGTAGTCCGGCGCAAGCTTAGGGTTGCCAAATCGCAGAAGCATTCATCGGTGGCAGATAGGTACTTACAGTCGGCTTATGGGCGGCGATAACCTGAGCCATCTGCGACCGTCGCGGCATCTGAGAGTGGCCTCGATCAATTCACTCCCAACGGAGAACCCTCATGTCCACGCCCGAACAGTACGACGCAATCATCATCGGCAGCGGAGAAGCCGACAAATATCTAGCCTGGCACCTTGCCTCTCAGGGCAAGAAAGTCGCCAACATCGAAGACAAGCGTCTAGGCGGAGCCTGTCCCAACATCGCCTGCCTGCCCAGCAAAAACGTCATCCACTCCGCCAAGGTAGCCTCCTTCTTTCACCGCGGAGCCGAGTTCGGCATCGTCCACGGCGACTGGCACGTCGACATGGCAGCCGTCAGCGCCCGCCGCCAGCGAATGATCGACGGCCTCCGCGACATGCACCTCGCCAACTACGCCAAATCCAAAGCCGAGATCGTCATGGGCTTCGGCCGCTTCCTCGCCGAAAAGACCATCGAAGTCGCCCTCAACGCCGGTGGCACCCGCACCCTCCGCTCCGACTCCATCTTCCTCGACACCGGTTCCCGCGCCACCATCGACCCCATCCCCGGCCTCGCCGACTCCGCGCCAATGACCCACATCGAAGTCCTCGAGCTCACCACCCTCCCCGAGCATCTCCTCGTCCTCGGCGGCGGCTTCATCGGTCTCGAACTCGCCCAGGCCATGCGCCGCTTCGGCTCCAACGTCACCATCATCGAGCGCAACCCAACCCTCGTCCACCGCGAAGACGCCGACGTCACCGAAGCTCTCCACCAGCTCTTCGCAGACGAAGGCATCGACATCGTCACCAGCGCCACCGTCACCCGCGTCGAAGGCACCAACGGCAAATCTGTAACCGTCCACCTGAACGACGGAGCCAGCCTGGAGGGCACCCACCTCCTGGTCGCCACCGGCCGCACCCCAAACACGCAAAACATGGGCCTCGACCTCGTCGGCATCAAGACCACCCCCTCCGGCCACTTCCAGGTCAACGACCGCCTCGAGACCACCGCACCCGGCGTCTGGGCTCTGGGCGACTGCGCCGGCTCCCCCCACTTCACCCACGCCTCCTTCGACGACTTCCGCATCGTCCGCGACAATCTCGCCGGAGCCAGCCGCAACACAAAGAACCGCCAGATTCCCTCCGTCACCTTCACCGACCCCGAACTAGCCCACGCAGGCCTTACTGAAAACGAAGCAAAGAAGCAGGGAATCGCCTACCGCCTCGGCAAGATCCCCATGGCCGCCGCCCTCCGCACCCGCACCCTGGATGAAACCCGCAGTTTCATGAAGGTCCTCATCGGTTCCGACGACCGAATCCTGGGCTTCACCGCCTTCGGCCCAGGCGCAGGCGAACTCCTCCCAGTCATCCAGCTGGCCATCTCCGCCAACCTGCCCTACACCGCCGTCCACAACCTCATCCTCACCCACCCCACCCTCTCCGAGGGCTTCCTCAACCTCTTCAACACCATCCCAAAGCAACCAGCATAATCAAATTCCGGTCTCGCATCTTCCGCTCTAGCATCTTCCGGTCTCGCATCGCCAGCCGGATATGCTTTTGCATCTAGGTACGCCAAGGCTTTAGCCTTGGCCTTCTAGGAAGCTAAATCAAAGCGGGCTTTAGCCCCTGGGGTATGCCTTCTTTGTCTGGGCGCAACAAGCTCCTTCAAGCGAATGGGTCCGGGAAGCCGCGAATCCATCTTCGACGCCAAACGCTATCATTTTGCAAAAAGCGATAGCCTCAAAAATAAACTTCAAAATCGTGGCGTATTTTTAGACACCCAAAAAGAAGCTGCGAAAACACCACATCAGCCAAGCAACTCACCACAAACCCACCACGATCTACCACCACAAATCACCGCAAAATCTCCTCTAACACCAAAGAAAGCTCAGTTTTCTCATCCCGATATTTAACAATCACCGGAGCCGCCAAACTCAACCCCCACTCCGCGCCCTTCCCCTTCGAAACTGCCCTTGACCCCGGCACCACCACTGCCCCCTCAGGAATCACCAGCGGCATCTCTGCCGTAGCTTTATAGATCTCGCCCTTCACCAGGTCATACACCGGCGTCCCCCGCGTCAACACGGTTCCAGCCGCCACCACCGCGCGCCTCCGCACCACGGTACCCTCATAAACCCCAGTATTTCCGCCAATAAGGCAGTCATCCTCAATAATCACAGGCGAAGCATTCACCGGCTCCAGCACCCCGCCAATTTGTGCCGCCGCACTCAGATGCACCCGCTTCCCCACCTGCGCGCAACTCCCCACCAGCGCATGGGAGTCCACCATCGTCCCCTCATCCACATACGCCCCCACATTCACGTAAGAAGGCGGAATCAACGCAACCCCCTTAGCCACATACGCCCCACTCCGCGCACTCACGCCACCCGGCACCACGCGCACCCCATCCGCAACCACAAATCGCCGCACCGGATAAGTATGTTTATCAATAAACCGCAGCGTCTCCCCACCCATCTCCCTCATCGTTCCAATGCGAAACCCCAGCAGAATCCCGCGTTTCACCCACCCATTCACCCGCCAGCCCAGCGGCACCGAAGCATCCGGCTCCGCAGCCCGCAACTCGCCAGCCTCCAGCTTCCCGCGCAGCTCAAGAAAACACGCCTCCGCCTCAGCATTCCCAATCGCCGCCGCACCCTGCGCAAACCAATGCTCAATCCGCTCCTGCAAATCTCCGTTCAAAACTCAGTCCTCATCTCTTTCCTTGTCGTAAATAGAACCGAAGCACAACTAAAACATCCGCAGATCATCGCCAGTCGCTGGAACCCTCACCAACATTCCCAACTCTCCCACCATCCGCTCCAGCCGTCTCCGCGTCGCATCCGACACCGGCACCATCGGCAGCCGCAGCACATCCTCCCCGCGACCCAGCATATGCAGCACCGCCTTCACCGGAGCAGGGCTAGCCTCCCAGAAGTGCGCCTGCATAAGCCGGAAGAACTGCCGATTGATCCGCCTCGCATCCACCCAATCGTTCTCCAGCGCCGCCCCCACCATCCGCGCCATCTGCCCCGGAATCACATTCGAAGCCACCGAAACCAACCCAGCCCCGCCCAGCGCCAGCACCGGCAACGCCAGCCCGTCGTCCCCTGCAAACACCTTGAAGCTCCGCGGCGCCGTCGTCAGCAGCTCGGTAATCTGCGCAATATTCCCACTCGATTCCTTCACTCCAATCACATTCTTCAGCTCCGCCAGCCGAAGCACTGTCGCCGGCTCCAGATTCGCACCCGTCCGCGAAGGAATGTTGTACAGCAGCACGGGCAGCTCCGTCGCCTCGGCGATCGCACGAAAGTGCTGATACTGCCCCTCCTGCCCCGGCCGATTGTAGTAAGGATTAGCCGACAGAACGCCCGTCAGCCCATGCACCTGCGACAGCTTCTGCACCCGCGCCACAGCCTCATGCGTCGAGTTATGCGTGCACCCCGCAAACACCGGCACCCGTCCCCCCGCAGCCGCAACCACCACCTCAATCGCTCGCAGCCACTCGACTTCGGTCAACGTCGAAGCCTCACCAGTCGTCCCGCAAGGCACAAGAAAATCGATCCCGCTCTCGATCTGCCACGTCACCAGAGCATGCAGCGCAGGCTCATCTACGCTGCCGTCCCTGCGAAAGGGAGTCACCAGCGCCGTTCCACAACCCATCAATTCCATAGTGTCTGCAAGTTTACCGCGCCGGCGGTGTTGATTTCAGAACAACTGTTCCCGCAACTCCCTAAAGCAAAAAAAAGCCCCAGCGATCTCTCGCCAGGGCCTCAAAAGCACTCTACACAACTAGCCCCGATAGAGCTCCGACGGCACATGGAACTCCGGCATATGCAGCGCCGCCGCCCCATTCGCCGCGCCCGCCGGCATATCCATGCACTTCACAAAGGCCGTCTGGAACTTCTCCATCTCAGCCTTCGTCCCCACCGTCACGCGCACATAGTTCGGCATCGCCGACCACGTCCGGCCAACCGCAACGTTTTCCTTCAGCATGGCGTTCTGAAACTCCCTCCCGGGCCGCTTCACATCCACCATGAACATATTGCCCTGCGACCCCGGAATGACCTTGTAACCATGCTTCGTCAAAAACTCCACCGTCTCCGTCCGAATATCCGCATTGATCTTCTTACGCAGAGGCACCAGGTCCTTGTCCTGCAAACTCGCCCGAGCAGCAGCAGCGCTGGCAATCGAGACACTCGCCAGACTCTGGCTAGGCCCGCCGACATTGTTGAACCGCTCAATCAGATCCGGCCGCGCCACCACAAATCCCGCTCGCAGACCAGCCATCCCGTAGATCTTCGAGAACGTCCGCATTACGATCACATCTTTATCCTGGTTCACCAGATCGATGCACGACTCGTCATTCGAGAAGTGATGGTAAGCCTCGTCGATGATCACCACCGACCCCTTCGGCTTGTTATTCACCAACCAGACGATGTCCTCCTTAGGCGTCATCGTCCCCGTTGGGTTGTTCGGATTCACAATGTAATACGCCCCCGGCGAAGGATGCGCCTTCAACATCGCCCGCACGTCATGCGCATAGGTCGCAGTCAACGGCACAGGGTACTTCGGCGCCTTCATCACCTCCGCCGCGCGCGGCCCCTGCTCATAGCTGGGGTCCCCATACACCAGCGGCTTATCCGGGCCAAGGTTCGACATCAGCGCCAGATCCAGCGGCCCGCTCGATCCAGGGAACAACGCCGAATAGTCCTTCTTCAACCCAAACTCCCCGTTGAAGACATCGATCGTCTTTACGTACTCATCCCAGTGATACCGGCCGCCCTGCACGCCCATGCTACATATCGCCGTCAACGCGGACTGCGCCGGTCCCAGCGGATTTTCATTCGAGCTGATCACCACAGTGTCAGGCGACAGCGCCTGCATCCCACGCGTTCGTCGTGCTGTCTGACCGGCGGGCGCAGCAGCCGGTGTCATCGCGGCGAATGCAGGAAACGAGGTGGCTGCCGCCGAAGCCGCACCAACGATGCGCAGAAACGATCTACGCGAAACGCCTTGCGTCCTATCGGAATTCATAGAAGTTCTCCTCGAAAGTTTGATTAGTAGAGATGCGACACCACGGCAACAGAAGGAAGAAGCCAACTGAGGATCCTGAGGATCAGCTACACCTTTCCTGCAAAAAACAGCAGGAACTATTCTTTGGGAACTTTGGGATAAAGACGGACCGCTGTCCGATTGAGTTTCAATCTACCGCGAATCCCCCGTAAATACTAGAAAAATTCCTGCACTGATCCAAAAGCCCACCAGCCACGGCACCCCTCGAACATCCGATTTCTTCTAAGTCGCTACGACAAGTGGAACTTTCCCGCCACGGCTTCGTAATCATGCACTGGGCAGTCTCCGAGCAGAGTTCCGCGGAGGCGCGCGAAGTTGAAGCTCGAGGCCTGAATGCCAGACATAGCCCGCTTCCTCATCTTCATGATTACGGCATTTCTTCTCTTTATCGCCGTCCTCCTGTTCGTTACGCGCAAACGAGCGGCAACGCCCCACCCGGCATCACTTCTGGCCCTTGCGACCATCGTCGTGGTAGCAGGAATGACCTTCGCGAGATACTCCCACCTCTGGCTTCCCACACTCCCCTGGCAGATCTACTACGGCCTCCCAGCCCTGCTCACACTCACTCTGGCGCCGCTCACCCTGCGAATGTCCCGCACCGAGATTGCCCAATATATTCCCATGGCATTTCTCATGGCGCCTGTGATCCACATCGTCTTCTCCCTGCTCGTCGGATGGCACGACTACATGCCCTTTCCCGTCTACATCCCCTCCATAGCAGAGTTTTTCGGAGCCCGAATTCGCTAAACCCACTCACCCTTACGCATCAACGGCTCAGCACTCCCATCGGCCGCCACCCCATCCACATCCATCTCGCCCGACCCGATCATCCAGTCCACATGGATCAAACTCGCATTCGCACCCAGCGCCGCCAGCTGCTCCGCATCCATCTTCTCGCCGCCAATCAGACACGTCGAGTAAGCCTGCCCCAGCGCAATATGGCTCGCCGCATTCTCATCGAACAGCGTACTCCAGAACAACACCCCACTCTGCGCAATCGGCGACGAGTGCGGCACCAGCGCCACCTCCCCCAGCCGTCGCGCGCCATCATCCGTGCTGATCAACCTATTCAGCACATCCTCGCCAGCCGTCGCCGTAGCCTCAACGATCTTCCCGCCTTCAAACCGCACCGCAATATTTTCAATCAGCGTCCCCTGGTGCGACAGCGGCTTCGACGCCCTTACCGTCCCATCCACGCGATCCTTATGCGGAGTCGTAAAGCACTCCTCGGTAGGAATATTCGGCTGACAATAAACCCCATTCCCCGCAGTAGTCCCACCGCCGGCCCACAGATGGTCATCCGCTAACCCCACCTTCAAATCTGTCCCCGGCCCCTTGAAGTGCAGCGCATAGAACCGCTTCGCATTCAACATCTCCATACGCTTCTTCAACCGCGCACCATGCTCCTGCCACTCGACCACCGGATCGTTCACCGCGATCCGCGAGGCCACGAAGATCGCCTCCCAAAGCTTCGCCACCGCGATCTCCACCGGCTCTCCCGGAAACACCAGCTTCGCCCACTCCGGCGTCGCGCACGCCACAATCGTCCAGTTGATCTCATGTCGCGTAATCAACTCCATCGCCGGCTTGCCCGCCTTCGACGCCGCAACATTGGCCCGCGCCACCTTCGCCGGATCCTGCTTCGCCAGCAGCGCAGGATTCGTCCCCGCAATCGCCAGCCGCGCCGCGCCACTCCGGAAACCCTCCGCAATCCCATCCTGCAGCCACTTCGGCGCATAGTCGAAGCTCGCATCCGCTCCATACTCAAACCGCGCCAGCACACTCGGGTCATCCGCGTAGAACGTAGTCACCAGCAGCGCCCCCGCCTTATACGCATGCTCGGTGATCCTCCGCACCAGCGGCAGCGCCTCCATCGGAGCGGACATGATCAGCTCCTGCCCAGCCCGCAACCCCAGCCCAACCTTCACCGCGACCTCTGCCAGCCGGTCCAGCTTCTCTTCAAACGTAAGATCCGCAAACGTCGTCTTCGCCACTGCTTCCATCACATTCATCGCCGATTCCTCCAAGTCTTCATTTCGATGCGTCATCTCGACCGAAGTCACGCAGTCTTATCGTGTGACGCAGTGGAGAGATCCCTGTATTTCGTTGGTGCCGGTACTTACACCTCGGCATAAACGTCTTGAAAGTCGTAACATCCCGTCCGCGACGACAGCCACTCCGCCGCCCTCACCGCGCCCTCGGCAAACCCTCTCCGCGAAGACGCCTCATGCGTCAGCACCAGGCGGTCCGCATCGCTCGCAGCGGTTAGCGAATGAAATCCCATCACATCCCCCTCGCGCTTCGCCTCAACCGGAATCGCACTCGCACCAGTCGCAGCCTCAACCACTTTCGCCAGACTTATCGCCGTGCCCGAAGGCGAATCCAGCTTGCTCGCATGGTGCGTCTCCGCAATCGAAAACGCATATCCCGCCTTCTTCAACTCATTCCCCATCGCCGCGGCCAACTTCAACATCGTCTGCACGCCCACCGAAAAGTTCGTTCCATACAACAGCCCCGCCTGCTTCCGCTCAGCCAACGCCCGCATATCCGCAAGCTTGTCATACCATCCCGTCGTTCCAACCACCATCTTCGCGCCCGTCGCCAGGCAAGACCGCATATTCTGAACCGTCGCCTCAGGCGTAGTGAAATCAATCACAACATCGAACCCCGAAACAAACGGTGGCGTCAGCGCGGAAGCCCCCGCATTCTCCTTCGCATCCAGCACATGCACGCTATGCCCATGCTCCGCTGCAACCGACGCCACTAGCTTACCCGTCTTCCCCATCCCCAAAACCAAAACCCGCATGTGTGCCTTCCTAAGCCTTGCTCTCGAGCTGAACCCTGTTCGCAACATCGAACACCGTCTCATCCGGGTTCGCAAAGAAGTGGTTGTGCAGACTCCGCACCGCCTCCTCAACATCCTCTTCATCAATCATGAAACTCATATTGATCTCGCTCGCCCCCTGCGAGATCATCCGCACATTCACATGGCTGATCGCCGAAAACACCTGCCCCGCAATGCCGTTGTGTCCACGAATATCCTCGCCAACCAGGCACACCAGAGCCTTGTGCCCCTCCATCTTCACGTCTGCAATCTTCGCCAGCTCCGCGCAGATCTCCGGCAGCTGCTGATTGCTGTCCACCGTCAGCGAGATACTCACCTCGCTCGTCGACACCATATCGATCGCGCACTTGTACTTATCGAAGACATCGAACACCGCCTTCAGATACCCATGCGACATCAGCATCCGGCTCGCAACCACATCAATAATCGTCAGCCGCTTCTTTGCCGCAATGCTCTTGAACGGACTCGCACACTTCGCCGCCATCGCGGTAATCTTCGTGCCCTCATTCTCCGCATTGCGCGAGTTCAGCACCCACACCGGAATGCTCTTCTGCACCGCTGGCAAAATCGTCGCCGGATGCAACACCTTCGCGCCGAAGTAAGCCAACTCCGCCGCCTCTTCAAAGCTGATCGTCTTCACCCGCAGCGCATCCGGGCAGATTCGCGGATCGGTCGTCATAATGCCGTTCACGTCCGTCCAGATCTCAATCGCGCCCGCATGCATCCCGCCGCCCACCAGCGCAGCGGTAAAGTCGCTTCCACCGCGCCCCAGCGTCGTCGTCACGCCCTCGGTCGACGATCCAATAAACCCGCCCATCACCGGAGTCTTCCCAGCTTCAACCAGCGGCAGCACAATCGTCTTCAGCTTTGACTCAATCGCATCATCCTGCGGCACGGCCTTGCCATAGGTCGCATCTGTAATGATGCAGCTTCGAGCATCCACATGCGCGCCCTGCAGCCCCTGCTGCTCCAGCGCCTCGGCCATCATCCTGCTCGAGAGCCTCTCGCCGAAGCTCACCACCAGATCATTCGTACGCGGCGTCAACTCACCCACAGCAGCAATCCCACGCAGCAGATCATCCAGCGCATCGAACTCCTGGTGCAACACCTGCTGCACCCGCACACATCGCTCCGCCTCAAGCAGCGCCGTAGCGGTGTCGATATGCCGATGCCGCAGCCGGGCGCCAATCGCCAGCGCTCCAGCCTTATCGCATCGCCCAGCCGCGGCCGCAGCCGACAGCAACAGATCCGTCACCTTCGCCATCGCCGACACCACAACGACAGCCTCCAGCCCCTTCTCCCGTCGCCCGCGAACGATCGCCGCAGTCCGCTTCATCGCCGGCGCATCTTCCACCGACGTGCCGCCAAACTTCATCACCACCAGCTTCTCTCGCGCTACACTCAAGCCGTCACCGCCACAGCCCTGGCCGAAAACTTCTCCAGGGGCACACCCAACTTATCGAGCTTACCCAGCAACGCCAGCACCTCCGCGTTCAGCACCGCCGCGCCCGCCGCGCCACGAATCGTATTATGCGACAGCACCACAAACTTCCAGTCCAGCAGCGTGCACTCGCGCAGTCGTCCCACCGTCGCTGCCATTCCATGCCCGCGCATCCTGTCCAGCCGAGGCTGCGGACGATCCACTCCCTCGTCATACTCCACCGGCTGCTCTGGAGCCGTCGGCAGATGCTGCCCCTCCAACGGAAGAAACTCACTCCACGCCGCCAGAATCTCCTCGCGCGTAGCTTTCTTCTTCAGCTTGATGCTCACGCACTCCGTGTGGCCATCCTCTACCGCAACCCGGTTGCAATGCGCACTCACCTTCGCGTCTAAAATCTCGACCTTCGCGCCGCTAAGACGGCCGAGCAGCTTGCCGACCTCCTCCTGCAGCTTCTCCTCTTCATTCTTGATGAACGGCACCACGTTCCCCAGAATGTCCAGCGATGCCACGCCCGGGTAACCAGCGCCGCTCACCGCCTGCATCGTCGACACGAACAGACTCTCAATCCCGAACCTCTCTTCCAGCGGCTTCAGTGCCAGCACCAGCCCAATCGCGCTGCAGTTCGGATTCGTGACGATATATCCGCCCCGCCCGCCATGCTCCTTTCGCCAGCTCTGCGTCTCCAGCAACGCAAGATGATCGGCATTCACCTCCGGCACCACCAGAGGCACATCCGCCGTCATCCGGAACGCACTCGAGTTCGAGATCACCGCGCATCCCGCCGCCGCAAACTTTGGCTCCAGCTCGCGCGCAATGTCAGCATCGAGCGCGGCAAAGATAATCTTCGGCAGCTCAATCGCCGACCCCTCAGGAACATTCGGCTGCAACGTCATCGCCGCAATCCGCTTTGGCAGCGGAGTATCCAGCTTCCACCTGCAAGCCTCGGCGTACGTCTTCCCGGCGCTGCGATCGCTCGCCGCCAGCCACGCAATCTCGAACCACGGATGATTGCTCAAAAGTTGAATGAATCGCTGCCCGACCATTCCGGTCGCGCCAAGAATGCCAACCCTGCGTCGTTCCATCCACTAAGAATAACGCGCCAGCCGAACACCCGCACGTCCAGCCAAACGAGAAGTGCCTAAAAAGGCGACTCACCCACATGCCGACCAACGGGAGGCCCAATATCGTTCGCCAGCCACGACGAAGGTATACGCGTCACGAAGTGACCGCCCTCCGCGCAGGAGGCCCGTCCGGCAGGACGCTCTCTAGTCGACCCGCCGCCGCGTGCGTGTCATCCGGTGCCCACCGCCGGCCCACACTAGCAAGGCCACCAACAAATGAAGTAGAAACCAGAAGTGAATCCCCTGATCCTGATAGATCAGATAGAGCACCAGCGCCCGCGGCAGCAGCAGCCAGAAGAGCAGCGGAAGCCAGCCCTGAAAGTGGGGTGGTGTCAGATCGAAGTGAAACGGCCCCAGCAAACCCTGAAACCACGCCAAGACCATCGCCAATCGAGGCAGAAACAGAGCAAACACCAGAAACCAAAGCGGCAGCGCATGAATCACAAAGGCCAAATCAACCGTGAACTGCGCCGTATGCTGCGTCGCTGCCAACATCGTCAATCCTGCAATCATCGCGCCTCCGCCGTTCTATCGTATCTACTTCGCGCTGAAGCTGAAGTCTACCTTCGCCGTTCCCTTAGGCTCGACCGTCACCGTCATCGTCTGCTCGCCGAGCTTCTCGTGCACCGCCGCCAAAGTATACGTCCCCGCCGGCAATCCGCTGATCCCAAAGTGTCCATCCGCATCCGTCACCGCAAAAAACGGCGTCGCCGACACATTGATAAACGCATTCATCCAAGGATGGTTGTTACACCGCACCGGAATCATCACCTCCGGCTGATTAAACTGCTTCCTCTGCGGCTCTCCCTTCGGTCCCTGCGAGATATCAATCGGCTGGCTCCCCACCACCGTCGGCATCGTATGAATGTTGTGCATCGTCGGGTCCGAGTTCCTGAACTCCACCGACCCGCCCCGTACCAACGCAATCACGTGCGGCACATACTTGCACCCCACCTGGTCCAACACTACAGGAGCAGGCGTAGGCCCACCCGACAGCATCGCCGCCGGCGGCCCACTCTTGATATACACATACACATTTCCAAGCTTGCCATCCTTCACCGCATACTGCTCCGCAAAGTTGTCCCCCGCCGTCATCGAGCAGACCGGATCCATCGACATATCGATCTTCACCGGCTCCGGAGCCTTCCCCACAAAACGGATCGTCCCCGTCACCATCCCCAGCATCGCCTTATCGAGCTGCACCGTCGAAGCCGGAGGAGCCGCCGGCACCGTCGCTGTACTTGCATCGCCGCTATGCTTCACCGCATCGCTCGGCTTACATCCGCTCAACCCCGCCGCTGCAATTGTAGCGACCATCAACCAACCAAAGATCCGCCTCATACCACCTCGCCCTCTCAACAAAACTCCCAACAAGATCGTCATCTCGACCGAAGCTACTCACAGTTTCATCGTGAGTAGCGAAGTGGAGAGATCCCTGTATCTCGTCTTTGCTACCCCGCCGCTGCCGGAGCTTCCATCGCCGCTACCACCGCATCCGCAAACGCCTTGGTTCCACTGGTGCCGCCAACATCCTTCGTCAGCGTCTTGCCCTCGCGATAGACCTGCTCCAACCCAGCCTGCACGCGCTCTGCCGTCGCCGGCTCATCGATATGATGCAGCATCAAAACCGCGCTCTGAAGCAACGCAGTCGGGTTCGCCAAATCTTTCCCCGCGATATCAGGAGCCGACCCATGCACTGCTTCGAAGATCGCGCACTCCGTCCCCAGGTTCGCCCCCGGAACCAATCCCAGCCCACCCACAAACGCGCTGCAAAGGTCGCTCAGAATGTCCCCGTACAGATTCTCAGTCAGCAAAATATCGTACTGATAAGGATTCATCACCAGCTGCATACAAGTGTTATCCACGATGTGCTCGTGATACGCGATCTCCGGAAACTCCTTCGCTACCGTCTGACAGCACCGAAGAAACAGGCCATCCGACAGCTTCATGATGTTCGCTTTATGGATCGCATGAATCTTCTTCCGCCCATGCTTCCGCGCATAATCAAACGCAAACTTCGCAATCCGCGTCGAACCCTTCTCCGTAATGATCTTCAGCGCCTGCACCACCCCCGGCACCACCTCATGCTCCAGCCCCGCGTACAGATCCTCCATGTTCTCGCGCACAATCACAAGATCCAGCCCCGGATACTTCGTCTTCAAACCCGGCAGATTCTTCACCGGACGAAAGTTTGCAAACAGCTCAAACTTCTTCCGCAACGTAACGTTGATCGAAGCGAACCCTCCGCCAACCGGCGTAGTCACCGGCCCCTTCAGCGCCACACGATTCTTCTCGATCGAGTCATACAGCACCTTCGGAATGTACTCACCCGTCTTCTCGAACGCATTCGCCCCCGCGTCATACGGATGCCAGTCAAACGCCACGCCCGTCGCCGCACCCGCGGCCTCAAGAATCTTCACCACCGCGCCAGAGACCTCCGGGCCAATTCCATCGCCCGGAATCAAAGTAATCCTGTGCGTCTTCTTCGTTGCCGTCATCCACTACCGCCTTTTCTTTGGATCTTTTCCGTTCAACAAATCTTCCAGCTCTTCCTTGAACTCACGAACATCTTTGAAGTCCCGATACACACTCGCGAACCGAATGTACGCAACCGTATCGATCTCTTTCAGCCGCGACATGATCAGTTCGCCAACCTCATTCGTCGTTCTCTCGCGCTCCGGCGAATCGACCACATAGGCCTCGGTCTCATCCACAATCCGTTCCAGATTCACCGCGGCCACAGGACGTTTTTCGCACGCATGCAGCAGCCCACTCAGCACCTTCTGCCGGTCGAACTTCTCTCGCCGCCCGTCTTTTTTCACCACCATGTAGGGGATCTCGTCGATCCGCTCATACGTCGTAAATCGCTTGTTACAGCCTTCGCACTCCCGTCGCCGGCGTATCGAGTCTGCGTCTTTACTCTCGCGCGAATCGACAACTCGGTCCTGGGCAAAACCACAGTAGGGGCACTTCATCGGAATAAGTCGATTCTACCAGCGCGTGTCCTGCCGGATGGGCCACTGCGCGTGGGGCGGTCACTTCGTGACACGTATACCGGTCTTGATGGACGAGCGGCATAGATCCTCCCGTTGGTCGGAACGATCATCTCTCCCGACCAACGGGTGGGCCCACCGAAGGGGTATACAAGTCACGAAGTGACCGCCGCCCGCGTAGGGCGCCCGTCCGGCAGGACATCATCATCTTTACCCCAAATCCACCGCCGCCCCAGCCGCCTCGCTCTCCTCCGCAACCTTCTTCAAACTCACATGCTCCATCCGCGAGTAGATCAACCCAGTAGGAATGATGCAAAGGAAAGTCACCACCAGCAACAAAGCCCCACAAGCCGTAGCAGCCTCAATCGGCGCACCATAAAACGTATGCATCGCCGCAGCCGTAATCGCAATCTGTGTAAACCACCCAATAATCGGAAGCTGCAGCAACGACCCGCCAATACTAGCCGCCATCAGCAGCATCGTGCGAGAGAACGTCACCCCAGCCAGCTCAGGCGTATTCACAAACGCATGCGCCGTCTCCAGGTAAGCAAACCCGATCATCACCCACATCGTCAGCGACAGAACCGTCACCACCCCAAAGTCCCGAGCAGAAGACAACGCATTCAACCCATCGCGAAACCCAATGATCTTCGTCGCAATGCTCTCTCCAGCGCTCTTCGAAACCAACCCCACCGTGCCCCGCGCAAACGAAGCCACCGTTCCACCTGCCACCCGCACGACACCAGCAAAGATAGCAATCGCCAGCGTAGCCCCCATACTCAACACGCCCGCCTTCACAAAAACCTCATGGTGAGGCAGACCTTTCGGAGTAAACGCCAACGCTCCTGAAAAAATCAGCGCAGCCGCCCCAAGATCGAACATCCGTTCAATCGTGTACACCGCCACCTGCGAGCTCAAGGGCAACCCAGTCCGTCGCGCCACCAGGAAAGGCCGCGTCAAATCCGCCAGCCGTCCAAACAACGCCACCGCGGTAAACCCGATGAACTGCGAACCCAGCAGGGAAGTCACCGGAACCTTCTTCGTCGGCGACAGAAACACCGACCAACGAACCGCCCGCAGATAATACGTAACGTAAATCAGCACAATACCAGCAACGATATGGCCCACGCTCACATACCGAAGCTGTTGCCAGAAGTTGGCCCAATCAAACTGCACCTTCGTCCGAAACAACCAGACCAGCAACACCAGCGCAACTGCGCCGACTCCCCACACCACTCCATTACGCTTGGTCATCCATCTCTCTCTTGGTCTGTAGATCGTGCTGCCTTACCGTGCCTGCGCGACCGTCGCCATCTGCTTCCGCCTATTGAACTCGCGTATCACCCTCGCCACATACGCCCGCGTCTCGCGAAACGGAGGCACCCCATGATACCTATCCACCGCGCCCGGTCCAGCGTTATACGCCGCCAGCGCCAACGCCACATTGTCGTGGTATCGCGTCAGCATCAAATCCAGATACGCCGTCCCGCCCGAGATATTCTGCTCTGGACGAAACGAATCCTCAACCCCCATCGCACTCGCAGTGCCCGGCATCAGCTGCATCAATCCCTGCGCGCCGGTCCGCGAAACGGCCCGCACCTGCCCACCACTCTCCGCCCGCACCACACTCGCCAGCAGATCCTCATCGATGTTGTGCGCCGCCCCCGCATGCGCCAACATCTCATGCATCTCTTCCCTCGTCGGCGCAGTCATCAGCGTCACTGCCGTCGGCGCCTTCACCTCAGTCGCCTTCACCTCAACCACCGGGTCCGGCACATCGGCTACGGTCTCAACCCGAACCACCGACTCCGCCGCAACCTCCATATAGTTCTCATCGGAATCGGGCTTACCCTTCTCAACAAAGTAGAGACGAACCTTATCCCCAACCGCCTCCCGCCGAACGCAATCCACTCCAAACCCGTTCTTCAGCGTCACATGCTCGGCCGCACGCGCCAGCGGGCACACCGCCGCCACCGCCAGGCCAAACGCAAACGCTTTAAGACAGAGTGCCACCTCTAAAGCCTACCACCCCCAGCCCGCCGTCCGCTCAGTCAAAAACTCCCACTATCGTGTCACCGGCAAACCGTTCAACACCGCTTCAATCACCTCCGCCACCCCATCCTCATCATGCCGCCGCCCCATCACCCACCCTCTCTCCGCAGCCGTCGCCTTCAAATCCGCCGGAGCGTTCCCCATCAGCACGGCCTGCCCCGCAACCTCCAGCATCGAAACGTCATTCCAGTTATCCCCAATCGCCAGAATCTCCTCCGCCTTCACCCCATGCGTCTCCGCCAGCCGCAGCAGCGCCGACCCCTTGCTGCACCCCGCCGGCAAAATGTCCACAATACTCAAATCCCGCTCCGGATACTCCGTCCGGTGCAGCGCCGCCTCCGCAACGGAAGCCCTCTCCTGAGGCGTAATCCCGCCCCGCGTCAACCCAATATTCTCCAGCCGCCGCACCTCATCCCTCCGCAGCGGTGTCACCCCCACAGCCGACACCCCCGGATGCTCCAGCAGCCTCGCCTCCGCCCTCCGCATCCGCTCCACCGTCCCGCACAGCATCATCTGGATCGGCGCATCTCCCTCCAGCGCCCTCTCAATCGGCACTACGCACTCGATATAAGGCTCATTCGCCACCACCCACCTGCCGATGCTCGCGTTCAACTCCACCAGATGTTCCACCACCAGCGCCCCGCGCACATCCTGCCCATCCGCACCCACCTTATCGAAGGTCACCACCAGCGCATCGCGAAACTCCTCCACATGGCCACAAAGCCACCGCGCCGTCTCCACTGGCAGCAACGTCCTCTCCAGCAGCTGCGCCCCAATCGTTCGCGTCACCGTCCCATTCGAGCTGATCAGCGCATCCTCCTCTCGCAGCCCCAGCCCGCGCAGCACCTTCATCGCATACGAGTGCCGCCGCCCCGTCGCCACCACCACCCTCACCCCAGCCGCCTCAGCCAACTTCATCGCGGCCAGATTTCGCGCACTCACCCGCCCATCCGGCCCCACCAGCGTCCCATCCATATCCACCGCGATTAAACGCATTCCAAACCTCGATTTCCCTGCATATTCTCTCATTCGCCATGTATAAAAATCCATAAACCGTTCATTATCTTTCATTTACCTGAAATTCACGTGACTTTCACGTGCTACCCGGGAGACACTGGAAGCAGGCACCACAAAGGCTTGTTTATGTTTCACAAAAATGTACTAACCTCCCTCGGGAGCATCTCACCGCAGCAAATCCCAGCTTCTCCCCAGCCCATCAACCGAATCGCGCTGGTTCCACCCGGAGGCGAAGCTCCGCCCCACAAGAGACCCTCCCCGCTCCTCGACCTGATCGCCATCGCCGCACCGCGCTGTTCTTCGTTCTTCGCAGAGGCGGCGGTGCTCGTCCTGGTCCTGGCCCTGCTCGACAGGTTCATGCTCAAGGGCCGCATGGAGCTCAACTGGGTCATCAGCGCCTTCGCCATCAGCATCGCGCTTCTGGTCGCCAGCATCGTCACGGAGTTCACCTCCCGCCGCTGGCTCCAGCGCCATTGACGCTGCAACAGACTCCCTGACATAGACCTGACAAGACCGCCCACTCACAAGAGCTTCAACGCGAGCCAGGCGGTCTGGCCAGTCTCATCTCCTCAAAACCAAACGACCCTCAGCAGCTTTCCCTGTTAAGCACGAGTCTTTTCGTCGTCACATCCGTTAGCATCTAATATATGGCCGCTATTGCTTTCCTCGAATGTTCCCGTTGTCACCACCACGTCTCCGCTGAAACGCCTCAAACCCTCTGCCCCCTCTGTGCCGGCTCTCTCTACGTCCGCTACGACATGGACAAGCTCCGCCACACCGCCAAACGAGAAGACATCGCCGCCCGCGCCTCCGCCAGCTCAGCCAGCCTCGGCATGTGGCGCTACTCCAGCGTCCTGCCCGACGCAACCCCCGTCACCCTCGGCGAGGGCTGGACCCCCATGCTCAACAGCAAGCGCTACCCCGGCCTCTACATCAAGGAAGAGGGCGCGAACCCCACCGGCACCTTCAAAGCCCGCGGCCTCTCGCTCGCCGTCACCATGGCCAAGCACTACGGCCTCCAGCACCTCGCCGTCCCCTCCGCAGGCAACGCCGCCGGAGCCCTCGCCGCCTACGCCGCCGCCGCCGGCATCGCCGCCCACCTCTTCATGCCGCAGGACGTCCCCTTGGCCAACTACCTCGAAGGCATCGTCTACGGAGCCGACGTCACCATGGTCGACGGCCTCATCTCCGACTGCGCCCGTATGGTCGCCGAAAACATCAAGGCCCAACGCGACGCCAACACCCCCGCCCACCAGGTTTGGTTCGACATCTCCACCCTCAAGGAGCCCTTCCGCGTCGAGGGCAAAAAGACCATGGGCTACGAGTTGGTCGAGCAGCTGGGCTGGCAGTATCCCGACGCCGTCTTCTATCCCACCGGTGGCGGCGTAGGCCTCATCGGCATGTGGAAGGCCTTCGACGAGATGGAGCAGCTAGGCTGGATCGAAAAGGGAAGCAAGCGTCCGAAGATGTACGCCCTCCAGGCCTCCGGCTGCGCCCCCGTAGCCAAAGCCTTCGAAGAGAACAAGCCCGCCAGCGAGTTCTTTCAGAACGCCGCCACCTTCGCCGCCGGCCTCCGCGTCCCCAAGCCCTACGGCGACGCCATCATCCTCGACATCGTCCGCCAGTCCGGAGGCAAAGCCCTCGCCTTCACCGACGAGCAGATCCTGACGAGCATTCTCGACTGGGCCAAACACGAAGGAATCTTTCTCTCCCCCGAAGGCGCCGCCGCCACCGCAGCCTACGACGCGCTCCTCGCCACCGGCGAACTTAAGCCCACCGACAAGGTCGTCCTCTTCAACACCGGCGCCGGCCTCAAGTACACCGACATGACCGCCGAAGCCATGCACCTGAAGCGACCAAACGAAAAGAAAGCCACTCTCCCCAAAAGCATGCCAGTAGGGGGCATCATCACCCCACAATAAGCCCCCTGCCGAGCAACGCGAGGCCCTAAGCATCTAACCCACCAAGACAAGGTATACAAGTCACGAAGTGACCGCCGCCCGCGCAGGGCGCCCGTCCGGCAGGACGCGCCTTTCAGTAGCTTGATGCGAAGCCTACAAACTAGCCTCAGCCGCATCCACCGTAGGAAAGCTCTTCAAGATCTTATCGACCTTGGTCATCTCCATCAGAGACGTAATCCGCTCATTCAGCCCCGCCAGCAGCAGCTTTCGTCCATGGCCCTCCGCCGACACGTAGTAGTTCATCAGCAGCCCCAGCCCAGCCGAATCCATATACGGCGACTCGCTCAGGTCCACGATCATCACCTGCGGCGTCTTCGCGCGAAACTCGTTCTGAAACCCGAAGATCGTAGATAAAGTCAGCGGCCCAACGAGCTTTAGGATCGTCGTTCCCTCGCTCTTTCCATCCGTAAAACTATGAGTCAAAGGTTGCTCGAGCATGTTTGAAAGTGTAGCAAGCCCGCAGGACTGAAGATTACAAGCATGTAAATCCTGCACTAAAGCTCCACCACCACCTTGCCCACAGCACCCGACTCCACCAACGCATGTGCGGCACTAATATCGCCAGCAGCAAAGCGCCGCCCATTCATCAACGGCCTCAGCCTGCCACCATCCACCAGCGCCGCCGCCTCGCGAAGAATCTCCCCATGATGCGCTCGCCCCAGCCCGGTCAGTAGAGGCATCAGTGTAAACACACCCGAGTACGTCGCACCGCGAAACGAGAGCGGAGCCAGAGAGTGCGTACTCCACCCCAGGCAACTCACCACATGGCCGGTATACCGCTTCACAGCAACAAACGAGGCGTCAATCGTCGCGCCGCCCACCGTGTCATACACCACATCGAAGCCCTCCCCACCGGCATACTGCGCAACATACTGCTCAGTCGAAAGCGTGCGGTAGTCGATGGGCACCGCACCAAACTCCTCCACGTAGTGTCGCTTCTCCGCCGACACCGTAGCGAAGACCTCCGCCCCGAATGCCTTCGCCAGCTGCACCGCAATGTGTCCCACCCCACCCGCACCGGCATGCACCAGCACCGTCTGGCCCTCCTGCACCTTCGCGCGATCGACCATCCCCTCCCACGCCGTAATCGTGATCAGCGGAAGCGCCGCCGCCTCGCGCATCGAGATCGACTTCGGCTTCAGCGCAACCAGCTCCGCATTGGCCACCACAAACTCCGCCAGCGTCCCCTGCAATCCGCCCACGCCCCCCACCATGCCATACACCTCATCCCCCGGCCGCAGCGTCGTCACGCCAGCGCCTATCTCCTCCACCACACCAGCCATATCAAGCCCCAGCACCGCAGGCAGCGGCTGCTTCGCATGAGCCGCCTTCCCAGCCCGAATCTTGGTATCCAGCGGATTCACACCACTCGCCTGCACACGAACCAGCACCTGCCCCGCCAACGGAGAAGGGCGGGGAAGCTCAACCTGCGTAAAACCCGCTTCGGGACGTTCCACAATGTAGGCGCGCATACAGGTTCTGGTATTGTCCCAAATCTGCGTTGATTTATATTTTTTAAACTGGACAGCGCTGGGATGTCCCGTCCGAGCATAGGGGGTGTAGTCTCTTCGTAGTAGACCGACATGCACGTCGTAGGAGACTGACATGCACGCGACCGCCATTTTTATAGCCATTTTTGCAGGACTATTTGCAGCCATTATCCCGATTTTCCTCCCGCTGTTCATGTCGGGAGAGCGATGGAGAGCAGCGGAGGAGAGGACGCGCGCGCGCCGTCTCGCTGACGCTAGAATGAATGCAAGACTCCTGAGATTCAACCTCTGATGCGTTCCTAAAGGCTCTCCTCAGGGTCTCGCAAAGAGTTCGCCGGAAATCCACGCGCTGTCGTCTTGATTTGGGCAATCGAAGGTTGCAAACCGATCAACGCAGATTTAGGACACTACCCAGGGTTCTCTCTCAAATTCTCTAAATTTCGTGATTTGCAATCGCTCAGATATCAGGTTTTGATTTGCAGCTCTTCGAAACGATGCGGCGCCTCTCCTCCAGAACCTGTCAATCCCCCAACCCGCGAATCGCCGCGCCAGACAAGCAGATTCGCGTGGCGTATTAGTTTCCCTCCACCAGCTATACTGGTAGCAGGCTTCAAAAAAGACCCCGGCGCACTCCGGGGTTTTGTCTTTATCCATCGCAGCACAAGCTAAATAGCACAAAATAAGTATTTTAGGCACAAGCCATTTGAAATGAATGCTTTGCCGACACCATAGGCATCTATCTCGCAGATTCGATTGAACTTGCGTACAAAATACCCCGAGGGGGGGAGGGGGGTACCCGACAACACGATGTCCATCCGTCAACAAATGCGGCCCGTGCTCACCCTCGCCCTCCCACTCATCCTCGCCGAACTCGGCTGGATGTCCATGGGCATCGTCGACACCATCATGGTCGGCCACATGGCCAATCCGGCCCTCGCTATCTCCGCCGCAGCCCTCGGCCAGGTCCTCTACAACACCATCGCCTTCGGCATCGCCGGAGTCCTCCTCGGCCTGGACACCTACCTCTCCCAGTCCCACGGCGCAGGCCGCTTTGACGAGGCCAACCGCTGGCTCCTCCACGGCCTCATCCTCGCCGGGGGCCTCGCCCTCACGCTCATCCTCATCATCCTCTGTGCACCGTACCTCATGCTCCGCCTCCCCATCGACCACGCCGTCCTCACCGGCTCAGTCGCCTTCCTGGGGGCGCTCAACTACGGCACCCCCGCCCTCTTCCTCTACTTCACCCTCCGCCGCTACCTCCAGGCCTTCAACCACGTCCGCCCCATCGCCGTTGCCCTGGTCACCGCGAACCTCATCAACGTAGTCGGCAACTGGCTCCTCATCTACGGTCATACTTTTGGCCCCCTCCACATCCCCGCCCTCGGAGTCACCGGAGCAGGCCTCGCCACCTCCTTCTCCCGCTGCTACCTCGCCCTCTTCATGGTCCTCGCCCTCTGGCGCATCGAGCGCCGCCACCACTACGGCCTCCGGAGCATGGCCCGCCACTTCGAGCCCCGCCGCCTCCGCCGCCTCGCCCTCCTGGGAGCACCCGCTGGCGGGCAGATCTTCGTCGAAATCTCCATCTTCGGCATGGTCACCTTCCTCATCGGAGTCATGGGACGCCTCCCCCTCGCCGGACACGAGATCGCCCTCAACTGCGCCAGCTTCACCTTCATGGTCCCCTTCGCCATCTCCGCCGCCGCGGCGGTCCGAGTAGGGCAGGCCATCGGCCGCAAAGCCCCCGCCGAAGCCGCCTCAGCAGGCTGGGCCGCGATCCTCTTGGGCGCAGGCGTCATGGCCTGCTTCTCCGCCGTGCTCCTGCTCTTCCCCCACGCCATCGCCGCCAGCTTCACCACCGACCGCGACGTCATCGCAGCCACCATCCCCCTGCTCTTCGTGGCCGCCATCTTCCAGTTCTTCGACGGCCTCCAGATCACCGCCACCGGCTCCCTCCGCGGCGCAGGAAACACCCACGCCGGCCTCGTCGTCCAGATCGTCGGCTACTGGATCATCGGCCTGCCCATCGGCTACCTCTTCGGCTTCCGCCTCCACTACGGAGCCGTCGGCCTCTGGCTTGGCCTCTGCGCCGGCCTCATCGTAGCCGGCACCACCCTCACCCTCATCTGGCGCCACACCACCAAAAAACTCAAATCGTCGACCGTGACCCAGGAGCCACTAACAACCATCCACTAACCACACTTCAACCAGCCAGAGCCATATCCTCGCGCACCCTGGTCTTAGACCGCGTCGTCAATGTAACCGCCGAAGCAAGGATCAACCCGCCCCCAACCCAGGCGCTGGGCCCCAGCCGCTCCCCCAGCACCATCACCCCCAACAGACTCCCAATCAGAGGCTCCATATTCAGCAGCACCCCCGCCTGCGAAGCCGGAACCTGCGTCATCCCCCAGTTCCAGAGCAGAGTAGTCGTAGCTGTACAAAGCACACCACTCCCAGCCAGCGCCAGCCACGCCTTCACCGACACCCCCGCCACCGGCGGCATCCCATACCGCACCGGCACCCACACCATCAGCATCAAGGTCCCAAGCAACAACCCATACGCCGTCACCACAATATGCGAGTGCCGCCCCATCAACTGCTTATTGAAGAGAATCCAGAACAGCGCAATCAGCAACGACACCACCACCAGTGCATCCCCAGCCAGCGTAGCGCCACCCTTGGCATGCAATCCACCACCCAGCGCAATCAGGCCTGCCCCGCAAGTAGATCCCGCCAGAGCCACCCACCCCACCCAGTCCATCCGCTCATGCGCAAACGCCGCCGCCCCCACCGCAAGGATCACCGGCATCGTCCCCACCATCAGCGAAGCATGGCTCACCGTCGTAATCGACAGCGCATAAAACTGAATCAGAAATTGCAGCGGCACGCCCAGAAATGAGGCAGCCAGAAGCACTCCCCACTCCCGCCGATTCAACCCCGGCCGATGCGTCACCAGCAACGGCAGCAGCACCACCATCGCAAACAAAAACCGGTACAGCACCATATGCGCGAAGCTCATCTCCGCCAGCGCAATCTTCCCGAAGAAGAACCCACACCCCCACAACGAACTAGCCAGCGCGCAGGCCGCAAACCCCAGTGCCCGTCTTTTTTCTAAAACCGCCATCCTTCCACTCTCGCACACTTAAAAGCGAACGGGAGAGAAAGCCGAAGCCTCTCTCCCGATGCATTCCGAACCTGACACCAATCCGAGTCGCTACCAGACGCGGCAGCTCTTCACCGGCACCATCGGCGCGCCCTTCTTGCAGCCAAACGCCGCCGCAAATCCAGGCTGATTCACAATCGCACCATTCGCGCGGAAGTGGTCCGGCGAGTGAGGATCGGTTAACACCTGCGTCCGCACCTGCTCTGGCCGTGGGTTCTCGCACCAGTTCTGCGCGTAGCCGATGTAGAACCTCTGCGATGCCGTATATCCATCCTTCTTCGCCGCCAGATCGACTCCCTCCTTCTTCGCACGATCGAGGTAAGCCATGTAAGCCAGCAGCAAGCCGCCATTGTCAGCAGTGTTCTCGCCCAGTGTCAGCCTGCCATTCACCTTCACATCAGCGACGGCGACAAAGCTGCCATACTCATCTGCCAGACAGTCCGTCCGGGCCACGAAGTTCTTCGTATCCTCCGGCGTCCACCAGTCGCTCAGGTTCCCCTTGCCGTCGAACTTCTTGCCCTCATCGTCGAACCCATGCGTCAGTTCATGTCCAATCACCGACCCAATATGCCCATAGTTCACCGCATCATCCTGCTTCGGATCGTAGAACGAAGGCTGCAAAATGCCGGCAGGGAAGTTGATCGTATTCTGGCTCGGATCGTAGTTCGCATTCACCGTCGGCGGCGTCAGATCCCACTCGAAGATGTTGACCGGCTGTCCAATCTTTGCCAACTGCCGGTCGTTCTCGAATGCATCCGCACGACGCGCATTTCCCAACGCGTCATCCGGCTTGATCTCAAGCTTCGAATAATCTCGCCACTTGTCTGGATAGCCGATCTTATTCGTGACTTCGTGCAGCTTCTCCTTCGCCCGTGTCTTGGTGGCGGCTGACATCCACTCCAGTTGGTCAATGTCCCGTCCCATCGCCGCCTCGATATCAGCGACCATCTCCACCATCTTTGTTTTGCTGTCTCCGGCGAAGTACTGTTCCACATATACCTTGCCCAGCGCCTCGCCAAGAGCGCCATTGACCGAATTAGAACAGCGCTTCCATCGCGCAGCCTGCTCCGGCTGCCCATTAAGTTTGCGTCCGTAGAAGTCGAAGTTCTCCGCATCAAACTTCTTCGGTAGTCTGCCGGCCGACGTCGTCAGCACTTGGTACCGCATATAGGCCTTCAATGTCTCTAGATCCGTCGCGTGAATCTCCTTCATTAGAGCAGGGAAGAACTCCGGCGTCGCATTATTGATCTCGCTCACGCGCGGCGAATGGATCGCATCTTGAAACTCTCCAAAGTTCATCCCCGGCACTGTCGCTTCAAACTTGGCAATAGGTTGCAGATGGTACGTCTTCTCCGGGTCGCGCATCTCGGTCACACCCATCGACGCCTTGGCCAGTGCCGTCTCGAACATCAGAATCGAATGAGCATCCTTCGTAGCCTTCTCCGGCGAGCTGCCCGCCAGCTCCAGCATCTTCGCGACGTGTGCGACATACTGATCCCGAAGCTCAACATCTTTCGCTCCCGTTCGCAGGTAGTAGTCTTTTTCCGGCAATCCGAGCCCGCCCTGCTGCACAGACGCGATCTGTTTGGTCGCGTCCTTGAAGTCCTGCTGCTCTCCATAGCCGAAGAACACATTCACGCCGATCCGCTGCAGCTTGCCCGCCAAGGCTGGCAGTTCTTCCTTGCTCTTCATTGCATCGATTTCACTGAGCAACGGCTCGGCAGGGGCAACTCCTTTTGTCTCGATCAGGTCTGTGTCCATACAAGCCTTGTAGTAATCGCCAATCTTCTGTTCGTCCGGCGAACGCCCCGCGCCACCGGCAGCCGCCTTGGTCAAAATTCCATACAACGACTGGGTGTTCACGTTGTACAGTGCGTAAAACTGATCCACGCCCGCCTGATCTGCAGGGATAGGATGATTCGCCGCGAACTTCCCGCAGGCGAACTTGTAAAAGTCATTACACGGATCAACCGAAGCATCCAGGGAGGTCGTATCGAATCCCGGAATCGGTAGATAAGTCTCTGTTGGCTTGCTGCTGTCGCTTACCAGCCTGGTCTGCTGTGCCAACCCCGCACTCCAGGCAACCGCTGTAGCCAGGGCAATCATTGCACCAAGTCCAGCCTGCCGTCTCATTGTGCCAGGCACTCCCAACGTCCACACATTCAACATTTCATCATCCTTTTCCTGCAGAATTTCTGCAGCCTTTGTATCACCAACGGAACGCCGGTCGTTATTTTCACCCGGTCGCCCGCATACATTGGCGTCGCCCGCGCGTCTGTGAAAGCATTACTCGAGCGTTCTCAGTGAGCAGAGATACGCGTCTACCCCCATGATGGTTCCCAAATCTCTCATTTCGACGTTTCGTCGCCGCCTCCCGCTCATGGGTGTTCTGCTTTTTTCCCTCGCTCTCCCCCTCTTCGCAGCCCGCGGCCCCGAACCTCTGTTGCGCCTGCCCCTGGAGCCGTTCGGCTTCCAACCCCTTTCTGAGCAGTTCCTTCTCGCAGGCAGCTCCATGTTGACGATCCACTACGTCGACAACCAGCATCTTCTGCTCACCTTCAGTGCCCGTCACCTCCTCAAGCGCCTGCCTGACGAGCCCGAAGACGACATGGACCGCACCATCGACGCCGTCCTGCTCGAGCTACCCTCCGGGCACGTTCTGGCCCGTACCACCTGGCGCACCCACGACCACGGCCAATATCTCTGGAGCCTCGGACACGGCCACTTCCTCCTGCGCATCCGCGACACGCTCACCACCTTTGCTCCACTCGCCAACCTGGCGACCGGCCAGCCTTTCGCAGAGCACCCTTTTCTCTCCACAGACGATCGCCGCATCGCTGTCGTCATCCTCTCCCCCGATGCTGACTTGCTCACCGTAGAGACTGTCAAACGCACCCCCCCTGCTCGCAAGCCGAAGACTCCGCTCTTCGGCCCCACCTCGGTTGAACCGGCTCCGGAGCCGAAGGTCGTCCAGATCAACTTCTATCGCCTTCACGTCCCAACCGAACCCGGCACTCAAGTCAAAGCAAGCCCTGCCGGCGCTGTCCGCTCCAGAGGCGCCGGAGGCCTTCCCGTCTCTGTCGCCGGATACCTCTCCACCGTCGATCAAGGCCATCAACACTACGCCTTCGACTTCCACTCCTACGCCGGCAAGGTCGACGAACTCTCTCCCTTCGACTCCACCTGTCCGCCCTTCCCCCTCTTTGTCAGCCACAGCGAGTTCATCGTCTTCGGCTGTCGCACCGGTCAGACTATCGGTGCCGTCGGCGGCTTCAACATGCGCGGCCAGGAGATGTGGGAGCAGGGTCTCTTTGGCGATTTCATCGCTCCGTCTCTCGTCTACGCCCCATCCAGCGGCCGATTTGCGCTCAGCCGGGTTCTCCTCCACTCCTCTGCCGTAGCCGATCAGCCCATCAGCGCGGACGAGATCTCAGCGCAAACCGTCGTTGTCTATCAGACCGACAGCGGCAAGCAGGTCTTCCACGCCGACTGCACCCCCGTAGAGCGCGCAGGCCAGAACTTCGCCCTCGCCCCGGACGGCCTCTCCCTCGCCCTCATCCACGCCGACGCTATCGAGATCTATCGTCTCCCGCCTCTCACCCCTAAAGAAGAAAACGCAGTCAAACTAGCTCAGACCTCTGCCCCGCCAGAGAACGATCTCCCGGTCCACTTCGTCAGCCAGCTCTCCCCGTCAACA
Source organism: Edaphobacter lichenicola (assembly GCF_014201315.1). NCBI lineage: Bacteria > Pseudomonadati > Acidobacteriota > Terriglobia > Terriglobales > Acidobacteriaceae > Tunturiibacter > Tunturiibacter empetritectus. The sequence goes on from NZ_JACHDY010000006.1 coordinate 102,677, forward strand.
GAAGAAGCCGATTCCACCGTTCAACCCGAAGCCCAGCCCGCGAACGCCGTCGCACCCACCACAGCGAACACAACCGCCCCTGATTTGACTCAAACGCCTCCACCTGCAAATGCAGTTCCTGCCACGGAACCCTCCGGCGATGCCGCTCAAGCCACTGGCGACCCGGTGCCCGAGGAGCACCGCAAACCGCCCACCCTCTATACCCTCCCCACAGACAAACCCTCAGACAGACCTTCCAGCTCCGACCGTCCAAAGGACACTCCTCAATAAGCTCTCCCCCCAAACTTTCGCCTGGTAGAGCAAAGTCCATAAGCCTGCAGAGAGACAAGAACCTTAGCAAAAACGAGGTGCATCATGTCTCGATGGGGACATGGGTACAACCGGATTGTCGGTTTGCCGACAATTGAGGCAAACAGAAAAAGGCCGGCCACGGTCTCCCGCAAGCCAGCCTTTTCCTAATCTCTACGCCAAAAAAATCAGCGTCCCATCAACGACTGAAAACTAAGCAGCCTTCTTCGGCGCAACAGCCTTCACGCGCGCATTCAAGCGGCTCTTGTAGCGGCTGGCGGTGTTCTTATGCAGAACGCCCTTCTGCACGCTCTTGTCCAGAATCGACGCGGTCTCGCGGTACTGGGTGGTTGCGGCGGCGTGGTCGCCCTTGGCGATCGACTCCCGCAGCTGGCGCAGGGTGCCACGCAGCTTGCTCTTGTTCGAACGGTTTACCGCGGTCTTGGCTACGGTCTGACGTGCGCGCTTCAAAGACGAAACATGATTTGCCATAAACTCTCTTCTCTCAACCCGTACATTTGTAGGGGAAAATGGGATGCAGGCTCAAGGCCAGCCGACTCTGTATCCAGTCTCAGCCTTGAGCAGCGCTAAACAAGCCTGCCGCACTCCCTGCAATATCTAAGTCTACGGAAACCATGCCCTTCGGTCAACTCTTCTTCTGTCCGAAAATGCTGCTTCAACCCCTAAAAAAGCATCCAATTTGTAGAAAACATGTCGTACCGCGATCCCATCCCGGTTCTGCACCAAAATCTATTCATCATTTGCCCCTTGACGCCATCTCCCCGACGTTCTACTCTTTGCCCATCTTCGACACTAGATTGGCACCTTCCGCCATCCCGGTCGCAGTCAAAGGGCGCAGCCAATGCGCCACCAGTCAGTGCCTGCTCTTCCCCTTTAAAACTCCCAAGTCAACCGGCCAAGCATTCAACCCAGCTCCCCCTGACGGAGGTCAGCACACTACTTGATTAAAAAATCCCTGGAAATCACACCTGGCATTGAGCCCCTGTACGGGACCCACGACGAAAACCTCCGCCTCCTCGAGGACAAACTCAACGTCACGATCGATCTCCGCTCCGACGCTATCCACGTTACCGGCGAAGCCACCAACGTTGCCCGCGTCGAACAACTCTTCACCGACTTCGACACCCTCCGAAAATCCGGCGTCAATCTCCACAACGGCGAACTAAACGGCATGCTTAAGCTCCTCGTCGCCGACCCCGCCGCAACCCTTAAGTCCATCGTCGACACCGGCAAACAGCGCTCCGCCGGCGTCAAGCGCATGGTTCAGCCCCGCTCGCCCAACCAGCGCAAGTACGTCGAAGCCATCGAACAGTCAGACATGACCTTCGGCCTCGGCCCCGCCGGCACCGGAAAGACCTACCTCGCTGTGGCCATGGCGGTCTCCGCGCTCATGGCCAAAAAAGTCAGCCGCATCATCCTGGTCCGTCCCGCAGTCGAAGCCGGCGAACGCCTCGGCTTCCTCCCCGGATCGCTCCAGGAAAAGGTCGACCCCTACCTCCGCCCCCTCTACGACGCCCTCTATGATCTCCTCGACCCCATCAAGGTCGACAAGCTCCTTGAGTCCAACGTTATCGAGGTCGCCCCGCTCGCGTTCATGCGCGGCCGTACCCTCTCCGACGCCTTCATCATCATGGACGAAGCCCAGAACACCACCATGGAACAGATGAAGATGTTCGTCACCCGTCTCGGCAACAACTCCAAGGCCGTCATCACCGGCGACCTCACCCAGACCGACCTGCCCAATCCCAAGAAATCCGGCCTCCTCGAAGCCCTCCACGTCCTCGACGGCGTCGAAGGCATTCGTTTCTGCCACTTTGAAGACGTCGATGTCGTCCGCCACCAGCTCGTCCAACGCATCGTCCGAGCCTACGACAGCTACGGCAAGGCGCAGCAGCAGCTTCCTCTTCCCATCGGCGAAGTTGCCATGCCCGACCCCAACCTCGCGCCCACAGCCAAACCCATACCTAAACCCCAATAAATTCAACCAATCTGCGATAATCAATCACAGGGGGCCAATCCAGCCCCCTGTTGATATTGCAACCGTTCTTCACGATGATCACCATCGAACCCCCAAGTACTCCCTCCATTCCCGCGCCCATCCGCTCCGGCCTGACGCTCACCCGCGCCTGCCTTGTTCTCCTCGCGGTTGGAACGACCCTCGTCGCGCAATCCCCAGCGACTCCAAACTCCAACTGGCGCCTCACCTGGAGCGACGAGTTCAACGGCCCCAACGGCTCCTCCCCCGATCCCGCCAAGTGGGTCTCGGAAACCGGCGGCAAAGGCTTCGGCAACAACGAGCTTGAGACGTACACCAACCGCGCCGTGAACGCTCATCAGGAAGATGGCCACCTCGTCATCACCGCCCGCAAAGAAGACCTCATCGGTTCTGACGGCATCCCGCGCCACTACACCTCTGCCCGCCTTAACACCAAAGGCCTCTTCTCCCAGGCCTACGGACGCTTCGAAGCCCGCATCCAGCTTCCCACCGGCAAAGGCATCTGGCCCGCCTTTTGGCTCCTGGGTGACGACATCGACACCAATCCCTGGCCCAAGTCCGGCGAGATCGACATCATCGAAAACATCGGCGATCCCCACACCATCTACAGCACTCTCCACGGCCCCGGCTACAGTGGCACCCAACCCATCTCCTCGAAATTTCCACTCCCGCCCGGAGAATCCGTCACCACCGGCTACCACCTCTACTCCGTTGAGTGGGCACCTAACGATATCAAGTTCTTCTTCGACGATCACCTCATTGTCGAACGAACCCCAGCCGACCTGCCCCCCAGCACTTACTGGGTCTATGACCACCCCTTCTTCATCATCCTCAACCTGGCTGTAGGCGGCGGCTGGCCCGGCAACCCCGACGAAGCCACCACCTTCCCCCAGAAGATGCTCGTCGACTACGTCCGCGTCTACCAACCGGCCTCCTCAGCAGCCCAGACGCCGAAGCCAATCCAATGATCACCATCGAACCAGCGGCTGGTCTTGAAGCGACGCTGTCCCGCTCCAGCCTCACCGACTTTCTCAAGCGTGCTCGACTTGCCCTCGGCCTTCGGGGCGAAGTCGAGGTCCTGCTCGCAGACGATCCTACCCTCCGGCGGCTCAACAAATCCTTTCGCGGCAAAAACAAACCCACCGACGTCCTCAGCTTTCCCACGCCCGCAGAGATCGCCCACCTTCATGCTGGAGACCTCGCAATCTCGCTCGAAACCGCCGCACTTCAGGCTGCTTCTTATGGGCACTCTCTGCGCGACGAAGTAAAAATACTCCTCCTCCACGGCTTGCTTCATCTCTCCGGTCTTGACCACGAGACCGACAACGGAGAGATGGCCACCCGCGAAGCCGCTCTCCGCCGCCAGCTCCGCCTTACGACAAACTCACTCACCGAACGGGCCACGAAGCTGCCGCAAAAGTCGTCGTCACACACAGCCAAAAAGAAGCCCTCCAGTCCGAAAAAGGTGCCAGCAGCTTCGAAAAAATCACCTTCGATTCGACCTATTAAAAAAGCCGGCATGCCAAACAAGAAAACGGCGCGAGGCTCCAAATGACCCCCGCTTATTTCTACTCCCTCGCTCTCATCCTTCTTCTGGGTATCCTCGCGTTAGCCGCCTACGTCGATCGCGTCTACTCCGAGATGGGCAAGTTCCTCGCCCGCGAGTACCAGGACAACATCGACGCCTGGGAGCGTGTCGTCGAACCCCGTCTACGCCTTGGTCGCGAGTCCATCGCCCTCTCCGCCTCAGTCCTTCGCCAACTCACGCTGGCCGCCCTGGCTTTGTTCTCCGGCCTTCGCCTCTACACCCATACCAGCCTGGTTCCCACCCTCGCCCGCACGCCCACCCTCGGCGAGGTTCTGCGCGCCGTCTTCGAACTTATCCTTCTCATCCTCATCTTCGACCGTCTGCTACCGCAACTCCTCTTCTCCCGCACCCGCGGCCTCTGGATCGCGCGCATCCTTCCTCTTCTGCAGACGCTCTTCTATCTCATCCTTCCCGTCACCATGCTGCTGCAACTGCTTCTCTCCATTGCCGCCCTTGCCGAGCCAGAAGACGCCACCGAAGAAGACCATCCCTCCGAGGCCATGGATGCTCTCCTCGAAGCCGGCGAGGAGGAGGGCATCCTCGAAGAGTCTGATCGCGAATTGGTCCGGTCTGCTGTGGAGTTTGGTGACAAGGTCGTTCTCGAGGTCATGACGCCTCGCCCTGAGATCTTCGCTGTTCCCGGCACCCTCACCCTGCAGGAGTTCACCGCTACCATCAACGAACATGCCTTCTCCCGCGTCCCGGTCTACAACGGTTCGCTTGATCACGTCACGGGCATCGGCTTCGCTCATGACCTGCTCAAAGTGCTTGACGCTGAAGCCAATACCCGCACGGTTGCGCAAATTCAGCGTCCCGCGGCCTTTGTTCCCGAGACGAAGAAAGTGGCTGAGCTGCTACGCGAGATGCAGCGTGAAAAGCAGCATATGCGCATTGTCATCGACGAGTACGGAAGCGTTGCAGGCCTTGTCACCATTGAGGATTTACTTGAGGCTATCGTCGGGAACATCGCGGATGAGCACGACGAGCCTGAAGCGGATGATGAGCCGATTCGCGAACCTAACGGTGCCTACGTCGTCTCTGGATCTTTTGAGCTCTCGCGTTTGCGCGATCTTTTTGCCGATCAGTTTGAGCCGAATCAACGCGTTACGCGGCCTGCTGAGGATGGGGAGCTGCATGAGCCCGAAGAGCTGGCGGTGGAGTCTGGTGAGGGGGGAGAGGGGGAGGAGTTGAAGGATCTTCGCGATACGCGGGACGATCCGACGGCTCTACGGCTTCCAGAACACTATGAATCTACGACACTTGGGGGCTTGGTCTCGGAGATTGCGGGGCATATCCCGCTGCCGGGCGAGGTGGTCGAAGAGGATGGGCTTCGGCTGGAGGTGCTGGCTAGCACGGACCGGCGGATCGACCGGATTCGGGTTAGTCTTACGAATCCTCCTGACCTCTCCTAGAGGACTTTGGGTAGCGTTTTTGGATATTTTTCTGGGGTGGTGGAATGTGCGAAAAATAAGGGGATTTTGCGAAAAACGGGTGTTTTGACGTGGTGTTTTGATGGTGTGAGTGTGGTGATTTGCGTGGCTGAGATGGTGTTTTAGCAGTCGTTATTTTGGGGGCTAAAAATACGCCACGGTTTTCAACTTTATTTTTTGGGGAGAGACTCTGTCCTGCCGGACGGGCGCCCTGCGCTCAGTCACCCCGCAAACGAAGACCTGTTTGCGGGGACCCCGATTCGGCGGTCACTTCGTGACTTGTATACCGCTTCGCTTGGCGCTCCCGTTGGTCGCGAGGAAGATTGATTCCGACCAACGGGAGGACCACGCGAAGCTCTAAAAAGGCGTGCGAACGCCCGCGCTCCGCGCACGAGGCCCGTCCGGCAGGACAGATTCCCTAAAACAGAAAGGTCCCGGATTGAGCCCGAGACCTTCCCTGTAACCAAGGTGGAACCGTCGCAACAGTGTCTTGATTAGTCGATTGAGATCTTTCGGAGCAGTTTGAAGTCGGAGAGCATCTTTCCTGTTCCGAGGACGACGGAGGCGAGGGGATCGTCGGCGATGGAGACGGGAAGCCCGGTCTCTTCGCGGATACGCTTGTCGAGGTTCTTGATGAGAGCGCCGCCGCCGGTGAGCACGATGCCGCGGTCGGAGATGTCGGCGGAGAGCTCGGGCGGAGTACGCTCGAGGGCTACGCGGATGGCGTTGATGATGGTTGCGATGCACTCGCTGAGGGCTTCGCGGATCTCGGAGTCTTCGATGGTGATGGTCTTCGGCACGCCCTCGATGAGGTTGCGGCCTTTGACCTCCATCGAGATGGGCTTGTCGAGCGGGTAGGCAGAGCCAAGCGAGATCTTGATCTGCTCCGCGGTGCGCTCGCCGATGAGCAGGTTGTACTTCCGCTTGAGGTAGGTCATCACGGCCTCGTCCATCTGGTTTCCGGCCATGCGTACGGAGCGCGAGTAGACGATGCCTGCGAGCGAGATCACTGCAATATCCGTAGTCCCGCCGCCGATGTCGACGACCATGTTTCCACCTGGCTCGGTGATGGGCAAACCCGCGCCAATGGCGGCGACCATGGCTTGTTCGACCAGGTGAACCTCGGAGGCTTTGGCGCGATAGGCGGAGTCCATGACGGCTCGTTTTTCTACCTGGGTGATCTCGGAGGGGACGCCGATGACGATGCGCGGGTGAACCATCATCTTCCGGTTGTGCGCCTTCTGGATGAAGTAGTTCAGCATCTTTTCGGTGTGGCGGAAGTCGGCGATGACGCCGTCCTTCATGGGCTTGATGGCGACGATGTTTCCCGGCGTGCGGCCGAGCATCTCCTTGGCCTCTTTGCCGACGGCTTCAACCTCGTTGGTGATCTTGTTCACCGCGATGATGGAGGGCTCGTTGACGATGATGCCTTTGCCATGCGCGAAGACGAGCGTGTTCGCCGTGCCGAGGTCGATAGCAAGGTCGCTGGAAAAGAGGCTGAAAAGTGACCGCATATTGTGAATGCGGGAGTAACGCATCTGAAAACTATTCGAAGACATAGGTGTTTGCGATCGATCCTAAAAAGAGACTCACACTAGTGTATTCCTTTAGCAAGCTGTATTTCAGCACCTAACCTAACCAGTAAGCATGCCTCTTCTGTGTTAGTCCCGTTCTGGTTCACACAGCAGCCGACAGCAGAAGAGCGCCGAGGGATAGATGAGGATGCTGACGTGGCGGGTGTAGGCGAAGCCGGCCAGGTAGGGAAGTGTGGAGGCTGCGACCAGGGCAAGAAACGTGGCCGCCGCGACGCGCAACGATCGGTCGGCTGGAAGACAGTGTCGAAGCAGCAGGAAGACTGCACTGGCCGTCGCGGTCCAGAAGATCAGCCTGAAGGTCAGCATCCCGGCGATTTCGATCAGACGTCGAGCACCAGAGTTCGCGGTCGAGCCGTACTTTTCGAACGAGAAGAAGAGGATTTTCAGCTTGCGGAGATCTCCTGACAGAGTCTCCCGGGGATGAGTCCGTAGATACTCGAGGGCCGCTCGCCGGTGATAGTCGTTGAAGCTCCACTCGTCCGGGAAGCTTACGCCACGATTCAGTTCGAAGTCGTACCAGTCGAGCGAGTCGCCGTGCACCGGCGGGTAGTTCTGAAGAAACCCGGCGTTGTTGCCCTTGTGCAGATTGATTCCGTCGAAGCTGGTTCCCACGCTGTATCGGCCACTGGCGTGATGTTGATGCAGTGCCCACCCGAGGGGAGCTGCCGCAACCAGCAGGAGGACGAGCCAACGCAGCCTTGTCTGCTTCTCCAATGCGAGGAACCCCACCAACAGTACCAACACGGCCAGCAGCATCCCGCTCTTCGAGAGGTATAGGCCATCGAGCGCTACGGCGAACAGCAGAGCCTTGCCAATACCGCGCAGGCTTGTCCTTCGAGTGCTGCCGACGGCGGCCCGGTTGAGGAACAGAATCGCCGTGGCCAGCGCCAGAAAGCTGTAGGAGAACCCTTCGTCTACCTGGAGATTGGTGACGTCGGCCAGAAACGCCGGAATGAGGAACGGAACGAGAAGCAGCAGGATCGCCACGGCTCTGCGACCGGGTGGCTGCGGCAGACAGCACCATGCGAGATAGATGGCAAACTCGACGGGCAACAACAGAAGAATCGTCTTGAAGCAGACGACCGGAAGGTAGCGGTCGCCCAGGAGCCGAATGCCCGAGGCGACGACGACTGCTGTGGCCGGCATGCGCGCGGCGTGGAAGCAGATGGGATTGCCGCGAGTTCCCATCTCCTCGGTGCAGACCGTAATACCATCGCCGGCGAGCAGGCTGCGCGTGGTTGGCCCCACCAGATTCGTGATGGAAAAGAGCGATTTGTTTGCCCGAGTATGATCGAGGGCCCACACCGCGGCCAGCGAGAGGAGCACGGGGACGATCAGCAGCACCAGCAGCAGGCGACGGTCTGGCCTGGTCTGGTCTAAATCGCCTGAGTTTAAATCGTCTGCGACGATTTCTGGCATCTGCCCAATCTAATCGAAGTTGAGCCGGTTGCTGCGTTTTAGTCTCCGCTTACCTGATATTGTCCTCGTCTTGTCCTCGTCTGGGTTCGCTTCTGGAACTAAGTCTTAGCGGGGGCTTCTCATCCTCCTGTGACATCGTTTCGGTGCAAATAGATACAATCGAAAGAAGCGTCAAGCAAAGTGGAGACAGGCGAATGATTATTGGTGTGCCCAAGGAAGTTAAGGATCACGAGAGCCGCGTAGGGGTAACCCCGGCCGGCGTTAAAGCACTGGTCGAGGCAGGACACAAGGTTCTCGTGGAGCATGATGCTGGCGCGCTGTCGGCTATGCCGGATGACGAGTACCAGTCTGCGGGTGCCGAGATCGTCGGCTCAGCCTACGATGTGTGGCGGCTGGCCGAGATGGTGGTCAAGGTGAAGGAGCCGGTCGAGAAGGAGTACAAGAACTTTCGCGAGGGCCTGGTTCTTTTTACGTATCTTCATCTGGCACCGCTGAACGACCTGACGGATGCGCTGCTTACCTCGAAGGTGACGGGGATTGCGTATGAGACGGTTCGCGATCGCGCGGGAGCGTTGCCGCTGCTGACGCCGATGAGCGAGGTTGCCGGACGGATGAGCGTGCAGGTTGGCGCAGCTTATCTTGAGAAGGAGCATGGCGGGCGTGGCGTTCTGCTGGGCGGGGTTCCGGGCGTGCCTCCGGGGAACGTCTGCATTATTGGCGGCGGTATTGTGGGGACAAACGCCGCGAAGATTGCGCTGGGCATGGGCGCGAAGGTGACGCTGATTGATTTGAACCTGAATCGGCTGCGGGAGCTGGATGACATCTTTGGCGGCCGGATCTATACGGTTGCGTCGAATAGTTACAACATCGAGCATGCGGTTCGGGAGGCTGATCTGGTGATCGGCGGCGTTCTGATTCCGGGTGCTGCTGCGCCGAAGATTGTGACAAAGGCGATGGTGGCGAAGATGAAGAAGGGTGCGGTGATCGTGGATGTAGCGATCGATCAGGGAGGGTGCATTGAGACGGCGCACCCGACGACCCACTCGAATCCTTCGTACGAGGTGAACGGCGTTGTGCACTACTGCGTGACGAATATGCCTGCCGCGGTGCCGAATACCTCGACGCTTGCTTTGACGAATGCGACGTTTCCTTACGTGCTGAAGCTGGCGCGGCTGGGGGCGAATGCGGCGATCAGCGAAGACAAGGGCATCGCCGAGGGCGTGAATACCTTCAACGGTGTGCTGACTTATGGTGCGGTGGCGCAGGCGCAGAAGCGTGAGTGGCAGGCGGTGGCGAAGCTCGTTTAGAGCAATTTCCCTGTTGCTGTGGAGTGGAAGATATACCGCAGTGCCGGTTTCCTTGAGAGAAAACGGCCATGACTGCATTGACTCGCTTGTACACCCACAGGGAAATTGGTCCAGCCGCCGCGGTTGTTGGGGATGGAGCGAAGGAAGCGCTGGTGGCCGCATATAATCGGGGGGACTGAATCAGGGGAGTGGGAGGGCGGGCGATGGGCACGACTGCGAACCGGCGAAAGATTTGGATCGTGGCGCTGGGCGCGTGCCTGCTCATCCTGTTTGTGGCTCTGGCGACGCTGAATGCGTTCAATACGCAGCTGCCAAAGCCTGCCAGCACGCAGCAGACGGTCATCTTTACTGGGCTGTCGATTGTGGCGTTTCTGCTGTTTGTTACGGTGCTGCTGATGCTGGTCCGCAATGTGCTGAAGCTGTATGCCGACCAGCGCAGCCGGGTGATGGGCACGCGTCTGCGCACGCGGATGCTGTGGGGCGCGGTGCTGGTGAGCCTGGTTCCGATTGCTTCGATGTTTGCGTTCAGCTATCAGCTGATGAACCGCGCGGTCGATCGCTGGTTTACGCAGCCGGTTACGGACATGCGCGAAGACAGCAATAACATGGCGCTGGAGCTGGCGCACTATACGACGGCGAATGCTCGTGCTGAGGCGGATTCGATCGCTGCGAGTTTGCCGGCGGCGCCGGTGGTTGCTCCTGTGGCCAAGGCGGCGGGTGGTGGGAGCGAAGCTGCTTCGGGTCGGGGTTCGGGACGCCGCTCGAACCATGGGTCGTTGCCTGGGAGTGCTCAGGCGGTCGCGCCGGCTGCGTCTCGGAATCGCGAGGCGATCCATGAGGTTCTGCGACAGCACGAGATTACGCTGCAGAATGGCTTTGCGATCGTGTATCGCGAGGGCCGCGTGGTGGCTTCGTTTCACATGCCGCAGGGGACTGGCGCGACGGCGAAGGTTAAGGTGTGGCTCCCCGATCAGGTGGCCGCCGATATGGATAAGTCGAGCGCTCAGGCGCCTGCCGATCCCGTGGATGCTGCGATTCTTGCTGCTGCCCAGCGCATGGACCAGCCGGTTTTTTCTCTTGGCGCCACGGACTACGCGCTCGGCGCAACGACTTTGAAACAGGGCGAGACTGTCGTGGTTGGCCTACCGATGCCGTTTGGGATGGCGGCGACGATGACCAATCTGCGCAAGGCGGCGGATGCGTACTGGGTGCTCTATAGCGAGCGGCGTCAGATTCGGGATCTTTATATGCTCCTGCTGCTGATGATGACGAGCCTTGCTCTGTTCGCGTCGTGCTGGCTTGCGCTGCATCTGTCGAAGCAGGTGACCAAGCCCGTGGAGGCGCTGGCGGATGCGATGGAGGCTATCGCGCAGGGGGACTACGGCCATCGCGTGCAGGAGAGCGCGACCGAAGAGCTGGGGGAGCTGGTGCGGAGCTTCAACCATATGGCGGCGGATCTTGAGGGCAGCCGGCGTGCGGTGGAGGAGTCTACGGTGCAGCTTAGCGCGGCGAATACGGCGCTTGAGGCCAGGCGCGGCGAGCTTGAGACGATGCTTGAGACGATTCCGAATGGCGTGGCGACGCTCGATACAGATCGCCGGATCATCCTTGCTAACCGGGCGCTTAGCGAGATGATGGACCCGGGTGGGCAGAGGCCGTTCTATGGGCTGGTGATGGAGGAGGTCTTTCCGCCTGAGGTCTCTGAGGTGCTTGATCGGTTGATTAAACGCAGCCATCGCATGGGGTCGGCGTCAAGTGAGATCGAGATTCCCGGCTTTCCGCAGAGCTCGGACGACAGGTTTGGCGGGACGATGAACCTACTGGCTACGGTCGCGCTGCTGGAGATGCCGGCGGCGACCGAACGAATGCGGCGCGAGCATCAGGGCTATGTGATAGTGCTTGAAAATGCGACGGAGCTGCTGCGGGCGCAGAAGCAGTCGGCGTGGAAGGAGGTGGCGCGGCGTGTGGCGCATGAGATCAAGAATCCGCTCACGCCGATCAGTCTGAGTGCGGAACAGATTCGCCGCCATATCGACCGCCTTGCGCGTGCTGTCGCTGAGGCCACGCCTGCCAGCGCTCCGGAGCCGCCCTCGATCGCTGTCATTCGTCGATGTTCGGAGGTGATTACCTCGTCGGTCGAGAGCATGCGGTCGCTCGTCGATCAGTTTGCCGCGCTTGCGGAGTTTCCGACGGCGCGGCCAAAGCCTGCGGACCTCAACACGATTGTCGAGAACTCGCTCGCGCTGTTTGCTGGACGGATGCAGACGGTTCGCGTCGTGCGCAAGATGAGCCCCGACCTGCCGCTGGTGATGGCGGATCCTGAGGCGCTGAAACGCGCGCTTGGCAATCTCATCGATAACGCCGCTGAGGCGATGCAGCAGAGTCTCTATCGCGAGCTGCAGATCAGCACTTGTCTGCTGGAGAACGGAATGGTCGAGCTTGCGATTGCGGACAGTGGCTCGGGCCTTACCGATGACATGCGCGAGCGCCTCTTTCTGCCTTACTTCTCGACCAAGCAGCGTGGCACGGGCTTGGGTCTCGCGATTGCCGCGAAGATTATCCAGGAGCATCAGGGCACTATTCGCGCGGAGAAGAATGAACCTGCGGGCGCGAGGTTCATCATCGAACTGCGTCCGGCTCTCTCGCCTGACAGCGACCCGGAAGCGCCGGCGGCCTTAAGTGCCTTCGCCACGCCGCAGAACGGTCATCAGCCGACGGTTGAGGTTGAGTCTGTCGCGGACACTCCAGTTCACAGCAACACCAAAGCAGAGGACGACTTTGCCTCCACCCTCCCCAGAGGCCCCCAATGAACCACGTACTCATCGTTGACGACGAAGCCGAGATTCGCGAGTCGCTCGAAAGCATCCTTCGTGAAGAGGACTATCTCGTCACCACTGCCGCTACTGCCGGTGAAGCGCTCGAGCTACTGCGGGATGCTGCCTACGATGTCGTCCTGCTCGACATCTGGCTGCCGGATCGCGACGGCCTCGATACTTTGACCGAGATCCGTCAGATGGAGTCGAGCAATGTTCCTGAGGTCGTCATCATCAGCGGCCACGGCACGATTGAAGCTGCGGTGCGTGCTACCAAGCTTGGGGCGTACGACTTTCTGGAGAAGCCTCTCTCGCTCGACCGCACGCTGATCGTCTTGAAGAATGCGATGAAGGCTCGGCAGATGCGCGAGGATAACCAGGAGTTTTCGCGTCAGCTTGCGAAGGGAACAGTGACAGGAAACTCTGTTCCCATGAAGGCGCTGCGCCAGCAGATCAAGCTGATGGCTCCTACGAACGGGCGCGTGCTGATCTATGGGGAGTCGGGGGCAGGGAAGGAGCTTGTCGGCAGAGCGATGCATGCGGAGAGTCTGCGCAAAGACCGGCCTTTTGTGGAACTCAACTGCGCGGCGATTCCAGAGGATTACATCGAGAGCGAACTCTTCGGTTATCGCCACGGAGCTGTGCCGGGTGGGCCCACTGAGAAGCGCGGAACGTTTGAGCGCGCGGACGGAGGAACGTTGTTCCTCGACGAGGTTGGCGACATGAGCCTGAAGACACAGGCCAAGGTGTTGCGGGCGCTCGATGAGCAGCGCTTTCTTCCGGTCGGCGCTTCGCATCCTGTGCACGTCGATGTGCGGGTGATCGCCGCGACGAATAAGGATCTTGAAGAGGAGATCGCTCGCGGCAACTTTCGCGAAGACCTGTTCTATCGCCTCAATGTCATTCCGTTTTTTGTGCCGCCTCTGCGCGACCGCAAGGAGGATATTCCTCTCCTCGTCAAAGAATTTCTGCAGCAGTTTGGCGCTGAGTACGGCCGTCCTCACGTCGAGATGACCGAAGATGCGCTTGCTGCTTTGAAGCAATACCACTGGCCGGGCAACGTGCGTGAGTTGCGCAATCTTGTTGAGCGCGTGCTGATCCTGAACCCGAAGACGCAACGCATCGAGCGCAAACATCTGCCGATGCTGGTCTATCGCGACTCGGCCAAGGACTCCAACAAGGGTAATGGACGCGAGGAGTTCACCAGCCTGCTGCAGGCTCGTGAGGCGTATGAACGCGACTACATTTTGAAAAAATTAGATGAGTTTCATGGCAATGTCAGCCGCGCCGCTGAGGGGCTGGGTCTTGAACGCAGTCATTTGTATCGCAAGATGAAAGCTCTGGGCGTCAGCGTCAAAGAATAGCTACTTTGAATCGCTACTTTCTTGCTTTGCGATACGCCTTCTCCAGGCGTTTCAGGGCTGCTGCAAGTTTGTCATCGTCTTCGACCGCGAAGCTTTGCCACTTTTCACGCTCAGTCGGTCCAGGTTCATTCAGTTTCGTTGCGATTGTGTTCGGCTGCTCCAACCCTCTGGTGCCGGGAAGCAAGGCAAAGATCGTGTCGCCCCGATAGATGCTGAACATGCCAAACATGCGGCCTATCCGTGTCTCAGGCCACCGTTGTACCTCGTCTATCAACAGACTCGACCGGCGCTGCATCTCCTCAGATACCTTGGGTAGCGCTGGCCGTCTGGCTCCCATCTCACTCTTCCGTCTGCTGTTTTTCTGCAATTAACTCCAACTGCCGACGCCAGTCGAGGTCTTCGACGAAGCCGCGGCTGGAGCGCCACTCTTCCTGAACCTTGACGAAGAGTTCGAGAAAGACGCGTGTGCCGAGGAGTGGTTCGATGTCTTTGCGGGCTGCGGTGCCGATGCGCTTCAGCATCTCGCCCTGCTTGCCGATGAGGATTGCTTTCTGTCCGGTGCGCTCGCAGAAGATTGCGGCGGAGATCTTCGTCACGGGCAGCTTGCCGTCCTTCATCTTCTTCATGGAGGCGGGCTCTTCGAACTTCTCGATGACGACCGCGGTGGCGTAGGGGACCTCTTCGCCGGTGAGCATGAGAATCTTTTCGCGGATGAGTTCGGCGACGAGGAAGCGCTCAGGCTGGTCAGTCAGTTGATGCTTGGGGAAGTAGCGCTGGCCCTCTTTGAGCTGTCCGACGACCTTCTCGAGAAGAAGATCGAGGCCCTCCTTCTTGCGGGCTGAGATGGGAATCACGTCGGCAAACGGATGCAGTGTGGACCAGTGCGCGATCAGCGGGAGCAGGTCTTTCTTGGGGATCGCGTCCATCTTGTTGAGGACGAGAATGACTGGGCACTCCAGCTTTTTGATCAGCGAGAGGGCGAAGTCGTCCTCGGCGGCGGACATGCCCATGCGGCCTGTGGTCTTGCCACTGTCTCCTGCGCCGGGGACCTTTGGCAGGCGGTGGGTCACGTCGACGATAAACAAGACGGCATCGCGTGACTCCAGCGCATCGTGGACCTCCTGCATCATGCGGCGGTCGAGCTGGGTGTCGGGCTTGTGGATGCCGGGTGTGTCGACCAGAACCACCTGCGCGGCGGGGTGACCGGGCTCGCCTTTGGCCTTCTTTTTCAGAGGAACTTCGAGCACGCCATGGATGCGTGTGCGCGTCGTCTGCGGCTTGTGCGTGACGATCGCCAGCTTCTGCCCGAGCAGGGCGTTGAGCAGAGTGGATTTGCCCGCGTTGGGGCGACCGATGATGGATACGAAACCGGAGCGAAAGGCCATTCTCTTTATTATGCGCTGTTGCGGTGCCCGAATTCGCAAACCTCGTCTAAACTGGCTCGTATGAGATTCACCAAACTGCGGACGGCACGCAGAGTCGCTCGAGGTCTGGCCCTGTTATCTTCTGTCACCGCGCCGCTGTTTCTTTCGGCTCAAGCTATCAAACCGTTCTCTTCGATTGAGGTTCACTCTGATCGGACGGTGACCTTCGCCTATAAGGATGCCGCGGCCGGCAAGGTGGAGCTGGTCGTGGGCGGGCTTCCGAAGAAGCTGCCGATGAAGAAGGATACGGCCGGCATCTGGACGGTGACGACGCCGTCGCTGCCGCCTGAGATCTATGGGTATCACTTTGAGGCGGATGGCGACTTCCGGCTGGATCCTGCGAATCCGGATACGACGATCAACCTGGTTGATGTTGCGAATGAGCTGACGGTTCCGGGCGATACGCCGCAGCTGTGGGAGGTGGCCGACGTTCCGCACGGCGTTCTGCACCACTACAACTACACAACGAATATTGTTCAGGGGCTGCCGCAAAATCAGAGTCGCTACTACGTGTATACGCCTCCGGGCTACGATCCGAAGGCTCCGCAGCCGTATCCGGTGCTCTATCTGCTGCATGGATGGAGCGATTCGGACTCGGGCTGGACGGCGGTGGGTCGCGCGGATCTGATGCTCGACAATCTGCTGGCCCAGGGCAAGATCAAGCCAATGGTAGTGGTGATGCCGCTGGGTTACGGGGATATGTCCTTCCTGCACCAGTTTTATGTGTGGGAGGACCCGGCCGCCATTGATCGCAACACGGATCTGTTTACCAAGGCGCTCCTTACGGAGGTGCTTCCGCGGGTTGAGGCGGAGTATCACGTCTCGAAGGATCGCAACGATCGGGCTATCGTCGGACTGTCCATGGGCGGACTTGAAAGCCTCTCGATTGGGCTCTCGCATACGGATAAGTTTGCGTGGGTGGGAGGATTCAGCTCGGCTGTGCACAATTTGAACTACGAGAACAGACTGGCTGCGCTCGACCCCAAGACGGCGGACCTTCGCCTGCTGTGGGTAGCGTGCGGAACGGAGGATTCGCTGATCGAGCCGAACCGCAAGCTGGCGGAGTTTCTCAAGAGCAAGAAGATGCCGGTCAAGCAGATTGAAACACCCGGCTATCACACGTGGATGGTGTGGCGGGATAATTTGAGCCAGTTTGCTCCGCTGCTCTTTCAGTCGAAGTAGCTGTTGAGAGTGGGCGTTATCTATCTGTTGCTGGTGCGTTGATCTCTTTGAGGTAGGCCGGGCTTAGCGTGCCTTTTGTCTTTGCGAGTGCGAGGAGAGTGGGGTAGAACTGGACGAATGTCGTGTCTACGGCGGCGTGACTCTCGTGGCATTCATAGCAGGAGGCGGGGCGCTTCACCACTTTGGCGGTGCCTTTGGGAGCGTCGAACTCGAAGAATCCCCAGCCGCCTTCGAGCTTCGCGTCCTTGACGTGGACCTCGATGCCCATGATCTCCGGGGATTGCGTGTGGCCGTTCTTGTTGATCGAACTGGCACCCTCGGCGCCGCGAATCTCGAGCACGAGCGTGGTCTTGTCGGGCCAGGTTCCAGTCTGGAGGAAGGCTCGATAGGAGCTGGGGTTGACGAAGACGTTGTCGAACATGGAGTGGCCCATCATGGACGCTTTGGGGCTGTAGCTCATGTCGACGCCGGAGGTGAGGAAGACCCACTCGCGGTAGTGCTCGGGCATCTTGAACTGGCCTTCCGTCGTGTAGCTTTGGCCAACTCCCTCGGCGATATCAGGGTAGGACCGGACATTCTCTTGTTGTGGCAGGAGGGCAACCAGGAGCAGCAGGAGCGCGGAACGCAGCATGGATTTACCTCGTCATCGGATTCAGGGTCTCATGGCAATACGGTCTGGCGGGGGATTTCGTTCAACAGCGAAAAGAGATAGGGAAGAGAGAAAAAGTTGGTCTCCGCATCCAGCACGCCACCTCCGTCTGCGCTCAACTTCGCGGATAATCAGTGCTAGCGCATGGAATCTTTCTTTACACGGTATAAAAACGTTCTGGTGCTGGTGGCGATCCTGCTGGCCCAGACGATCGGCCTTGCGGTGCAGGTTCGCCGCCCGGTCGAGTCGGGCGCTCCCGACAGCAGCAAGGTTACGCTTATCCGCTACTGGGCGGTGTCCGTCGTGACTCCGTTTGAGCGATTTTTTCATGGGATCGGTTATACCTTCCGGCATGGCTGGTCGAACTACGTGGATCTGCGTCACACCCGGCAGGAGAATCATGACCTCCAGGAGCAGATCGCGCGGCTGCGGCTGGAGCAGGCCTCCTTCGCCGAAGACGCCATGCAGGGGCACCGTCTGCAGGCCATGCTGGATTTCCAGCAACACTACGTGTCGACTACGGTCGCGGCACAGGTGATCGGGACGAGCGGGAACGATCTCTCTCGCGTGGTCTATATAGATAAAGGCGCGAAGGATGGTCTGAAGGCGGATCAGGCGGTTATTACTCCGGATGGCATCGTCGGCAAGATCCGCGATGTCTTCCCGCATACCTCGCAGGTGCTGCTGATCAACGACCAGACCTCGGGGGCGGGCGTGCTGCTGGCTACGACGCGGATTCGTGCGATTCTTCGCGGCAGCACCACCGGTCAGATTCTCATCAACAATCTGACTCCGGATGATCGGATCAAGCCCGGCGAACAGGTGCTCAGCTCGGGTGGCGACCAGGTCTACCCGCGCGGGCTTCCCGTCGGCACCATCGAGTCGATCAAGGTCGACCCGGATCATCAGCCTTACACGCTCATCCAACTTCGACCCGAAGCCAATCTGAATCAGCTTGAGGAGGTTCTGGTTATCACCGGGACCCAGACTACGCTGCCTGCTGCGGCCCAGAAGGATCTGGCTGCAGGAGCCGCGACTGCCGAGGCCCAGGCCGCCGCCAAACAGCTTGCAGACCAGCAGGCCGCTGAAGCTGCTGCGCGGTCGGCGGCTCAGATCGTGGCGGACCGGCTGCCCAGCATTCACGAGGGCGACGACGACACCACCAAGACGGGAGCTGCGGCAACACCCGCCGCCAAGACTCCGCCCGTCAACGTGGTTCCGAAGCCGCTTCCGACCCTTCACTCTGACCGTTATTCGCCGGGAGCGACGCCTTCGGCTGCCGATCTCAGACCCGGGGCTCCTGAGGCGGCCAATCCGGTTGTGCCTCAGACGCCGACTCCGGACGCAACGACTCAACCAGCAACACCGAAGCCGGTACAGCCTAAGCCTCGCAAACCTCAGCCTCCAGCGGACTCGGCTCAGCCCCCGACCCAGTCCCCAAACCCTCAGCCGTAGCAGTCTGCTAAAAACACCATGGCTACCCGCAGCTTTACATCCCGTCGAGAGCTAGAGCAGCACAGCTTTCCCTCTGCCGTCGCGTTGCTGGTTCCGCTGGGCGCGATCCTTCTGCAGGCGCTGCTCCCCCGGCCCTTTCCCCGGCTTGCCATCCTCGATCTCCCCTTGATCGTGACCATCTTCTTTGCCGTTTCGCGCCGCAACCCCGTCGCGGGGACCCTTACCGGTGCGGCCATTGGGCTTCTTCAGGACGCCCTCACCGCTCAGCCCATCGGGGTCAACGGCATGGCGAAGTCTGTCATCGGCTACATTGCGGCCAGCATTGGCATCCAGGTTGACGTTGAAAACCTTACGACGCGTATTTTCATCAACTTCGGATTCTTTCTTATCAACAGCTTTCTGCTTTTTCTGATCAACCGCCGTCTGCTTGGACTGACGAACTTTCACATCTACTGGGGACATGAATTTATCCGTGCCGCGATTAACACTGTCGTCGCGCTTCCCATCTTTTATCTGCTGGATAACACCAAACGCACCGAGTGAAAGCGAACTTCGACCGTCTAAACGGTACTTACGACACAACAGTGGTAGTCACGGATCACCGACTCCCGCCGTAAACTGAGATCAGCCATGCAAATGACCCACCATATCGACCCGAACGACGTCGGCCCCAATGGAAGGGCTGAGAAGGTCTCTGCGGGAAAACTTCATGCGGCCCAATATATTGTCGCGGGCATTCTGATTGTGCTGATCACGGGTCTCTGGCGCTTGCAGGTTCTTGGAGCGGACAACTTCCGCGCGCTCGCCGAAGCTAATCGAATTCGCAAGGTTCCAATCCTTGCGCCGCGTGGGAGGCTCTTTGATCGTGAGGGCCGGCTGCTTGTCGACAACTACCCTTCGGTCTCCTGCTACCTGCTGCGTGAGCAGGTCAAAGACCTCGATGTTGATCTGCCTCTCATCTCGCAGGGCCTCCACATCCCCATAGAGCAGATTCAGTCCACGCTTCGCCGTTACCAGATCGCACCGAAGTATCAGCCTATTCCACTGAAGCAGGACATCTCTCCTGACGAGCAGGCCTTCATCGCTGCGCATCGCGATGAGCTCCCCGAGCTTGAGACCCTCGACGAGCAACGCCGTCTCTATCCTCGGGACGGATTCGCCGCTCACCTCATCGGGTATGTTGGCGAAGTCTCCGAGCAGATGCTCGACGACCCACGCTACGCCTTCTACTCTCCCGGCGATGTCGTCGGCCGCTCCGGTGTCGAGCAGACCTACGACGCACTGCTTCGCGGGAAAGACGGCAGCCGCGACGTCATCGTCAACAGCCACGGCAAGGAGCTTGGACACCTCGGGCAAGAGCTCGCCATTCCTGGCAAAGATCTGAAGCTCACCATCGATCTTGACCTCCAGATCGCTGCGGAAAAAGCTCTCGATGGCAAGAACGGCGCCATCGTCGCGATGGACCCTCACACCGGCGAGATCCTCGCGATGGTCTCGCGTCCGACCTACGATCCCAACCAGTTCTCCGTCCGTCTCACCAAAAACTACTGGAACGAGATCATCAATAATCCGGATCACCCGCTGCTGAATAAGAGCCTTCAGGCGCAGCTTGCTCCGGGCAGTACCTTCAAGATCATCATGTCAGTGGCCGGCCTGCAGGAGAATGTCGCTCAGACGATGCATGTAAGCTGCAACGGCGGGGCAGAGTTTTACGGCCACTTCTATGCCTGCGACAAACACCACGGCGCGGTCGACATCAACAACGCGATTCCTTACTCCTGCGACACTTTTTACTACACGCTTGCCAATCGGCTTGGCATCGATACGATCGCGAAGTACGCCACCTCCGTGGGTCTGGGGCAAAGGACCGGCATCGACCTGCCCGATGAGGTCACCGGGACGATGCCTTCTACGGCGTGGAAGCTGAAGACGCAGCATGACAAGTGGTTTGCGGGCGAGACCATCTCGGTCGGCATCGGTCAGGGGGCCGTTACAGCGACGCCGATGCAACTGGCGCGTGCGCTGAGTGGTATCGCATCGGGTGGAGTCTTCCGCCGTCCCCACGTGATCTTCGCCGATGAAGTTCCGCCGGAGATGCAGCAGGCGATTCAGGAGTCCTTCCCCGGCTCGGGCGATGCGATCATTCCACTGACCACCGAGAACTGGCAGCTGATCACCGACGCGATGGCGAACGTGACCAGCAGCCCCATCGGCACTGCCTACGCTGCGCATCTTGAAGGGGTCGACTTCGCGGGCAAGACCGGGACGGCTCAGGTCATCGGCCACGACGCTCTTGCCAAGACAAACAAGGGCCACAACACGGAGCCGAATGCGTGGTTCGTCGGCATGGCTCCGCGGCGCAATCCCGACATCGTCGTCGCTGTGCTCTGGGAGCATGGCAACTGGGGCAACAACTCCGCCAAGCTCGCCTCGCAGATCATTGATGCGTATGTGAACAAACAGCGCAAACGCGACAATAACATCCGCATCGCAACTACTCCTGAGCCCGCCAAGCCCGCGGCTCCAACCAGCGAAACACCTACCGTACCCAGCGCAGAATAGGACAGACCAGCCATGCCCCGCCTCTCCTCTTATCGCGACTTCGACTGGGTCCTTCTCGGATTTGTGCTGCTGCTCTCGCTGATCTCTGTGCTTGAGATTAAGTCGGCTACGCTGCACACCAAGTTCCACGGCTTCGACCACAAGCAGGTCCAGTTTCTCGCCGGTGGCATTTTCCTGATGTTTGTCATCTCGCTGATCGACTATCACCGGCTGATCGATATCATCCACTGGGCCTATGGCGTCAGCGTGCTCTCGCTGATTGCTGTTCTGATCGTCGGCACCAAGGTTCTCGGCGGACGCCGCTGGATTAAATTTCCTGGCGGCATTCACTTTCAGCCGTCCGAGTGGGTGAAGCTGGTGCTGATCCTCGCGGTGGCCCGCTACTTCTGGGGGCTGGCGGGGAAGGAGCTTACGTGGGGGGATATCGGCAAGGCTGCGGCTATGGTGATGGTGCCGATGGCGCTCGTGCTCAAGCAGCCAGACCTTGGGACTGCGTTGACCTATCTTCCTATCTTGATCTGCGGGTTGTTTCTTGGCGGCATTCGCGTCAAGCAGGTTGGCCTGGTCGTGCTGGCGATTGCGCTTATCGGCGGGGTCGCCTGGAAGAGCGGCAAGCATCTGAAGCCGTATCAGCAGGCACGCATCAACGCGTTCATGGATCCTGACTCCGACCCACGCGGCTCCGGGTACCAGATTCGTCAGTCTCTTATCGCTGTCGGCTCCGGCGGCATATGGGGGAAGGGTGCGAACAAGGGGACACAGACTCAGGGAGACTTCCTCCCCATCCCGTACACCGATTTTATCTTTGCGGCCTTCTGCGAGGAGCACGGCTTTGTGGGTGCGATCGGGGTTCTGCTGCTCTACTTTCTTATTTTGATGCGTCTGATTCAGAACGCCCAGACCGCCTCCGATCTTCCCGGCAGCTTCATCATCATGGGGGTGGTCGCAGTTATCGTCTTTCAGATCGCCGTTAATGTTGGCATGGTCGTGGGCCTGATGCCGGTCACGGGGATTCCTTTGCCGTTGCTGAGTTATGGCGGCTCGTCGGTTCTGTTTACTTTTCTGTCGCTTGGGATCGTGATGAACATCCGCATGCGGCGGTTCGTGAACTAGCGGATTACAAGGGGTTACAGCTCGACAATAGAGGAATGTGAATGCCGTGTGGCTTTTGCAGCGGCTTTAGTGCAATACTGTTAGCAACACTGTTCGGCTGTAGATGCCGCTCAGTGTACCCCGCTACTCGGGCGCACGGTCGCCAGTCAGCGGCAACAAAAGACTTTTTAGAAGAAAAGGCCGGCCAGCCAGAGACATCGATCCGTTGGCCGGACAGGTTTTAGGGAATGATTGCATCCGGATGGCGAACGGCCCCGCCTCAAATCTCTGATTTTGAGGTTGTTCTGGTCACAAACTCCGCATGTCTCGAAATGCTTGAAGCATCCCCCCGTGTCCCCGATCTACCCGGTATTGCCCAATCCGCGCTCGCCTTGAGTGCGCCCACGGCAGAGCTGCATTCCTACCTCGTACCGGTCGTCGAGTCTTGTTCACGAGCTTCCGCAGCCCGTAATCTGTCCGCTCCACGGTGAGCCACACCTGCCCTCCGGGTCAGGCGAACTCCCGATTGTTCTCTGTCGCGTCTGCCGCTCGAACCTCCTAGAGGTCGGGCAGAAAGAGCACAGCGAATGTCGAAAGAAATTTATATCTCCAGTACCCCCCACGAGACTCGTCTCGCCATCGTCGAAAACGACGCCCTAACGGAAATCTATTACGAGCGCGAGAACGAGTACACTCTCGCTGGATCCATCTACAACGGTAAAGTCACGCGCGTTCTGCCAGGCATGCAGTCCTCCTTCGTGGATATCGGCCTCGAGCGCGATGCCTTCCTCTACATCACGGACTTCATGGAGGAGGCCGGCGACTCGGCTGACTTCGATACCAATGGCGACTCCGGCCGCCGCTCCGAGGGTCGGCGCAGTGACCGTGGCGACCGCAACGGCAGCCCCACCACCATCGAAGGCACGATAGCCAGCCCTCCGGATCGCCTCGACCAGACCAGCGACTCCGGTGTCCGCTCTTCCGAGCGCACAGACCGCGGTGATCGAGGTGGACGTAGCGACCGTGGCCGCGGTGGCAGAGGCCGTCGGGACCGTGGTGGCAACCGTGACCGCCAGCCCATTGCAGATCCGCTCGCGCCTGCTTCGCCGGACGACAGCTTCAACGCCCCAGTGACTGACTTCTTCTCCGCTGATCAGCCGACTGAAAATCTCACCGACCGAAACGACGCGGGCGAGATCGGCGAAGGAGCGCCTGGCGCTGATGGCAGCCGCCGCTGGCGTGGCCGTCGTGGCCGTCGTCGTGGCCGTGGCCCAGGGCAGCGCGACGAGTCGCCGAACGTCGCTGGTGCCACTCCGGAGAACGCCTCCGGTGAGGCCGTCTATGACGAAGACTCTTTCGACATCGACGGAGCCGCTGCGCCTATCGCGCCTGCCAACAGCACGACAGCTCCAATCGCCTCTGCCTATGGGGCCCCCGAGACAAGCACCTCCTCCCCGGAGAACTTGGACCGTGGCAATCGCGACCGAGGAAACGAACGTGGCGCCCGCAATGATCGCGGAGGCCGTAGTCGCGGAGGTCGCAACGACCGCGACGACCGCGGCAACCGTGGAGATCGAGGAGATCGTGGTGGACGTGACCGCGAACCACGCGTCCCTCGTGGCTTCGCTCCCAAGACTGCGCTCTACGGCGTAGACGACGCACCCGCCTACGATCAGGCCCCGGAGCTCGACGCCAACGCGCCCGAGCCCATCGTTCTCCCTGGCGAGTCTCTCTCCAAGTACCGCAAGGGCGGAGAGGAGCCGGTAGCCGCAGCGTCCAAACCTGCCGAGACCAATGTCATCATTCCGTCGGCGCCGGAGTTCAGCATCCCTGAAGGCTGGGACGGCGGATCGATTCTTCCGGGAGAGTCTCTCTCCCGCCATCGCCGCAACGAACCCCGCACAGAGAGCCGCAACCAGCCCCGCGCAGAGCATCGCCAGGAAGCCCGCGCCGACTACCGCAATGCCAGTCCCGCGCCTTCTCTGCCTCGCGCCGAAGTCATTCGTGAAGCAGACGGATTCAGCGTCGGCGAGACGATCGTCACGGAGACGAAGGAACAGCCCGAGGTTCTTCTCGCCACGCATCCCGACCTCATCTCGCACGAACAACTCCAGCACGAGACTCCAGCCGAGCCCGTCGAGTATGAACCTACCGACGCTTCTGCCTCCTACCGCATCGATCCCGCGGCTCCCAGCGAGTACCGCCAGAGCGCGCCAGTGCTCGATGCTCCTGAGGAGGTTCACGCAGAGACTCATGGCGAGCCGCAAGCTCACGATCACAGCGCCGAGCACAGCGCAGCCCACAGCATCACGCCTGCTCCAGACGAGCATGTTGCGCAGCTCCGCACTGAGCCTGCGCACACCGCGTACGAACCATTTGACTGGCAGACCCCGGCGGCAACCCCCTTTGAGCCTGCGTCCGCGCACGTTGAGCGTGCAGTTCTCGCCGAGGCAGCTCCCGCGCCGCACGAGTTGACCACGCTCCACGCTACCGGCGAGATGCACTCTGAGGCTCCGGTCGCGATCTTTACGCCCGAGCATGCCACCGAAACCGTCTCGCCGATTGAGCACGAGACTGCTGTCGCGAATCCGGCCGACAACGTCGTCGCAGACCAGGCAGCTCCGCAGCACTTCTCGCCCGGCATCGGCTCTCTCGAGGAGGAGACACTCGACGAGGAGGACTTCAACGCTACCCTCCACGCCAGCTCCATCGAAGAGATGGACGACTTTGAAGAAGAAGAGACACTCGAAGGCGCAGCCGATCTCGGCACTATGATTCGCGAGATGTCCATCGACCAGATCACCCGCTCCGGCAACGTGGACGAAGATGAAGAGGACGACCTCGAAGAAGAGGACGCTATTTACGATCCTCTCGTCGGCGACCTCGAGGACACTGACGAAGAAGACCTCGACGAATCGGACACCGAAGAAGATGTTCTGCATGAGGAGTTCGTGGAAGGCGACGAAGTAGCTGCAAACGGATTCGATCAGGCGCAGGCTGGTGCTCCGGCTCCCGCGACAGACCGCAATCGTGATCAGGACCGTGGCCGTGGCCGCCGCGATGGTCGTCGTGATGGCCGCCGCGGAGATCGCTATGGCCGCAGCGACCGAAACGACCGCCCCCGCAACACCGGTGGCGCAGGCGACCGTGAGCGCTCCAGCAGCGGACGCGATCGCCGTGGTGGCCGCAGTTCGATGCAGTCCACCAATCTGCCGGCCATCAGCGAACTGCTCAAGCCCGGTCAGGAGATCCTGGTTCAAATCGCCAAGGAGCCCATTGCGAAGAAGGGTGCGCGTATTACCTCGCACATTGCGCTGCCTGGCCGCTTCCTTGTCTTCATGCCGACCGTCAATCACACCGGGGTCTCCCGCAAGATCGACTCCGATAGCGAGCGCCGTCGTCTGAAGGAGATTCTGCTCAGCGAAAAGGGCGATGCTGCTGGCGGGTTCATCGTTCGCACTGCCGCATCGGGAGCCAGCGAAGAGGAGCTTCGCTCTGACCTGCGCTTCCTGCTCAATCTCTGGGCCGACATCAAGCAGCGCTCCGAGTCCTCGAAGTCTCCGGCGCTGATCTATCACGATCTCAATCTCGTTGAGCGCATCCTTCGCGATCAGGTCACGGACAACTTCTCCGCCATCTGGGTCGACAGCGAGAGCGAGTACGAGCGCGTTCTGCGCTTCCTGCAGCGCTTTCAGCCATCGCTGATTCGTCGCGTCAAGCTCTACACCAAAGAGACTCCTCTCTTCGAGCAGTTCGGCATCACCGAAGAGATCAACAAGGCGCTCCGCTCCAAGGTGTGGCTCAAGTCCGGTGGCTCCATCGTCATCAACCAGACCGAGGCGCTCGTCGCGATCGACATCAACACCGGCAAGTTCGTCGGCAAGACGGCTCGCCTTGAAGACACCATCGTCAAGACCAACCTCGATGCGATCCCTGAGATCGTTCGTCAGATTCGTCTGCGCGATCTAGGCGGCATTATCATCATCGACTTCATCGACATGGATGAGCGCAAGAACCGCAACAAGGTTATGGCTGCGCTGGAAGAGGAGTTGAAGACTGATCGTGCTCCTTCGAAGGTTCTTCAGTTCAACGACTTTGGTCTGGTCGCCATCACTCGCAAGCGGGTCAAGCAGTCGCTTGAGCGCACTCTGTCCACCACTTGCAACATTTGCACCGGCACCGGGATGGTCAAATCACCCGTCACCGTCTGCAACGACATCTACATCGAGATGCGCAAGATGCAGAAGCATCTCGACCGCGGCGACGTGATGCTTCGCGTCAACCCGGAGGTCGTCAAACAGCTCAAAGCTCCAGGCACCAAGTGGCTTCAGGAGATGGAAGAGATGGTCGGCAAGACGATCCTCGTCAAATCCGATCCCAGCTTGCACCCTGAGCAGTTCGACATTCACTAGACCGCTGTTTCTGAGAGGAGCTGCGCTTCAGCCTGTGACGAGATTCCGAAAAAAGATCGATTCATGGCATGAGATACTACGGGCGTCCAACGCATCGGGACGCCCGTAACTATTCTTCCCTCAGCATCTTCTGGCAAACGCAAAATGTAAAAACTCCGCCGGAGTGTCATCCTAAACAACATTTCCTGCGTCTTACACAACAAGCGCGTAAGAGTCGGGTTCAAGCCAATGAAGAACCTTACAGCACCAAGGGAGCCACGCAAAGATGCACACCACGATCACTGGGAATCGCCTACACCGTATCCTTGGCCGCACCGCGGCAGTCACTTTTTTTGCTGCTGCAGGGACCCTGGGCCTTCACGCGCAGCAGTCTGCCGGCACCGCATCCCCATTGCCGCCGGTTAATATAAAAGCGAGTCTGGTTACACCGCTCAATCTTTCCACTCCGGACGATCTCGGCTACAGCAGCAGCACGGGCAGTGCAGAGACCGCCAGTGCCGTGGACTTCAACCTCAGCAGCGATGTGAGCCAGCCTCCGCCGCGTCGTCGTTACAGCCGCCCAAACTACAGCGATAGCCATACCAACGCGGATGGCTCCGCGAAGTATACCTTCCTTGTCGGTGGGGGCTTCACTCTACCGACTGGCGGAACCCACAACTACGCGACGCCAAGTTGGAAGATCCAGGCCGGCGTTGGGCGCAACTTCAACAAGACCTTCGGAGTCATCGCCCAGTTCGACTACGATAAGTTCGGCATTCAGACCAGTACTCTCAATAACCAGCTTGCCCTCTACAATAATCTGTGCCCGACCTGCGGCTTTCCACAGATAAGCGGCAACGTCCATGATTGGTCCTTCACGCTCAATCCAATCGTGAACTACTATACGTCCGATACCCTCGGGGCATATGTCGTCGGTGGCCTTGGCTTCTACCACAAATACACCAACTTCACTACTCCGGTGACTGGTACGTGTTTCGACCCATATTATGGCTACTACCAGTGTTCGGCCAATCAATCCATCGACTGGTATACCAGCAATGCCTTCGGGGTGAATGCCGGCCTTGGCGTTACCTACAAGGTCTCGCGCTTTGCCTCGACGCGGTTCTACGCTGAGGCACGGTATGTCTGGACTGATAATAAGCCTCGTCCGTTCGATGTCAGCGGTACTACGAGCTACTTCAATGCGTTTCCGCAGGCCAGCGCGCGGACGACATACATTCCGGTCACCTTTGGACTCCGCTTCTAGCGTTTACCTGCGGGATCGAGCTGCAAAAGAAGAGAGGCACGCCGCCTCTCTTCTTTATTTTCTAAACTCTGCCTTGGGCGGTCTCTTCCGGTCGCGGGCTATCGCAGCCGAAGAAAAAATCCCGCAGTCACGCCGGCCACGGTTGCCAGGCTCATCAGCATCTGATGTCCGACCCCGCGCTGACGCATCTCCCATGTATTTGTCCACAACACTCCCATAAGAACGACCATCAAAGCCATGCCGCCAATCCACGGAGAGTGATCCGTGCCAAGGACGAGTGCTGCCGCATAACCCCCTATCGCAGTGCACACCAGCCACACCCCATCCTGAAGAAATTTGTATCTCGGCGTGATGCGATAGTCTCGCGCAACCAGATCAGGCAGGGACGTAGTAATGGCAAAGGTTGCCGCCATCGACAGGCCGACCGTGAGCAAATACCCAAGACTGATTGCAAGTAGAAGAAAAGCGCCAGTAATCATGAACCTATTCTGGTCTCCTGCGCTGCGATTTTGCCGACAGTTCTTCAGGAGACATCGACAGCCAGTCTATCAGTCTCAATCGTCTAAATGCCTACCGGATACGGCTTCTCGTGCATCTCCTGGTCGGGGTCGCGGCTCCGTTCGAAACGACCCTGCAGCAGGCTCAACAAGCCGGTGTACCAGTACCCGAACACAAAAAGCACTAGAAACGGTACCGTAAAGAAGTTCTCCGTCGAAATCGCATAGTAGACGGTCCAAGCAAAGTAGCATCCAATCGCCATCTCAATCCAGGGAATAACGCCCAGCCGTTTGCGATATACCTTTGCCTGGCTCTTCTCACCCTTCTTCTTCACGCTGTACTTCGGCGTCCTGGCGAACGCGCTCTTCACTCCCAACAGCGCCTCCATCACCGCCTTGGTATTGGTGATGGTCAAGCCCACCCCGCCCAGCGCCATGACGAACGGCACGTAGATGATGGACTTGTACCAGCTCTTCGGATAGAGCTCCTTCTGGCTCACCATGTAGAACGTTGAAACCGACATCGTGCTTGCGATGAACAGAGGAAAGTCGATCAGCAGCATCTGGATATAGCCCTGCCAGCTGCGAATAATCATCGCCGGCATCAACAACACACTCAGCACGATCATCAGCGGATAACTGATATTCGCCGTCAGGTGATACCACGCCTCGAGCTTCGTATGCCACGGCGCATCGCTCTTCAACACCCTCGGCAGAATCTTCTTTCCCGTCTGGATCAGACCCTTCGCCCATCGTGCCTGCTGCGTCTTAAAGGCGGTCATCTCAATCGGCAGCTCCGCTGGACATTCCACGTCCTGCAGATATTTGAACTGCCACCCCACGAGTTGGGCCCGGTAGCTCAGGTCAGTATCCTCGGTCAACGTGTCGTGCTGCCAGCCGCCTGCGGTTGAGATCGTCTCCCGCCGCCACATCCCCGCTGTGCCGTTGAAGTTGAAGAACACCCCAGCCCGGCTTCGTCCTCCGTGCTCGAGCACAAAGTGCCCATCCAGCAGAATCGCTTCAACCTGCGTAAGGAAGCTGTAGTTTCGATTCAGGTGGGTCCACCGCGTCTGCACCATGCCGATCTCAGGCTGCGCGAAGTGGTGAATCACCTGCATCACCCACTGGCGCGGCGGCACAAAGTCCGCATCGAAGATCGCCACAAACTCGCCTCGAGCAACATCGAGGCCTTTGTCCAGAGCTCCCGCCTTGTACCCATGCCGATTGCTGCGGTGCAGATAAACAATCGGCTGAGGGGCCATGCCGACAAATCCGCGCGCGTAACGTTCGACGATCTCCCGCGCCACGCCGGTCGTCTCGTCGGTCGAGTCGTCCAGCACCTGAACCTCAAACCGGTCTCGCGGATAGTCCAGACTGCACACCGCCTCGATCAGCCGCTCGATCACAAACTGTTCATTGAAGATCGGAAGTTGAACCGTGACAAACGGCAGTTGTCCCTCAGCGAACCGCATCGGTGGCTCACTCCACTTAGCTGCGTTCTTTTTGTTTTTGAAGTAGAGCCACACCAGCTGATAGCGGTGAATCCCATAAAACGCCAGAATGATCATGACGATGAAGTAGGGAATCAGCATCGCCGTATCGAAGGCATTCCATCGATACAAGTGCTCGAAGGTCTTGTCTGCGTAGTGGGTCTTCCAATAGTGACCGAAGCCCTTTGGACCGACCAGCAACCCGAGTTGGGACGTCAGTGTTTGAAGAGAAAATTGCAGGATCGTTGCTCCGCGAAAGGTTCGGGTACCCAACCGATTCTACGCGAATCTAGTTCAAGAACATCGTCCGGTAGACCGTATCGCGTTGAACCGGCTTGAATCCCGCGTCGCGAATCACTTGGCGCAACTGCTCCTCGGTCGCCGCATTGGCACCCTCGGCGTGGAGCACGCTGCCTACATCGTTGCCGCCGAAGCGTAGACCGACCTGCAGCACCTTCAGTCCTTGCGTCTCCAGGTTCGACTGCACGTTATCGATGTTGTCGAGGTACATGCGCGAGATGGCCAGCGTCTTCAGATACTCGACTGCGGTTGCCTCCTCAAACCCCGGCATTGACGCGGCTTTGGGCGCGAAGCTCCACGGCGTGAACGAGGCAAAGCCGTTCGTCTCTTGCTGCAGACCGCGCACAGCTTCAAGGTGATTTACGCGATGCTCGATCGTCTCGCCGCCGCCGAAGGTCATGGTCGCGGTTGTCTGCATGCCGAGCTTGTGAGCGGCGCGATGGACAGCGAGCCAGTCCGCCGTGGTCCACTTTGTGCGGGTGCCCTGCTGTACTGCATCGTCGAGAATACCCGCGTCATCACCGGGGATTGAGTCCAGTCCGGCATCGTGCAGGCGCGCGATAGTGTCTTCTATGGTGGCTCCGGTCTGCTTGGCGATGGAGAGGATCTCGCCGGCGGAGAGGGAGTGGAGCCAGAGGGAAGGGAAGCGTTTCTTGATGCTGCGAAAGAGCCCGTCAAACCAGGAGATTGTGAGCGCAGGGGTTACCTCGCCCTGCAGCATCACGCCGTGGCCGCCCCTCTCCACGATGTGGGAGATCTCTTCGCAGAGTTGATCAAAACCCGCGCCAGTTGCGGACTGCGCGTAGGTGACTCTTCCGTCGATCGCGTAGCTTACGACGCCTTCGGGGTGCAGACGGCGGCGGACGGCGTCGGCTTCCATTCCAATTCCAATCAGATCATCGCTACGAAAGCAGTCCAGCGCTTCGTTCCGGCTAATTCCCATGGTTCAATTCTACGGTTTTTGGCAGAAAAAAATCTGGGATGGGGGAATAGTGGTTTTTCAGGGGTATTTTGTGTTTTTGGGTGATTTTGCTGTGGTGAAAACGTGGTGAAGTTGTGGTGAAATGCGTGGCTGATGTGGTGTTTTAGCCGTCACTTTTTCGGGGCCGAAAGATACGCCACCTCTTGCAAGTTTATTTTCGGGAGACCAGATCCGGACGCCAGATCCCGGACGCGCTTACCGCTGGAGCAACCGGACCAGCAGGACGACGACCATCGAAACCAGCGCGATCAGGATAGGAACGCCGGCCTTCAACCACAGGCTGAACGAGGCCACCTGCTTTTCGAGCGCCTCCATCCGGTGTTCGTTCTGCTCCATCGACGCCTGCGCACGCTTTACCACTTCGCCTACCTCGGTGATCTGCGCGCTCTGGTCCTGCAACTGGCGGTAGAGCCCCATGTGCGCCTTGGTGACCTGTCCCAGGTCGCCGCGAACGCCCTCGGCCACAGCCAGCATCGCGGCTTCGTTTGCCTTTTCGGCGGCAGCTTTGGAGGTGAGAAACTTGTCCGCCATCGGCACCAGCCGCGAGATGTGAGGCAGCAACTCAACTAACTGCAAGAATACCTTTGGCCACATACACTGCTCCCGATGTTGCTCTTCTTATGTTTCTTGCGGCGAAGACTAGTCCAACCAACTTCTAAATCCTAGTCCAGACACGACCCTCGCTGATCCGTACCGAATCTTTATTTTGGTTCTTTATGGCGTGAGCGCCGAGCGCTTCTGCCTCCACCGCATTACGAGCGCGACGACCGTCACCAGCAAAATGGCCGTAACGATCCCCTGCGACCACAGACAGTAGATGCACCACTTCTGCAGGACGTATGCCTCGATGTAGCTGAGAAACGCCGCGAAGAGGAAGCCCACCTGAGCGAACTCGAAGACCAGCCACCAGCGGCCCATCAGCGCGAGAACGCCGATCGCCGCGTAGCCTGCGATACCCAGCATCGCCACGGGAATATGCGGGCCGGCCTTTGGGTCTTCGTCGAAGGTGTGGGGAGGAAAGACAGCAAAGCGGCTGTGGTTGACCGCGCCACAGTCGAACTTCTCGGTCACGGCGCAGGGAGGAGCCAGGGCAGGGTCCATGTAGTGAACGTGAAGGGCCATGGTTGAAACGATAATGCCTGCAACTGCCAGCAACGCAATCAGATACTTCATGTCTTCGATTTTACTTCGTGAGAGAACGTGAGGCGACGAGGTCGTCTTTGTGGTTCGAGGTCGGGTCATCCTCCGCATGGAGTTGCGGGTCGGTCTTGATTGGGGACGAGTATCATCAGAACAGGCAAGACGGGCGAGCGGCATAACACCCGCAGGGCTTGCCGCGGAGAGAAAAGATGCGCGGAGAGAAAAGATGATCGACAACCGCTTGAACATGAACGGGTATCCCACCACGATCGAGGGCGCACGCGAGGAGACGGCCTCGCTGCTGGCCAAGGTGCTGGGTATCACTTCGCTTGGCTTTCTGATCACGGCCCTGGGCGTCGCGACTGCTCCCGCATGGAGCACGATTCCAGGGATGATCGCGGTGCTTGTCCTCGTGCTGGCGATCACCTTCACTCGCAAGGCGAGTCCGGCGCTGGCGCTTGGGCTGTTCCTTACGCTGACCTACTTCATGGGCTGGGAGATCGGCCCGCTGATTCATCGCTACGCTCAGACTGTTGGGTCGGCGGTCGTCTTCAACGCGGCGGCAACGACCGGCCTGGGCATGGCGGCCATGGGATGCGTCGCGTATCTGTTCAACATCAACTATCGGCGCATCGCCGGTATTGGTTTCGCCGCGCTGCTTTTGCTGATGCTCGCCGGCATCGCCAGCATCTTCTTCCGCTTCATGACGCCGGATACCTACTCCTGGTTGACGCTGGGGGTCTTTACGCTGCTTACGGTCGGCGACTTTGCCCGTATCCGTGCAGGTGGAGATGGCCGGTCGGCGGTGTCTCTTGCTCTCTCGATCTACCTCGACGCGATCAACATCTTTATGGCGGTCCTGCAGTTGATGGGCGGACGCCGCAGGGATTAGCCGCGGAGGGTTGCGTCTGGCGAAGATGCAGAGCGTGCAGAGTGTGGATCGTCCGAAGACCTCCTGAAAGCGTTGAACCTTTTGGGTTCCTGTGCCTGATCCTCCAGGCACGAGGGTAGGGCATTGCTTCAGGGGCGCGATATTCACGCGCAGGTTGCTTTCTGTCGAGGTACACTGAGCCGACTCAATGAGGCACTCTCTACCGGAGGATCAAGTGAAGATTCAAGTCAATAGCGACAAGACGATTGACGTAGACGCGAGTTTGACGGGTTTTGTCGAAGGGGAGGTGGGCCGTGTTTTGGACCGGTTTGCCAAGAGGCTTACGCGGGTAGAGGTCCATCTTGCTGACGTGGATAACAAAAAGACAGGCAAAGCGGACAAGCGCTGCTTGATTGAGGTTCGCCCCGCTGGGGACAAGCCGCAGAGCGCGAGCGCAGTCGCTATGACGACGGAGTCCGCAGTTGGAGCGGCCCTGGGAAAGATGCAGCGCTTGCTTACCACCTTCTTCGGACGGAGGGGAAGGGCTCCAGAGGAGGTCTCCGGGCCTGTCACGCCCGCCGAAAAGGCCGCGCCAGTTCTGCCGGCCAAGAAAGCGGCGGCCAGTAAGACCGTTGCCAAAACAAGCAAGAAGGTCGCGGCAAAGAAGGCCGTAGCGAAGAAGGCTGCCGCGAAGAAGCCGACCAAGCTCAGTCCACGAGGCCCAA
Organism: Edaphobacter lichenicola; assembly: GCF_014201315.1. NCBI lineage: Bacteria > Pseudomonadati > Acidobacteriota > Terriglobia > Terriglobales > Acidobacteriaceae > Tunturiibacter > Tunturiibacter empetritectus. The sequence goes on from NZ_JACHDY010000006.1 coordinate 136,525, forward strand.
AGAAAAAGTTGATCTTCCAGGCCCGGCGAAAGTCTCAACCTTCCCGGTAGGCGGCGGACTACGAGGGCCGCTGCCTGCGGCCATGGAGAAGATGTCAAACTTTTATCGTTGAGTCGGTGCGCGGATTTATCTGGGAATTTGTCTGGGGATTTATCTGCGGATTTATGATGGAGCGGTGAACTCGACCAGCCGCAGACAGTTTCTCGCGATGCTTGGCGCTACCGGTCTTTCGGCCGCTGTTGCGCCTTCGTTTCTTGCAGCATCAGCGCCTGCCGGGCCGGTTCAAGAGCCATTCACTTTTCTGTTTGTTACGGATGCGCATCTCCAGCCTGAACTGAATGGCGTTGTCGGCACGGATATGGCATTCAAGAAGGCTCGTGCGGTCAAAGCTGACTTCGCCATCAATGGAGGCGATCACGTCTTCGATGCGCTGGGCGTGCCGAAGCAACGTGCCCTGACCCTCTTCGATCTCTACGACAAGACCGAACAGGATCTGGGCGTGAAGGTGTACCACACCGTCGGCAATCACGATGTCCTTGGCATCTACCCGGCCAGTGGTATCGCGCAGGATGATCCGCTCTACGGCAAGAAGCTCTTCGAGCAGCGCTTCGGCAAGCTGTACTACTCCTTCGATCACAAGGGCCATCACTTCATCGTGCTGGACTCGATCGGCATCACGCCGGACCGCGCCTACGAGGGCCGTATCGACGCGGCACAACTGCAGTGGCTGGCCGCCGATCTCGCTGCGCTGCCTGTTGGAGCGCCCGTGATTGTCTCGATACACATTCCGCTGGTTACGGCGATTGCAGCGTATATGCCCGAACCGGCTGTCGCGCCGGCTCACCACGGCCTGAGTGTTGCGAACGCCAACCAGGTGCTCGATCTCTTCGCTGGACATAATGTGCTGGGCGTTCTGCAGGGCCACACCCACGTCAACGAGGTGGTTGAGTGGAAGGGCGTGCCGTACATCACGAGTGGAGCAGTGTGCGGCAACTGGTGGCATGGCACGCGCCTGGGCACGCCGGAGGGCTTTACGGTCGTCACCGTCGCAGACAATAAGCTCACCACGCACTACGAACCCTCGGGCTTCCAGTCGGTCGCGCCGCAAAACACCTAAAGAACAGATGCACTGGATGGGGGGGGTGCCCCGCTCACGGGTGTTTTTGTTTCTTTGTTAAAATACCATGGTACATTGGTACGTATGGTTACTTCAAAGAACGTCGTTGAGATCGAGCGGATTCAGACAGGGGTCCGCATGGAGAAGCGGCTGCTGAAGGTGTTGAAGGCCGTGGCCGAGTTGAAAGACATGAGTCTGGGAGACTTGTTGGAGGGCATTGTGCTCCACGCGTTTGAAGGCAAGTCCGCGTTCTCCCCGCAGACCTTGAAAGAGATCGAGAAACTGAAGAACATCTATGGCCTGACGCTGCGTGCGTCCGACAGCCATCACTTGAAGGAGCGCAGATGAAAGCAACCACGTTACTTCCTCTCGCACTGGCAACTGGAGTCGTGAGCGCAGGACAGCCCCTTGCGATGGCGCAAACAGCAGCCTTGCCGGCTCACGTCAGCAACAGCTTTCAGTTCGTTGTGCCGGCTCCGTTGAGCCGCGCCTCGGCGCTCTTCGGTCCGGAGGGTGAGCGTTGCTGGGCGGGCAAGCACTGGAAGCCTGAGTTTCTTCATCCTCAACCGGCGGAGGACGTCCAGGGAGCTGTCTTCACGGTCCAGCATGGTCCGCATAAGAGCGTGTGGGTGAATACAGTCCTTGATCGGGTGGGAGGCCGTATGCAGTATGTGTCCTTTATCCCGGACGCGCTGGTCTTTACCGTCGAGGTGCGGCTCTCTGTCCTCGCGCCCTCGAGCACGAAGGTGGAGGTGACTTAGTTCGGACGGCTCTCGATGTAGAGGCGAATGATGATGTATTGGCCATGGGAAAGCAAGACGCGGAGAGCGGGCCGGAGTGGCAGAGGTCGATTGAGGAGTGCCTCGCCGCGGAGGGGAAGGCGGCAAAGCAGTAATCGTCGCGTGAATCCGATAACGACGCAGGGTCGGCCACCGCTGGAGGTATTTTGCAGGGCGAAAATTGTGCGGAACCTGGAAAAAGTAAGTTGAACCGCGTCGATTCCGGGGTATGCTGGGTAGCACTTCAGACGAGGTCGAAATTCCCGAGCTGTCTCGCGCTGACTTGTCGTCTGCACTTAGGCCCCAATTCCATCTTTCAGGAGTGATGCCATGCAGTGTCCCGTCTGCCACAACGAAGTCTCGCCCCAGAATGCATTTTGTAACCATTGCGGTGCGCCCGTTGCCACTGCTGGCGGCGCTGCTGCGAGTTCAACCGTGCCGCCTCCGCCGGACTATACGAATGTTCCGCCGGCTTACTCTACCGTGCCTCCTGGTTATGTTGTGGCTCCGCCGGTCGTGGCCAGCTCTGGCCTCTCGGAGAATGCGGCGGCGGCCATCTCCTACCTGACGATTATTCCCGCGATTATCTTCCTGGTGCTCGAGCCCTACAACAAGATGCCGCTGGTGCGATTTCACTCGTGGCAGTCGATAGGGCTTTGCGTGGGGGCGTTTGTGCTGCAGCTGCTGATCTCTTTTGGGGAGATGCTCCTGCACTTCATTCCGGGAATTGTTCTGCTGTTTTCGCTGGTGCATCTGGTGATCGGACTTGGCCTCTTTCTGATCTGGCTGTTCCTCATCCTGAAGGCCAGCAAGGGCGAGTGGTACAAGCTGCCGGTCATTGGCGACTTCGCCGAGAAGCAGGCGCGCGGGTAGATCTTCTGGCCCTGGGGAGCGGCAAGTCCTCTCTCCGGGGGGCGTACGGCGCGAGGCGTCTCTCCATCACGGCGATGGCTGCGGCGCTCTCGTCGACCAGGAGGAAGCTGCGAGCGTGTTTGGCGGCGGCGGCGCCGGTGGTTCCGCTGCCGGCAAAGAAGTCGAGCACCGTGTCGCCGGGGTTGGAGTGGACACGCACGATTCTCTCGAGAACGCCGAGTGGCTTCTGCGTGGCGTAGCCGGTCTTCTCCTTGCCGGTGGGCGAGACGATGGTGTGCCACCAGACATCGGTGGGCGTCTTGCCGCGGGCTGCCTTCGTTGCGCCGACCAGCCCCGGCGCCATGTAGGGGATACGGTCGCTCTCGTTGAGGTTGAAGGTGTAGCGCCTGGGATCCCTGGTGTACCAGAGGATGTTGTCGTGCTTGGCGGGCCAGCGTTTGGTGGCGCGTGCGCCGTAGTCGTAGGCCCAGATGATCTCGTTCTGGAAGCAGTCGCGACCGAAGATCTCGTCGAGCATGACCTTGCAGTAGTGGACCTCGCGATAGTCGATGTGGAAGAAGAGGGAGCCGGTGGGCGAGAGGACGCGGTGTGCTTCGACCAGGCGCGGTCGCAGGAAGCCGAGGAAGTCGTCGAAGCGGTCGCCATAACCTGCGCCTCCGTTTTGCTGCTCCAGCACTTCGGTGCGGTAGCGTCGGCCGCCGAATCCGACGCGGTCGCCTGCCTCATCGCGAATGGTCTTCATCTGGGTGCGGCTCTGACGTTTGCCGGTGTTGAAGGGGGGATCGACGTAGATCAGCTCTACGGATGCTGCTGCCAACGACTGCAAAACGGTGAGGTTATCTCCCTGCACGATCCGGTTCATGCCAACGGTCTCCGCTCCTAACACTAACGTACCCTTGGTCTCTTCGGCTGCGACGTGTATTGTTCTCTTCGGATGGCTCCGCTGCACTTGGCCCCGCTCGACTATGTCCGCGACACACCTCATCTACGCCATGCTCACTCACCGCGGCCGCGTCCGTAAGGGCAATGAAGATACCTGCGCCGCGGCGCCGGAGATCGGCGCGTTTGTCGTCTGCGACGGCATGGGCGGAGCGGCCGCCGGAGAGGTTGCGAGCAATCTGGCTGCCGATACCTTCCTGGCGAATCTCTCTTCGCCGCGAGGTGGGCTCGAAGCAGCGTCGTTGACGCCGGAGGCGCGCATGAATGCCGCGATTCAGGCGGCCAATCATGCGGTCTATCAGCAGTCCCGCCAGTTGCGGCAGTACAACGGCATGGGCACGACCCTGGTCGCCCTGCTGCACACGCCGGTGGTCCAGGGGGAGAATGGCAAGGCTGCATCCACTCGCCGTGCGCCGGCCAGTCATCTGAACTCCCGCGTCACCGATCCTCCGACGCTCTGGCTGGGCCACGTTGGCGACAGCCGCTGTTACCGCCAGCGTCGCGGCAAGCTGGAGCAACTCACCATCGATCATTCGCTGGTCGAGGAGCAGCTTCGCGCCGGGCAGATCACGCTCGATCAGGCGGCGCACTCGCCCATGCGCAACCTCATCACGCGCGCCATCGGTTCGCAGGCTACAGTGCAGCCCGAGATTCAAAGCCATCGTCCGCAGGCGAACGACGTGTATTTGCTCGCCTCCGACGGTCTGACCCACGAGGTGAGCGACGAAGAGATCGCGGAGATTCTGACTGCGATCCCCAAGCCGCAGACAATGGCCGCGCTCACCAGGGCGTGCGAAGAGTTGATTACGAGTGCTAATCGCAACGGCGGCAACGACAACATCACCGTGCTGCTGGTCGCCGTCGCTCCCTAGCTGCCGTAGTGGGTCAGTTTGGAATGAATGACTGAGGTTGCCGAAAGCCGACTTTGCGGGAGTGCCTCGGGTTCGTTGAACTCAAACCCAGGCGAATACGCACTGTCTCAGAATGCGTGGTGCAGTCCAAGCAGCGATGAACTCTTCTCTGGGGAGCAATTTGCCCTCAGCAAGTCGAAGCATTCCGCGACTCGTTCCGAGAATGATCGAGAAGTGACCAGACTCTGAAGGGGTGTCGTACAGGACGATGGGGATTTGTCGGCGTCTCCTCAATGTCAGCAGATCGGACAGATCGATGGCGTTTTCCACCGGCACACCCAGACGCTTGAGCCGACGATAACCGCGCATCTCAAAGCTGCCAATATCGTTGTCGGGCTCCGTGTGAAAAGAAACTTGAAGACCCAACTCTTTGAGGCCTGCCGCCAGATGAACTGCGAATACGCCATAGCGCTTCGTATGGCGACATGCGGAGATAATCTGAGCCGTTGTGAAGCTTTTCCCAAAATAATTGAGCACAGACCACGCGGCGATAGGACCGCAGTGTCCATCCAAGTCCAAGAGTTCTTCTGGGGCCGTCCACCATTCAGGAAATTTCATCGTCGGTACTTATCGGGTCGCTGTAACGTGCTGATGCAAAGCTTACCAGCGATCCTCGGAGCACCCGATTCGAGGTGATCCCGCGAAACGGTGTTATAGGTAACTAGGTGGCCCCGGATTTCAAATTGACGCACTGCCTAGCTCCCCTCTGATTCCGCGCATCCCTCTCGAACTGCTACACTGCGAAGTCGTCTGAAACTCCTTTATGCCTGATTTGAAGACCACTGAGACTACCAAGACCATTGCAATCCTCGGCGCCGGCACCATGGGCAACGGCATCGCGCACGTCTGCGCCCGCTCCGGCTTCAACGTGATCCTCTACGATCTGCAGCAGCCGTTTCTCGATCGCGGACTCGCCACCATCGAGAAGAATCTTGCTCGCGAAGTAACGAAGAACAAGCTGACCCAGCAGCAGGCCGATGAGGCACGAGCGCGTATTACTCCGACTCTCGACCGCGAAGCTCTCGGCAGTTGCAGCTTTGCCATCGAAGCCGCGACGGAGAAGTTTGCAATCAAGTCGGAGATCTTTCGTGATCTCGACCGCATCCTTCCCGCTGGCGCCATCCTCGCGACCAACACCAGTTCCATCTCGATCACGAAGCTTGCCGCAGTGACGAAGCGCCCGGAACAGGTCATCGGGATGCACTTCTTCAACCCGGTGCCGGTGATGCAGCTGGTGGAGGTGATCCGCGGCCTTGCGACCTCGCAGGCTACCTTCGACGCCGTCCATGCGCTCTCGCTGCAGCTTGGCAAGACTCCGGTCGAGGTCAACGACGCGGCAGGATTCATCTCGAACCGCGTGCTGATGCCGCTGATCAACGAGGCGATCTACTCCGTGATGGAGGGCGTGGCTACGGCTGAGGCCGTCGATCAGGTCTTCGTGCTCGGCATGGCGCATCCGATGGGCCCGCTGACTCTCGCCGACTTCATCGGCCTCGATGTCTGCGCTGACATCATGCGCGTCCTCGCCGACGGCCTTGGCAGCCCGAAGTACAACCCCTGTCCGCTGCTGGTTCGCATGGTCGATGCAGGCTGGCTGGGCCGAAAATCAGGTCGCGGCTTCTACACCTATCCCACATCATGAGCAAGATCGGCGCTTGCGGCTCTACACTAATGAGACCAGCCGAAGCCTGAAGCAGGACGCAGCATCCAATGGAAGAGGAGAGACAATGCCCAAGGAGTTTTACTACGAAGACTTTTACGTAGGCCAGAAGTTCAATTCGCTTGGCCAGGCCAAGGTGACTGCCGAAGAGATCAAAGAGTTTGGCAGCAAGTACGACCCGCAGCCCTTTCACCTCGACGAGGCTGCCGGCGAAAACTCTTTCTTCAAGGGCCTCGCGGCCTCGGGCTGGCTCACCGCCGCTATCGTCATGCGCCTTCGCGTGCAGTCGATCACGGTTGCGGGCGGCATGATCGGCGCGGGCGTCGAAGAGATGCGCTGGACCGAGCCGGTCCGTCCGGGCGACTCGCTCCGCACTGAGATCGAGGTCGTCGGGGTACGCCAATCCAACTCCCGCAAGGAGTTCGGTGTGGTCCGCACGCGCACGCTCGCCTTCAACCAGCGCGACGAAGTGGTGATGCGCTCGACCGTCAACTTCCTGGCTCCCGTCAGGCCCATCGGCAAGTAAAGAGGGAGCCTTCGATGACCAGTGAGGATCTCGCTCTTCTCAAATCCAGTATCGACCTCGTCGTCACCCTTGAGATGGCTGACGGCGAGCGGTTCCTCGCTCAAATTCTCTTTGTCTTCGAGTCCGAGGATACCCCCGACGTCTTCTACCTGAAGGTCGAGCCTGGGCCCAATGGCAACTTCGTTCCGCTGGGGAGTGGCGGCTATTCCACGCTGCTCTCGGACATCGCCGCGGTTCATCGTCTGGAGGATTGAGAGACTGTCCTGCCGGACGGGCGCCCTACGCGGGTAGCGGTCACTTCGTGACGTGTATACCGCTTTGCGTGGCGCTCCCGTTGGTCGCAGACAGAATCTTGTGCCGACCAACGGGAGGACCACGCGAAGCTTTAAAAAGGCGTGCGAACGCCCGCCCTCCGCGCAGGAGGCCCGTCCGGCAGGGCGAACCAATCTGGTTACCCGGACGACATTCTCACAACCAATCGGCGTATCCTAACGGGATGATGCGTATGACAGTGCTCGCCTCCGGATCCAAAGGCAACAGCACCGTCATCGCCAGCTCCCGGACACGCGTTCTGGTCGATGCCGGCCTCTCCTGCCGCGAACTTCTGCGGCGTATGGCCGTCGCCGGGGAAGACCCCGCCAGGCTCGACGCTATCCTCGTCACGCATGAGCATCAGGACCACATCGCAGGGCTTGCTGTCCTCGCGCGCCGCCTGAAGATCCCCGTCTTCTTCACCGAGCCGACCCACCGCGCCTGGGTTCGCATGCTGACCCCGCGCACCACGATGACCTACGCCAAGTGGCTCGATCATGTGCAACGCGAGAAGGAAGCCCGCGCCACCGCTATTGCTGCGAGCACCCCGACTTGTATCCAGACTGCGGGCCTGGCCGCCCAGCTTGCCGCGCAGTCTGAGGCGATCGCCAGCGTCTCCGCCGAGGCTGCTGCTCTCAACCGCTCCGACGACTCCAACATCACCCTTGAGTTGCCCGTCGACCCCGATGAGGAGGAGCTTTGCAGCCCCGAGCCCGCCGAACAAAAGGCAGAGCAGAAGGCAGATCCCACCCACCTTCCCGCAGTGGAGTACTTCCACGCCGGCACACGGTTTTCGATCGGTGACATCGACATTACCCCCTTCACCATTCCGCACGATGCGGCTGACCCTTGCGGGTTTGTGTTTGAGGCCGAGGGTATCCGCATGGCGCTGGCGACCGACCTTGGCTACATGCCGCCGAACGTCAAGGCTGCGCTCAAACGCATCGATGTGCTGCTGCTGGAGTCGAACCACGATCTCGAGATGCTGCGCGACGGCCCGTACCCCTGGTCAGTCAAGCAGCGCGTTCTCTCGCGCGTCGGCCATCTGTCCAACGACGCGACGGCTGAGTTTCTCGAGAAGGACTACGACGGAGGCGCATCGTGGATCGTCCTCGGACACCTCTCCGAGTCCAACAACGCTCCTGAGCTGGCGCGACTTTCAGCCGAACAGGCACTGGGTAACCAGCCTACGCTGCTCGGTAACCGGATTGTTCTGGCCGGGCAGTCTGTTCCGCTCGATCCGATCACGCTTTAGTTCTGCATTTTCAGATGGTTAGTGAGGGTACTCTAACGGTTACGATTCGATGAATCCTTTCCTTTCATCGAGCTATCAAACAAGATAGAATGGTGACTATAAACCGATGAAAAAAACAGCGTTAGCATTTCCAGTGAACCGCAGAGCCTATAGCCGAGGTTGCATCGATCAGGTGGTGGGAGATATCCTCTCCGGTTGGCGCTACGACATCTCGGGACTCTCTCCGGCCATGCGCACGGACTACGATCAGCATCTCTCCGATTGCAGCCACTGCCGTCGCCGCCAGCGCATCGCCCGCACCATTGATGTTCTCCTGATCAGCGTCAGCTCCCTTTCGATTGTTGCGTTTCTGCTCGCTGCCGTGGTCATTCACCGGGTTGAGGTTGTCACCCACATCAACACCGTTCGGGTCCATCTGAACCAGGCTCATGCGGTTGCCGTGTCGCTTGAGGCGGTCGCGATCGTCGGCCTTGTCTTCTCGACGCTCCTCTGGGTGCTGGTTGCCATTGCGACCCCGCTTCCCGGCTTTATCGGCGGCATCGTCCAGCAGCGGATTCCCGCTGATCTCCGCGACCGCTTTACCAAGGACGCCGCCTGAACAGAGTTTTGGGCTCTTCGTTAGCCGCCGCGCGGACCACATGCGGCGGCTTCTGATTACGGCGAACAATTCACCTCTGCCCCCCGCGGCATTTGATAGCGTAGTAGAACACAATGTCCTTCCCCACCCCTGAAGGCGAAGTCCTGCCGCCGCACACCGACGGTATCCCCGCTCAGCCGATCCCCGACTACGAGCGCGAGGCCTCACGCCCCAACTCCCGTGAGCGCGGCTGGAATATCTTCGCCACCCCCGGCACCTACATCCTGCTCGGCATCAACATCGCCGTCTTCTGCTACATGATCTTCCGCGGCGTCTCGCCCAGTAGCCCGACGCCTTATCAGCTGCTCTATTTTGGCGCGACCAGTCCGGAGCTGATCATGCACGGCCAGTGGTATCGCCTGCTTACGGCCACCTTCGTTCATGTGGGCCTGCTGCATATCGCGACCAACATGTGGTGCCTGTGGAACCTTGGCCTGCTCGGCGAGCCGCTGCTTGGCCCTTTCGGCCTGATCGCGGTTTATGTGATTACCGGTGTCGCCGGCAACCTGCTTGGCCTTTGCTCCAGCGTTATCTTTCGCGACTACGGCTCGGTAGGCGCAGGAGCCTCGGGCGCGGTCTTCGGCATCGCAGGTATTCTGATCGTTCTGCTGTCGAACAAGAAGCTCCCCATTCCGGTGTTCGAGCTCAAACGCCTCCGTCGCTCCGTCATTCAGTTTGCGGTGTTGAACCTGATCATCGGCATCGGCGCGAACTTTACCAGCATCGTCCGCATCGACAACCACGCCCACATCGGCGGCTTTCTGAGCGGGTTGGCGCTAGGCGTTCCGCTGGTGCCGCGCATGACCTCCGGCCGCACCCGCTACCTCGCGCGGCAGAAACTCACCTTCGCCGGTGCCGCGTTTCTGCTCCTCCTCTTCGCGTACTTCATCACCAAGCTCAGGTAAGCGAGTTAGCTGGTCGCCAGTCAGCGGAGTTGTCGCTGACTGACTTGCTGACCCGCCTTTGCGGCTGCATGCAGGACAGAGACGCTACCGCCTGGGCTCGGCCCAAAACGCTTCGAGCACACGGGCACACTCTTCGAGCAGCGCCTGCGCCTCTGCATCGAAGGCATTTAGGTGCTCGCTCTCCACATCCAGGGTCCCGATCACGCGATCGCCGTGGCCATGGGCAAGAACCGGAACGATAATCTCCGCCCGCGTGCTGTCGAACGTAGTCATGTAGCCCGAGTCATCGGCCACATTTCCGGCGTTGACCGTTCTTATTCCGGCAATCGCTCTCGCGGTGAGACCCTGCGTGATCGGAAAAGCGGGATGAGAGGGCGCAGAGTACCCACTCCACGCGATATTGACGACCAGTCCACGCTCGAAGTCGACATCATAGATCCCCACCCAACGCCAGGAGCCTTCCTTGCGAATGGCATCCGCGATTCTTTTCGCCCTGGTGGAGCGATCTGAGCCTTCAGCAGTGATGTTCCTGAGCGTATGCAGAAGTTCGCTATCCGGCACCAGTCGATCCCTCGGTCTGAGTAGAGTGAGACGAACCTCGTCCTAGCTGAGCGTCGTCTGGGCGAACTTCCGCACCATGGCCAGCAGCAGTCTCCGGTCGCTCTCCGACAAGTGCGCCGAGTAGCGCTGCACCTGGGTCAGAAACCGGATCTCCTCCTCGCCCAGGTTCAGCCCCGACATCTCCTTCGCCATCGTCTCTTCGGCAAAGAACTCCGAGAGCTGCAGGTCCAGCGCTCGCGCAATCTTCTGCAGTGTCTCGAGCGACGGCACCGTGTGCCCATTCTCCACACGCGAGAGATAACAGCGCAACAGCCCGGTCCGCTTCTCGATGTCGCCCTGCGACATGCCTTTTTGCAGCCGATATCCGCGAATCGTAGAACCGATATTCATCGAGATGGAAAGAGCCTCAATCGACTCGTTCGCCAGATCAACAGGTATAGTTTGCATGTCAGCCATTAGCCACAAAGTAAACAGCCGCAACGAGTTGGTCAATGCCTATCTTTGGGGACCAAGGCAATTCTGAACCATCCCAGGTTCATCGAGAGGCAGTTACCGGCCAAACCCTGAAGCCTTACTTGAACTCCCCCCGAGTCTGGGAACCGCCCCCGGCATTACTGGATCGGTTACTAGCGCTGGAGTAACCCCGTCCTTGCTGCGGGGTGGTCTTTGTGGAGGGTCATCCCACTCCTCCCACCCACCGGTACACGCTGCACAGATCCTCCGGCGAGGCCACGTGGTCCGCCGCCGTGTCCTCCTCCGACATCTCCACCGTCCCGGTCCACAGAAGCCTGAAGCCGACGTGCGCCTCCAGCAACTCGCCAGCCTCGGGGTTGAAGTAGATGACGTCCAGCAGCCCTGGCCTGCCTGCAAACTCAGTCTCCAGCCGCTCAATCAGCCGCTCCACCACCGGAGCCGCGAACGGGTTGAAGAGATAGAGCAGGCACGGCCCCTCTGGAAACGAAAATTCGGTCGCGTCCTGATGGAGAATCCGCACCGGACACACCGCCCGCCCTGCGCCGGTCCACGCGGCCAGGTTCGACTCGGCGGTCTTGGCCAGTGATGCGTTCAACTCCACGCCGATCACCTGACGAAACGAGAACTCCGAGGCCATCATCATCGCGCGCCCCTTGCCGCAGCCCAGATCGACGAAGCTGTACTGAGAGATCGCGGCATGACTGGAGTCGGAGATCCAATCCTCGACCACACGCCGAAACCGCGAAGGAGCCATGCCGTAGTAGGCGGTATTGAAGACGTCATTCTTATGGCCCGTGCGCAGGTCGCCACCGCCGATCAGCCCGCTCGTGTCGACGCCGTAGCGCTGATCGAACGGATGCAGCGGCGGCTTTTCCGCGCCCACAGCGCTGTCCTGTCGCTGCAGCCGCTCCAGCGCGATCCGCATCGTTCCCGCCAGTCCGCGTTGCGCCAGCGACCATCGCAGCTTCGACCATGCTGTGCCGAGTCTTGTCATTCGTCATCGTGTCTGCGTCAGGATCTCTGCGAAACGAAGCGCCGCCGGCTTCTTCTCTTAGCAAGAAGTCTAGTGCAACTCCCAACGCAGCGCGGGATCGACCAGCGTCTGCAGCAGAAAGTTATTTCTTGGCGGCGACCAGTGGGCCACCCGGCGCAGCAGCGAGACAAATAGCGATTGTTTCGCCACTACAATATCGACCGCCTTCTCGGAGATGAACGCGTGCCGCATCGAGTGGGGTGTTCCGCCCTCGAAGAACAGTCTGGATGTCCCGATCTCAATCTCATGCTCGATCAGGTACGAACGAATCATTGTTCCCACCGAGTACCTCTCAAGACCGCTGCGATTCATCTGCCAGTCGATCTCGGATACGCCATGATGTCTCCTGCCGCCGAGCAGGCTGATCCACTGGCCGTCCGGCGTCTTCACTCCAACGCAGAATAGTCCATTCAGCGCCTTCATCGTGCTGTATCGCCTCTCGAGGACGAGGTCGGAGACAGGATGGGTCGACGCCTGATTCAATTCGTTCAGCAAAGCTTTACTGAGATTTTTTTTAACATCGCCTTCAAAGGTGCATCCCAACTCTGCTTCGGCCTTGCGGCGGTAGTACCTCAGATTGCGGCGCGTGTGTTTGCCCATCGAAGCCAGCGTCTCATCGAGAGTCTTCTCCAATACGATGGTTGCCCCTACCTCGCGGGTCTGCGTGGTCCACCAGCGCTTTTTATCTCCTGCCACCGAGCCGTCGAAGCACTGCGACCAGGTCTCATTGCCCTCGCCAGCGTAGCTCAGCATCACCACTTGCGCGCCGCACGCCATCAAATAGCGACCCACACTCGTCGAGAGCCTGGTCCGTTCCGCAGGCGGTGCAATCACAGCTCGGCTGCCATTGAAGTCGCTAGTATTAAATACGCGCGAAGGCATCCCCAGTACTTTGTACTCATAGATCAGTACCGCGCCCTTCAAATCTTCGGCCCGGAGTTCCGCCAGATCCAAATTCGGCCGCTTCTCGGCCAGCACCAGATAGGGGATCTTCTTTAGATTGTCAGTTCCGGTAAGAAAGTATTCCAGATAGTCCATCGCCCCGGTTTGTTCGCAGAGCGCAGACAGTTGAACCAGGACAGGCTGAATGCGCAGGATCGCCGCCCGTCCGCGCAGAACGAAAAAGTGCGCGGCATCCAGGTCACTCCCCAATGAGTCTTTGGCTTCATGACTGGTCAGCAGCATAGTGACGTAGGTGAACCGAAGATCGCGGTAACTAATCAAAGACAGTGGTCTTTGCGATGCGGCAGATAGGGGCTGGTTTCATAGGATGCGTTTTTGCCAGTCCCAGGAGTGGCCGGCTGAAACAAATCAGTAATAACTTTTGGCAAACAAGTCACACAGGGGCTGGTAAGCTTACGCCAAATCAATTCAGATTGGATCTTCCCTGACTCAAACCTCTGCAATCATTCCGGGACTTGGTTTTTTCAACTCCTACCCATATTGCTTTGAGAGAGGCAACCCCAAAAAACTCTGGACAGGTGCAAAAGATCGACCTCGAAATTCAAGAGAACATCGAACCATAAATCAGCTGCTGGAAAGACTTTACAGTAAGTGCACGACGAAACTATGAATAAAATTTCATCCTGCCAATGGTATCCACAGGGCGAGTTACCCCATGAACATGCCGCCGTTCACATCCAGCGTGTGCCCAGTGATATAGCTGGCCTCCTCCGATGCGAGGAACGCAACCGCATGGGCGACCTCAACGTCGGTTCCAACTCGTCCCAGTGGAATGAACTGCGCATTCATCGCCTTCTGCTCGGCGGTCAGAACCTCGGTCATCGCCGTCTCGATAAATCCCGGCGCCACCGCGTTCACCGTAATCGTCCGGCTCGCCAGCTCCCGGGCCAGCGACTTGGTCAGCCCGATCAGCCCCGCCTTCGAGGCCGCATAGTTCGCCTGCCCCGCCTGTCCCGTCTCTCCCACCACTGAAGTCACGTTGACGATCCGCCCCCAGCGGCCCTTCACCATCTGCGACATCACCGCCTGCGTCATCAGGAACGCGCCCGTCAGGTTGGTCGTCAGCACATCGTCCCAATCCCTCCGCTTCATCCGCAGCGCCAGGATGTCCCGCGTGATGCCGGCGTTATTCACCAGAATGTGCACCGCTCCAAAGTGGGCGATCACCGCTTTCGCGCACTCCTTGATCGACTCCTCGTTCGAAACATCCAGCGCGAACGCATGCGCCTTTCCCCCGGCAGCCGCAATCTCCGCCGCAACGTCGCCCAGCTTCTCGAGATTCCTCGCCGCCAGCGCCACCGTCGCCCCCGCCCGCGCCAGCTCCAGCGCACACGCGCGCCCAATCCCCTGCGAAGCCCCCGTCACCAACGCAACACGTCCTGCCGAAATACTCATGACTCTCCTTGAAACAAAGCACCGAAACAAACTCACTCATTATACGAACCCGGTCAACAGGTTCTCCGAGCGGTCTTCGAGCAGCGACCAGATGTAAACATTCAGCTCTCGTGCGAAGTGCAGTACCGGTGCGTGATCCGGCAGCGCAATACCATGCGCCGCAGGTAGCTCATTCACGCGAATCTCTGCCTCGGCCCGCTCCAGCGGCCACGGAAGATGATGAATATGTCCCACCAGCATCCTCCCGCCGTGCGGAGCAAACAGGCAGTAGCGCTCCGTCAAAAAATGTTCCAGCGTGCCGCCAACACTCGGCCCGGCGAGCTCGCCCAGGGCGCGATAGCTCGCCTCGAAGCGAACGATGCTCCCCGTCAGCAGTCGTCTGCTGCGATACTCGATCGTTCCATCCTGCGCGGTTTTTCGTCGCATGTCGGCCAGAAAATACGGCAGATGAAACAGTGTCCGCGCACCCAGCACAGCCAGCGCACTCGCCGCATCGAGCGAGAAAAAATATACGCCGCGCAGCCCAGTGACCCGCGAACGCGCATAGGTCCGCAGATTCAACTCGCAAAACTTCCCCGCACTCGGAACCGTGACGCATCTCTCGCCCACCGCCCGCGTCCGTACCTGATCCATCCAGAAGGGCACCACACCCACCCACGCCCATCCGTCGAAGCTGTCGACCTCCAGTCCTGCAGGCAGCAGCCGCGCCATCGCGTCCACCGCAATCGGCCAGTGCGCGAACAGCAGGTCGTTCCACCGCTGCGCCATGCGCCAACGCCCTGCAGGCAGCTCATACGGACGATGTTCCACGGTGTTCAAAACATTCAGCATAGCTAAGGATAGATGCTGTCCACAGGCCACCGCTCTCAGATCAAGTATCCTGAGTCTCACCATGCCAGCCAGCCAGAAGACAGACACCCTCGATCCCTCCCCCGCAAACGCCTCCGCCGCGCACCCGCCCGCCAGCGAGACCGACGTCTACGCCATCCACGGTGCCGACCCCGAGGTCCTCGCCTACGCCATGGCCAAGTACTCCCGCTCCGCCCTCACCATGAAGGAGTCCCTCGCCGAGATCAGCTCCCAGCGCGCCGAGCAGTTCCTCAACACCTTCTACTTCGCCTACGGCCATCGCTCCATCGCCGACCTCGCCCACATCCCCTTCGCCATCGAGCGCCTCTCCCTGCTCGCCGCCATCGAGCTCGTCGACGAGCAGCGCTGGGACGGCCAGGAGCGCTCCACCCGCTACCAGAACTTCCGCCTCTCCGGCTGGTTCACCCCTGCCCTCGCCGCCGAAACCCCCACCTTCACCGCCGCCCTCGAGCGCCTCTTCGCCACCTACGACAAGGTCAGCGCCGGCATGCTCACCGCTCTCAAGGCCGCCATCCCGCAGCCCGAAGCCATGAAGCCCGAGGCCTACGAGCGCACCCTCAAAGCCCGCGCCTTCGACGTCGCCCGCTATCTCCTGCCGCTTGCGACCAACACCTCGCTGGGCCAGATCGTCAACGCCCGCACCCTCGAAACCCAGGTCTCCCGCCTGCTCACCAGCGACTTCGCCGAGATCCGCCAGCTCGGCGAAAAGCTCCGCGCCGCCGCCTCCGAGCCCGCCTGGAATGTCCAGCACGCCGCCGGCGAGGTTCTCTGCGAAGAGATCTCCTCCCTTGAGGGCAGCCTCGGCGAGCGCGCCCACGAAGCCTTCCTGCGCCCCGTCAAAGCCGCGCCCACGCTGGTCAAATACGCCGCCCCCAACGACTATCAACGCGAAACCCGCAGCGAACTCGCCCACGCCGCGAAGCTCCTCATGGGCAGCCAGCCCATCGCCCCCGCGCCCGTAGTCGATCTCCTCGACGGCGACGAACCCCTCGAGGTCGAGCTCGCCACCTCGCTCCTCTACCCGCACTGCCACTACCCCTACCGCCAGCTTCGCCACCAGGTCGCCGCCCTCAGCGCCAATCAGCGCGGCGAGATCACCGCCCTCGGCACCAAGCATCGCGGCCGCCACGACGAGCTCCTCCGCAGCTTCTCCTCCGGCCACAGCCTCCGCTTCGACATCCTCATGGACATCGGCGGCTTCCGCGACATGCACCGCCATCGCCGCTGCGTCCAGCTCCTCCAGCCCTACACCGACCTCCACGGCTACGACGAGCCCATCTGCCCCGGCCAGCCCACCCTCGCCGAAGCTGGACTCGAAACCCTCTACAGCGAAGCCCTCGCCGCCACCTACGCCACCTACCGCAGCCTGCGCGACTCCGCCGTCCCCGAGGCCGCGCAATCCGCGCAGTACCTCCTCCCCCTGGCCACCCGCTGCCGTTCGCTCTTCAAGATGGACTTCGCCGAAGCCCTCTATATCTCCGAGCTGCGCTCAGGCGTCGCCGGCCACTTCAGCTATCGCCGCGTCGCATGGGAGATGTACAAGGCCGTCGCCAAAAAACACCCCTCCCTCGCCCAGTACTTCCGCATCGAAGACGTCAACGAGCCAGTCGACCTATTGCGCCGTTAGTCGCGGGAGCTACTGAGGCGCGTGCCTGGTGAACTTGTGCAGGACGAACTCCTGAATAAAGCCGTTGGCCATATCGGCTGCGATGTCGACAAAGGTGGTCGAAAAGACCTGCCCCGCGCCGCGGTTCGACGCCGGATAGTAGGCATTGGAGATAGCGCCCGAGGCCACATATCCGCCCAGGCTTGAGAAGTTCGGCTGCAAGCGTCCGTTATCTCCCCGGCAGATGAAAGGCGTAGAGAGGGCATGCAGCGAGCGCGACTTCTTCGTTCCCGTCCCCTGGTAGAAGTAGCGCGGATCCTGATGAAGGAGGGAGGGCAGGATGGCGCCGCCGATGAAGATGTCGGTCAAACCGTTGGCGTAGTTGGCGCCCAGACGCTGGCCGTAACCCTTCGCGCCCTGGCCGTAGTCGGGTGTGCCGGCAGCCTGGTCGATGCCGGCGATGAACGCTGAGCCGGCGAAGGTGACGGGGTCAAGCGAGGTCTTGTAAGCCAGTCTGAACTTCAGCTTCGGCGTCAGCGGCGCAGGATTGTGGTCATAGACGACGTAGAAGTTGGGGATGAATCCCAGGATGCGCTGCTTCTCCGCTTCCTTGACCTGCTCGGTGGCGATCTCCTCGGGGCTAACGGCGTTGACCACGGTGACCGCGACTGCAATGCGGAGCCGAATGCCCGTCAGATCCATATACTGACCGGGCTTCAGGGTGATCTCCGGCGAGCTCCAGTCTGCGAACCCCTTGGCGCTGACCGTGACATGGTAGGGTACCTCCGGATTCAGATGGGAAAGTTTGAAGAATCCGTCATCGCCCGTCTTCACGCATTCGGGAGCGGTGAGCGAAGGGCTCTCAAGAGCGACGGTCGCTCCAGGAACGGTGCCATCATTCACATCGGTCACCGTACCGATAATGGTTCCAGTCGGTTGCGCGGATCGGAAACTATTCTGGGCTGCCGCAATGGGGACGCACACACTGACAATAAGACAAAACAGGCGATGCATGAGGCTCACCTGCCGCCGAGTCTCTTTGACACCTTGTTGGTGGACTTCCTTAACCTCTGTCACTCCGAAAAACAGCAGAGATTTCGCGAACGTCGTCTAGACACACTGATCAGATGCAGGTGTCGCGCCAGGTGATTCCGGATTTCCACGTGTGATAGTTCGGGCGATCGAGTGGACTCAACCTCATCTCTGGCCTCGATTGCAGCGCGGAACGCGTTCTTCCAAACAGATAAATTATCTCTGTCCTAGTGGACAGTCGAAGCAATCACCACACGAGATCAAACCCGTCGCCAGCGAGAACGCCCGGAAATTACCAAAAGGACACTTAAGTTGTATTCGCCTTTTATTTGCTTTTCCCATTTTGAGTGCTAGAATCCCAAATTGAAACATCAACCTCCCTTTCACCCACTCTCAGGAGAGAAATCACGTGGCAGATGACCGCAGCAAGGCAATAGAACTGGCCCTTTCCGGGCTGGAAAAGCAATTTGGCAAAGGTTCCATCATGCGGCTCGGCTCGAAAGACGTCGTGCCGATCTCGGTCATCTCCACCGGCTCCATCTCCTTCGACGCAGCCCTTGGTGTAGGCGGCGTCCCCCGTGGCCGCGTCATCGAGATCTTTGGCCCTGAGTCCTCGGGCAAGACCACCATCACCCTCCAGATCATCGCCGAGGCGCAAAAAGCCGGCGGCCTCGCAGCCTTCGTCGACGCCGAACACGCGCTCGACCCCGCCTACGCCGCCAAGCTGGGCGTCGACATCGACAACCTCCTCGTCTCGCAGCCCGACTACGGCGAGCAGGCCCTCGAGATCGTCGAAGCCCTCGTCCGCTCGAACGCCATCGACGTCCTCGTGGTCGACTCGGTCGCCGCGCTGGTCCCCAAGGCTGAGCTCGACGGCGAGATGGGCGACTCCCACATGGGGCTGCAAGCACGTTTGATGAGTCAGGCGCTGAGAAAGCTCACCGGCACCGTCTCGAAGTCGCGCACCTGCCTCATCTTTATTAATCAAATACGCGAGAAGATCGGCGTCATGTTCGGCAACCCCGAGACCACCACCGGCGGCAAGGCGCTCAAGTTCTACTCCTCTGTCCGCATCGACATTCGCCGCATCGGCGCCGTCAAAGACGGTGACTCGGTCGTCGGCTCCCGCACCAAGGTCAAGATCGTCAAGAACAAGGTCGCCGCACCCTTCCGCGACGCCGAGTTCGACATCCTCTACGGCGAAGGCATCTCGCGCGAGGGCGACGTGCTCGATCTCGCCGTCCTGCACAACATCGTCGACAAGAGCGGAGCATGGTACAGCTATCAGGGCGAGCGCATCGGCCAGGGCCGCGAGAACGTCCGCGCCTTCATGAAGGACAACAAGGACGTCTTCGCCCGCGTCGATGCCGAACTGCGCAAAAAGCTCGGCATCGCCGGCGTAGCCTCAGCCGACGTCCCGCCGGTGCCAGCCGACGGTCCCGTTCAGGCCAAGGAAGCCGTCCGAGCCAAAAAATAATCATCCGAACAGCAGGGAAGCATCAGTGAAGCGCCGGCATCAGAGTTTGCCGGCGCTTCTCCGCCTAAAGCGGCTGCCGATAAAGTCCGTTTTGCTTGCTGCTAAGTCCGTCTTGCTTTGCTGCTGAAAAAGTCCGTTTTGCTTAAGGGCACGGCTTCAGCCGTGCCGCAAGAGCTTTGGTCGTATTGCGGCTTAGCCGCTGAGGTCTGCGCTTCGTTTCCGAGGGTATTTTTTTCAGCACCCTCTAAATCCCTGGACACCTCATCCCGACCACATACGACGCGTCATCTCGACCGAAGCAACGAACAGTTTCATCGTTCGTTGCGCAGTGGATTGCGGCCACAGCTCTCAAGTTGCAGCGAACCGATTCATGCTGCGGTATCCGTCAAGACCCCGTCTTTTGTCCTTCTCCCAACACCCGACAAGCTGTCAAGCCCCTGTCGGAGCTAACCCTATGCAACCAAGCCACATAGACGTGGCGCATGAGTTACGCCGAACAATTTATACTGGAATCAGACGAAAAAAGCCCCGGCTAATCCTCGGGGCTTTTTCCTTTCAGAAACACAAAAACTCCCGTAACTCCTTTGCCTGCAGGAATCTGCAGGCAACTCGTTTGGAATGAAGGCTTTACCGGCAATACCCACGCTCTAAATCTGTGAAAATAAACGACTTATGCGCAGGTAATAGGGGGGGGACCCCCACTGGAAGGACGAGGCAATCAAGGTCGCAGTCGCCTTTACTGCATCCCCTCGCCGCCGCCCGGCCCGCCTGGAGGAGGTGGTGCCTGGCCATCGGAACCCGGTCCTCCACGCCCCTCCGGTCCGCCCTGCATCCTCATGCGGCGACGCTCACGCCCCTCGGCCTGCAGCTTGGTCCACTGATCCGGCGTCAGCACATTGCGAATCCCAAGCAGCATCTTGGCGTTCGCCTTTTCAAGCTCCGCGCGCGCCTGCGCCGTGTGGTCGATCTGCGCCAGGATCTTGTTCGTGTCCGGAGGATTCGCCGCCAGCATCGGCTCCATCAGAACCTCCTGCTTCTCGACCGCGGCTCGCAGGTCGATCAGTTGCAGCTTGCTCTGCTGCAGGATGTCGTCCATCCTCTTCTGCTGGTCCGGCGTCAGCGTCAGCTTCTGGATCAGGTCGGGATTATGCCACCAGATTCCCGGAGGTCCGATGCGGAAGCCCCCGCGCATCCCGCCTCCGCTCCATCCGCCGCGGTCCCGATCCATCCCGGCACCCGGCTGAGGTGGCGAACCCGCAGGTGGCTGCGCCGTCAAAAAACTTCCAGAGAGAGTCGCGAATAAAACAATCGAAAGTACAGGTTTCAGGCGCATGTCAGTTCGTCCCATGTCAGTTCTTCCTTTGATCTGAAGTAGAGGTGAGAGAAGTCGTGCTGTCGGTCGGATTGGCCAGCGGCTCCATCGCAGAAGGCACATCGGCCGAGACCTTCTGGTCGATATCCGAGAGCAAAGCCTCATCCGACTCCGCCGTCTGCGAAGACACCGCAGCAGCGGTCTTCGCCGCGGAACGAGCGGCAGATTGCTGGTGCAGGCTGATCGGGAAAAGGGCAGCGACGAAGACTACCGCCGCTGCTGCCCAGTAAAGTGGCTGCGAGAGCACGCTGTGTGGAGGCGCAATGGACGAACGCCGCGCATAGCTGTGAGCGAACTCCTGCCGCGAATAGGCAACCGAGGCATCGCGGAAGTGAGAGAGGGAATCGCGCAGGCTCTTCAGCTCCGCCGCGCAGATTAGGCAGGCCTGAAGATGCTGATCGACAACATCGGTCTCGCGATCAGCGCCAGCAGACGGAAGGGACGAGTCAGCGAGGAGAACGTCGCAGAGTTGCTCGTGAGTGAGGTGGAGGTTCATAGGGAGTCCTTGAGAGAGGCGTTATGGCGAGCCCGGATCGTCGCGAGAGCTCGGTAAAGATGGGTCTTGACGGTGCTGATGGGTAAACCCGTGATGCTGGCGATCTCGGAGAGCTCAAGCTCCTCGAGGAAGCGCAGCAGGAAGACGCTTCGCTGGCGCTCCGAGAGCTCTGCAACGCTCTGCCACACCAGCGTCATCTGCTCGCTGGCGATCAGGCGTGACTCGAGGGAGCTGTCGCGATGCGGAACGTAGGACGAGATGTCGGATACATCGACGGCCGTATCCGAGACCCGCTTCCAGAAGCGGAAACGGTCGGTGCGGGTGTGATCGCGAACCAGGTTCAGCGCAATCCGCATCAGCCAGGTCAGGATCGAGCAGTCGCCGCGGAAGCTGCTGCGCGCCGACCAGGCTCGAACGAAGGTGTCCTGGGTCAACGTCTGCGCCACATCGCGGTCGCGGATCGAGACCAGATGGAAGCGGAAGATCCGCTGCTCATAGGTGGCCACAATCGAGTCCATATCGTCGAGAGGCGTGGCCTGCGCCTGAGCGATGACCGTCTGCCGCGTGATGGAGAGACTATCGGAGCTGAGAGCTTGTGATGGCATTTGGGAACCGTATTCAGGCTGCTGCGGCATTGGTTTGCTGTTGAAAGAGACGCCCAAGTGGTCCCCCAAGACTACAGAATTGTGGAGATTTATTTTTTACCGGCAAAGCAAGGTATGCTGCTCATGCATGCATACGGTAAAAGCAATTTACCCCGGAACCTTCGATCCACTGACGAATGGACACCTCGATCTGATAGCCCGTGGGTCGAAGATCGTGGATGAGTTGGTCGTAGCGATCCTGCGCAACTCCGAGAAGGGGACGCCTCTGTTCACCGTTCCGGAGCGCGAAGAGATGATCACCGAAGCGACCCGCAGCTTTGGCAACGTCTCGGTAACCACCTTCAACGGTCTCCTGGTCGACTTTGCGCGGCAGCAGGGTGCCAAGGCTGTCCTCCGGGGCATCCGGGCCATCAGCGACTACGAGTATGAGTTTCAGATGGCGATGATGAACCGGAAGCTCGATCCTGAGCTCGAAACCCTCTTCATGATGCCGGCAGAAAAGTACACCTACGTCAGTTCAAGACTGATAAAAGGGGTCTTTCAGCTCGGCGGCGACGTTACGGCTCTGGTGCCTCCTCTGGTCGTCGAGCGCCTAAAGGCCAAGGTTCCGAACCGGCTCTGAGGGCCTGAGAAGACTTGCTCCTTTATCTCGCTGGCTAAATCTGCCAAACTAGAGATATGACCACAGCGACAGCGACGAAGATATTCGCAGACCGTATCGGCCGCATCGAAGTTTCCGCAACCATGGCGATCACAGCCGCAGCGCTTAAGCTCAAGTCTGAAGGCGTGAATCTCGCGGACTTTGGCGCCGGGGAGCCACATTTCTCCACTCCGCGCCATATCAAGGACGCGGCCATTGAAGCGATCGAGAAGAACTTCACCCGCTATACCAACGTGGCTGGTATTCCAGAGGTGCGCCAGGCCATCGTCGATCGGCACGCCTGCGACTTTGGCTCGAACTACACTCCCGACGAGTGCGTCTTCACCACCGGAGGCAAGCTGGCGCTGTTCAATGCGATTCAGGTTCTGGTTGACCATGGGGATGAGGTTATTCTTCCCGTTCCCTACTGGGTCTCTTTCAAGGACATCATCCAGTACGCGGGCGGCAAAGTCGTTTTGGTAGAGAGTAAAGAAGAAGAGAACTTTCGCATCACGGCGAAGATGATCGAGGCGGCGATCACCCCGAAGACCAAGGCGATCATCCTCAATACTCCGTCGAATCCTTCTGGTGCTGTGGTCGCTCCGGAAGATCTCGAAGCTATCGTCCGTCTCGCTCACAAGCATGGGATTTATGTGCTGCTCGACGAGTGCTACGTCTACCTGACGTTCACCGGTGAGGTCGTCAGTGGCGGCTCGTTTACCGATTGCAAGGAACATATCGTAGTACTGGGCTCACTCTCGAAGACGTATGCGATGACAGGCTGGCGAGCCGGCTTTGCGCTTGGCCCCAAGCCGATCATCGCGGCGATGAGCAAGCTACAGTCGCAGAGCACCTCGAACACAGCCAGCATGGTGCAGCGTGCGTCGATCGCCGCACTGACCGGATCGCAGGAGTGCGTCTCAGAGATGCGCGCCGACTACATCAAGCTGCGCGATCAGACTCTGGCAGGCTTCAAAACCATCCCGGGTCTGACCTGCACGGTGCCGCAGGGAGCCTTCTATGTGTATCCGAATGTGAGCAAGTTCATTGGTAAGGGCGGTATCAAGTCGGCGTCAGACCTGGCGGCGAAGCTGCTGAGTGAGGCGCATGTCGTCGTCGTTCCCGGTGAGGCCTTCGGGACTTCAGAGCATATCCGGCTCTCCTATGCGGTATCGCACGATGTCGTGGATGAAGGCGTAAAGCGAATACGGGATTACTTCGCAACGTTGAGTTAGTTGTTGATCTTGCGTCTGGACCGCACTGCTTTACGGTGCGGTCTCTTCACTAAGACGGAGGCTTATGCCCATTGAAGGTAGTAAGACGGAGCAGAGGTTCGCTCCGGTGATTCTTGCAGGCGGCAGCGGAACACGGTTCTGGCCTCGAAGCCGAAAGGCGCGAGCGAAGCAGGTGCTGGCTCTGGATGGAGAGCGGACCATGATTCAGCAGACGGTTGAGCGTCTGACTCCGCTGGTTGACCCTGCCGAAGTGTGGGTGATTACGAATAGCCTCCTTGATGACCTTATCGCCGAGCAGCTTCCTGAAGTACCTCGCGAGCATATCCTGAGCGAACCTGCGGCGAGAAATACTGCGCCTGCGTGTGCGCTTGCTGCTTTCCTGCTGGAGCCGAGCTCTCCAGAGACAGTGATTGGCATCTTTCCGTCGGATCATGTGGTGAAGAATGGGGCGCGATTCGCGGAGGTGATTCGCGCTGGCGTTGCGCTGGCTGCGAGTGGGGAGAAGATCGTCGTTCTGGGAGTTCCTCCTACGCGGGCTGAGACCGGTTATGGCTACATCGAGTTGGGGGAGACTGTAGATCCTGCGCAGGGTCCTCATTCCGGAGTTGCAGTTCGTCGCGTCAAGCGGTTTACGGAGAAGCCAAACGCTGAGGTTGCGGAGCAGTTCGTTGCGTCGGGCAACTACGCCTGGAACGGCGGGATCTTCCTCTGGAGTGCGCGAACTCTGGCGAATGCGATTCGCGAGCACTGTCCTGCGATGGCTCCGTTGCTGGAGAAGATAGCTGTTGCTCATCGCGTTTCGAAGGAGGAGTTTGAGCGCGTGTTCGCGGAGGTTTATCCGCAGTGCGAGAACATCAGCATCGACTATGCGGTGCTTGAGCCGCGCTCGGCCAAGGGCGAAGCGGGCGCTGAGATCTACAGTCTTCCTGGCGACTTTGAGTGGAACGATCTGGGCTGCTGGTCTGCGTTGCATGAGCATGCAGCTGGTTGTCCGCCGGAGAGCGTCTCGCTGACGAATGTGTTTGAGGGCGAAGATCCGCTTTGCATCTCGATCGACTCGAGCGGGAACTACATTCATGCGCCGGGAAAGGTCATCGCTCTGGTTGGCGTGACGAATCTGGTTGTGGTTCAGACCAAGGATGCTCTGCTGATTACGACTCGCGAACGCTCGCAGGATGTGGGCAAAGTTGTCGCTCAACTGAAGAGTGCTGGGCGAGAAGACCTGATCTGAAGTTCGTTTCTTCGTTCACCTTTCGTCTTCATTTTCTTCTTGTCTTCCTTTCTTTTCGCTGTTGCGGTTGCTGCATCAATCCATTCAGGAAAAATCGAAGAAACTATGGCAGAGACAGTTGTAAAGTTTGGCACGGACGGCTGGCGGGGCATTATTGCGGATGACTTTACCTATGCGAACGTTCGGGTTGCGGCGTCTGCGATCGCGAACTACGTTTTAGCGCAGGAGGATGCGGCGGCCGGGGTGTGTATCGCTTACGATACGCGGTTCGGCTCGCACTCCTTCGCGAAGGTTGTGGCCGAGGTGCTTGCCGGGGCTGGCATCCCGGTGGCGATGGCTGCGGAGATTACGCCTACTCCTGCGCTCTCGTATGCGGTGCGCGAGCGCAAGGCGGCGGGTGGGGTGATGATCACCTCGAGCCATAATCCGGCGGAGTGGAACGGGGTGAAGTACAAGGCCAGCTATGGCGGCTCGGGCAAGCCTTCGATCATGGCGGCGATTGAGAGCTATCTCGACAAGCCGCTGGCGAAGGCTGCGAAGGCTGCTTCGATCGAGACGGCCGACTTCAATACGGACTACGTCGCTGCGATCGCGCGCTTTGTCGATCTCGATGCGATTCGTGCCTCGGGATATAAGTTTTTGATCGATTGCATGTACGGTGCGGGACGCGGTGTGGTCGCTGGGATCTTTACGAAGGCTGGGATTCCTTTCGTCGAGATTCGCAACGAGATCAATCCGGCGTTTCCTGGGATCAATCCTGAGCCGATTCTGCCGCACATCAGGGCTGCGCAGGTTGCTGTGGTTGCGGAGCAGTGCGATGCGGGGCTGATCACGGATGGGGATGCGGACCGGATCGGTGCGGTGGATGAGCATGGCAACGTGGTGGATGCGCACAAGATCTTTGCGGTGCTTCTGAAGTGGCTGCTGGAGCGAAAGAAGTGGCCGGGCGATGTGACGCGCGCCTTCAACACGACGAAGATGCTGGACCGGATCTGCGCGAAGTACGGGCGGCGGCTGCATGAGCATGGGATCGGGTTCAAGTATGTGTGCGACCTGATGCTCGAGCAGGAGATTCTGATTGGCGGCGAGGAGTCGGGCGGCATTGGCATCAGCCGGCATCTGCCGGAGCGGGATGGGATGCTGAACTCGCTTTTGCTTGCCAACGTGATGGCGGATGAGAAGAAGACGCTCGGGCAGCTCGTCGCTGCGTTACAGGAGGAGTTTGGCGAACACCAGTATGGACGCATCGATATGCATATCGATGAGGAGTTGAAGCTGTCTGCGATTGCAAGGGCGAAGGCTTTGAAGGATGCGGCTGGCGCGGACTTTGCGGGGTTGAAGGTGCTTCGGGTGGAGACGCTGGATGGGATCAAGTTCTTTCTGGAGAATCCTGACTGTGCGGGCAAGCCCAATGCGGCGGAGACGTGGCTGCTGCTTCGCGCTTCGGGGACGGAGCCGTTGCTGCGGGTGTACTGCGAGAGCTGTTCGGTAGAGTCGGTGGAGCGGGTGCTGGCGGCGGCGAAGACGTTTGTTCTTGAGGGACGTGGGGCTTGAGCGCAGAGGTCTGCTTGAAGGTGAACGGCATCCTGTTCGATATGGATGGGGTGCTGGTGAGCTCGATTGGGTCGGTGGTGCGTTGCTGGCGGCAGTGGGCGGAGCACTATGGGATTCCCAACGCGGAGATCTTCATGGTGCCGCATGGGATGCGTGCGATCGAGATTGTGAAGTCGCTGGTTCCGGAGATCGATCCCGAGGAGGGTCTGCGGTATATCGAGGATCTGGAGATGAACGATGTGGCGGACCTGGTGGTGCTGCCGGGGGTGAAGGCGCTGCTGGAGAGTCTGCCGGCGGAGCGGTGGGCGATTGTGACCTCGGCGACGCGCAGGCTGCTGCTGGGACGTTTGAAGGCGGCTGGACTGCCGGTGCCGGAGCGGATTATCAGTGCGGATATGGTGGAGCGGGGGAAGCCCGACCCGGAGCCTTACCGGCGCGGCGCTGAGTTGCTGGGACTGCGGCCTGAGGATTGCCTGGTGGTGGAGGATGCTCCTTCGGGCGTTGACGCCGGGCTGGCGGCTGGGTGCCGGGTAGTGGGTGTAGCTGGGACGCATACCGTAGAGGATCTGAAGGGGGCGCAGTGGGTTGTTGGGTCGCTGGAGGGGGTTTCGGTGGGCGCGGACGCAGGTGGGCTTGAGGTGAGGTTTACTCGGGTGGGCTGAGGCTGACGGCTGCTGGGCCTGTCGCCTGCATGATGTCTCCGTCAACGTCTTGTCTCCTCTCTCTCCGGGGCGGGGGGGACCCCCCCTCCTATTACCGGGGTGTAAGCTACTTATTTTCAATAGCTTAGGCGACCTATATTGCCTGTAAATACGAGATAACAAAGGACTTGCCTGCAGATTACTGCAAAAAAAAGGGGTTACGGCTGATTGTTCACTTTAAACGCGAAAACTCCACGGGATTAGTGGAGTTTTGTTCCTTTGCTTCAAGTATAGAGGTTTGGGGGTAACTGATACGCCACGGATATGTCGTTGAATACGCTTGCTTTATGTGGTTCAGGGGGTTGACAGCGTTTTTTTGGCCCGTTTTATGTCTCTACCAGTGGATGGTGGGGGTGAAGAGGTAGTGGGTTTCGAGGAAGGAGGCGAGGGGGTAGAGGAGGAGCATGATGCCGGTGGCCCAGTAGAAGAGTTGCAGGGGGAGGGTGGAGGAGAGGGATGGGTGGGGGAGGGGCTCTGCTTCGCGGAAGAGGAGGGCGCCGATAAGTGAGATACCGGCGGAGAAGGCCAGGAGGAGGAGCGAGTCCAGAATGCGGTCATCCAACTCTTGATGGGGCTGAGGGAGGAGGTGGGGGTCTTCGAGGGGGAAGAAGACGGTGTGGAAGACCATGAGGAGGGAGAGAAGGCAGAGGAGAAGGGCTACGGGTTTGGCTAGTTCGAGCAACATGCTTCTGCTCCCTTGGGTGGGATCAGTTTACTGCTTTTGGAAGGTTGGTGGTCCTCAGGGTATGTGGAGCGTCGGAGGGAACAGTGGTCTCTCCACTGCGTGTTCGCGATGGGCTGCGAACAGCTTCGGTCGCGATTTTTGTGGGGAAGAGCGGGAAGGAGTGGAGTGTTTGAGTTGGAAGGTTCGAACGGTATGGGTGGGTGGAGTGTGTCGGGATCCTTCACTTCGTTCAGGATGACGGCGAAGAGCAGACAACAGCAACTGCAACTGCAACGGCAACCGCAGATCCCCTTCGGGGATGACAACAAGAATTGCAATTGCAAGTGCAAGTGCAAAGGCGAAATACAGGGATCCTTCGACTGCGTGACTCACAAAGTGCCGTGAGTCACTTCGCTCAGGATGACGATGTTATGGGATGGCGGTGTCGTGGGTGGTGGTGTTGACGGGTGGGGTTAATGGAGCGAAAAAAGGTGCGGAGGGAAGGATAGGAGCGAATTGATTATTGGCGCAGGAGTAGGGACTCTACGCGGTGGAGGTCTTCTTCGGTGTCGACTCCGATGGTGTCGAAGTCGGTGGGCTCTACGTAGATGGGGATGTTGTTTTCCAGGAAGCGGAGTTGCTCGAGGCGTTCGGTTTGCTCGAGGAGACTGGGGGGTAGGGTGGGGAAGCGCTCGAGGGTGGCCTTGCGGTAGGCGTAGAGGCCGATGTGCTTCCAATACTCAGGAGCTACTCCGTCGTGGGCTTGTCTGTCATGATTTTGTCCATAGCGGGCTTGTCCATCGCGATCGAAGGGGATGGTGGCTCGGGAGAAGTAGAGGGCGCGGCCGTCGGCAGCGGTGACTACCTTTACGGCGTTGGGGTTGGTGATGTTTTCGGGGGTGCAGAGGACTTTGAGGGTGGAGACTTCGACGTGGTGGTGGGTGAAGGGGCGGAGGAGTGCGGTGATGTGTTCGGGTTTGAGCAGGGGTTCGTCGCCCTGGATGTTGACGTAGATGTCGGCGTGGTGGTGGCGGGCGACGGCGTGGACGCGGTCGGTGCCGCTGGGGAGGTCGGGCGAGGTGAGCTGGACGGGCCAGTGGTTGCGGTGGCAGAGCTCGGCTACTTCGTCGGAGTCGGTGGCGATGAGGACGCGATCGAGCTGGGGGCAGGCGCTGGCGGCCTCGTAGACCCAGGCGAGCATGGGGCGTCCGGCGATGTTGCGGAGGACCTTGCGGGACAGGCGCGTGGAGGCGAGGCGGGCGGGGATGACGCCGAGGATGATCGGCTTCTTGCTTTGGCCGGTCTGCTGATCGCGGTCCCTGGCCTGCTGATCGCGGTCGCTGGACGACTTTTCGCTGTGGCCGGAATCAAGTATGATTGGAGATGGCTGTGCCGTGGCGATGGTTCTCTCTGACTACAGAGGAGTTTTGTGCCGGCATACCCCTTACACACATCGGCGGTGTAGCTCAGATGGTTAGAGCGACGGACTCATAACCCGTAGGTCGACAGTTCGATTCTGTCCACCGCCACCAAAGTGTTATAGCGACTGCAGGCGCACTCTGTATGGATCGAGAGTATCATTTTGTCTATATTGTTTTGCCTGCGGGATCATTTCGCCTGCGGGTGCGTCTAACCGGTATTGCGCCGGGAACACCCCTTGGAGTCGCTCCGAACTATGCCTAAGATCTCGAAGATTCTGTTGCTCGCTGTGTCGGTTGTTTTGGTGGTCACCGTGTTTCTGGGAGTGAACTCAAACCCTGTAAGTGCTGCGAGTGAGCCGCAGGATGGGGCGTATCGCCAGATCAACGTGTACAGCGAGGTGCTGCGGCATATTCAGACGGACTACGTGGAAGAGCCGAATATCAATGCGGTGACCAATGGCGCGCTGCGTGGCTTGCTGGAGTCGCTCGATGCGGACTCGAGCTATCTGACGCCTGAGGACTATAAGGCGTTCAAGGCGGACAAGGGCGGCAAGGCGCAGGTGGGGATCAACGTTTCGAAGCGGTTTGGGTATGCGACCGTGGTGTCGGTAGTGCCGGGGAGCCCGGCGGATAAGGCGAATCTGTCAGATGGCGACATTATTGAGGCGATTGGGCCGCAGGATACGCGGGATATCTCGCTGGCGATGATTCAGCTGCTGCTGGAAGGGCAACCGGGGAGCGAGCTGACGGTTTCGGTGGTGCGGCCGCGGAAGGCTGCTCCGGACAAGATTGTGATGACGCGGGTTTCGACGCCGCCGCCGCCGGTTGCGGAGACGATGTATGAGAACTCTTCGATCATTTATCTGAAGCCGGGCGTGCTGGATCATGACCATGTGCAGCAGATCGAGGCGAAGCTGAAGGCTATGCCGAAGGTGGGGAACAAGAAGATTCTGCTGGATCTGCGGGACGTTGCGGCGGGGGATATGCCGGAGGCGACTCGGCTGGCGAACTTCTTCCTGAAGGACGGCACGATTGCGATGCTGGAGGGGCAGAAGGTAGCGAAGCAGACGTTTACGGCCGAGGCGTCGAAGGCGATCAATACGACGGCGCCGGTGGTGGTGCTGGTGAATCGTGGGACGGCGGGGCCGGCGGAGCTGGTGGCTGCGGCGCTGCTGGATAACAAGAGGGCGGACCTGGTTGGCGAGAAGACCTTTGGCGAGGGCGCTCAGCAGAAGACGTTTGAGCTGCCGGATGGTGCGGCGTTGATTCTGTCGATTGCGAAGTACGAGTCGCCTTCGGGGAAGAAGCTGCAGGACGATGGCGTGACGCCGGGCGTTCTGGTGGCTTCGACCGCAGAGGATGCGGTGGCGGAAGAGGATACGACGACTCCGGCGGAGAAGTCGCAGCAGCCGCTGCAGAAGCCTGCGGTGACGGTGGATGAGCAACTTACGAAGGCGCTGGACCTGTTGAAGAGCAAGGCTGCTTAGGCTGATGGTTTCGGGCGGGATTAGCCCTTTTGTGGGAGAGTAACGCTCACTCTGCCGTGCTATTGTGAGACTTCGTGCAGAGCCTACACAGCCCCGAAAGAAGGCCGCCAACGCCTGATGACGAGATGCCCGATTGGCAACGTGCGCTTCGTCGCGCGACGTTGAACGGGCCTGATTATCCCAGCCGGCGAATTGCGAGACGGGTTACGTTCTATGTGCTGCTGGGGCTGTCTGCGGTCTTCGGCGCGCTCTGCGGGCTGATGCTGGTCTACTCGATCGATCTGCCGCAGATGGATGACCTGGCGCGGTATCGTCCGAACACTACGACGGAGCTGCTGGATGTGCATGGGAAGCCGTTCGGCTCGTTTGCACTGGAACGTCGCGTGGTGCTGCCGTACTCGGAGTTTCCGACGGTTCTGAAGCAGGCGATTATGTCGATTGAAGACAAGAGTTTTGAGAGCAACTGGGGGGTGAACCTGGTGCGGGCAGTGGGGGCCGCGTATCGGGATCTGCATTCGAGCGGGAAGGCGCAGGGGGCGTCGACGTTGACGATGCAGCTGGCGCGTAATTTGTTTCTCTCGTCGGAGAAGACGTATGGCCGCAAGCTGCAGGAGATCTTCCTGTCGGTGCAGATTGAGCGGCGATTTACGAAGCAGCAGATCTTCGAGCTGTATGCGAACCAGATCTACCTGGGGCATGGGACGTATGGGTTTGAGGCGGGGTCGGAGTACTTCTTCAACAAGAAGGTGCGGGATCTGACGCTGCCGGAGGCCGCGCTTCTGGCTGCGCTGCCGAAAGGGCCTGAGGCGTATTCGCCGATCAAGTATCCTGACCGCGCGTTGAAGCGCAGAAATCTTGTGCTGAGCGAGATGCTTGCCGACGGCAAGATCACGAAGAAGCAGGCGGAGGCGGCGGAGGCCGAACCGCTGGGGCTGCACCTGGAGCCGCCGGCGAATAGTGTCGCGCCGTATTTTGTGGAAGAGGTGCGAAGGCAGCTGGAGAAGCAGTTTGGCGTGGAAGAGGTTCATGGGGCGGGGCTGAAGGTTTATACGACGCTCGATCTCGATCTGCAGCAGGCGGCGAATAAGGCGATTCTGGATGGCACGGCAACGTATGAGCGGCGGCGTGGGTGGAAGGGAAGGCTGCCGAACGTGGTGCTGGATGGAGCGGATGTGGAGAGCTATCGCCATCCGGACTGGGTGCAGCCGATTGAGAACGGGAGCTATGTTCACGGTGTGGTGACTGCTGTTACTGCGAAGAGGGTGACGGTAAAGCTTGGTGCGCGACAGGCTGTGCTTACCCCGGAAGACTGGAGATGGACGCAGAATGTCGACGGCGATGGTTTCCTGCGCACGGGCGATGTGGTTTATGTGAAGGTGGAGGGTAGTTCGCCGGATGGTTCGCTGAAGGTGTCACTGCAGCAGGATTCGGGCGCGCAGGCTTCGATGATGGCGGTGGATAACTCGACCGGCGAGGTGCTGGCGATGGTGGGGGGCAGGGACTTCGCGTTGTCGCAGTTCAATCGCGCCACGCAGTCACAGCGCCAGGTGGGCTCGTCGTTCAAGCCTTATGTTTATACGACGGCGATTGAGGGTGGGGCTAAGCCTACGGACATCATCGTCGATGGGCCGACGACCTTTCCTACGCCGAACGGACCTTATACACCGCATAACTACGAAGGTGACTATAAAGGTGCGATGTCGCTGACGAATGCGTTCGCCGAATCGAGGAATATTCCTGCGCTGAAGCTGGCGGACCGGTATGGGATCCGCAAGGTGATCGAGACGGCGCATCGCTTTGGGATTACGAGCAATATTCCGGCGTTTCTTCCGGTGGCGATTGGTTCGGCGGATATTTCTCTCGCGGAGCAGGTGAGCGCGTATAGCGTCTTTCCGAACGACGGCATCCGGATTGAACCGCGATACATTCGCAGGATTACGCAGGCCGATGGACTGCCGCTGGATCCGGCTCCGTCGCAGGTGTCGGAGGTTGTCTCGGTGGATACGGCGCGCACGATGATGCAGTTGCTGCAGGCGGTGGTTCGCTTTGGGACGGGGGCTTCGGCTTCGCAGTTGAAGCATCCTCTGGGCGGTAAGACGGGGACGACGAACGACTACACGGATGCGTGGTTTGTCGGATTTTCTCCGTCGATTACGTGTGGGACGTGGATTGGATTTGACGATCGCGAATCGCTTGGGGAAAAAGAGACGGGGGCACGCGCGGCGCTTCCGATGTGGATGGATTTTATGAGGGCCGCGATTGCGACCAGGCCAGATGAGGCGTTTCCGACTGCGGGAGCTGCGAAGAAGAAGCTGGATGTACCGCTTGGCAGCGCGGCAAGCGTAGCTACTCCGGTTCGTCCGCTGGTGAAGAAGCAGGTGGCGGACGATTCTGCGTCAACGAGTGGGGAGAAGGCTAAAGGTGTTCTCACGACTAGTCCTCCGGCTGTCGCAGCGCCATCGGTTCCGGTGGAAAAACCAAAGGCGAATGGGACGTCGCCGCAGGTGATTTATGCGCCGGTGAAGCCTGCTTCGGTGCCCCAGGCGGTTGCGGCGCGTGTGAAGCCGGCAGCTATGTCGGCTAAGCCTGCGGATGAGCGGAGTGGAGTTTCGAATCCACCACCCGACATATATTGAAGTAGCGTTTTGCTTTGGCGACGTCGCGGCCGATCTGTTCTTTTAGCGCTTCGGGATTTGGCCAGCGCATCTCGTCGCGGAGACGACGCAGAAACGTCAGGACGAGCGATGTCGATTCGTTTAGCTCGATTGGGTGGAAGTTGAGCAGGTGGGTTTCTACGGTGAAGGAGTCCGCGCCGAAGGTTGGGCGGTTGCCTACGTTGGTTACTCCGTCGAAGGTTTCGCTCGATGCTCCAGCGCCTACGGTGAGCGAGGTGATGTAGACGCCGTTTGCGGGAAGCAGCTCGGCGTAGGGCGCGAGGTTGATGGTGGGGACGGTGTAGCGGGTGCCGTAGCCGCGGCCTGAGGCGGGTGTGCCGCAGATGGCGAAGCTGCGGCCGAGCAGGGTTCGAACGTGGGTGACGTCGCCTTCGGCGATCATCTGGCGGATGCGGCTTGAAGAGATGGTCTCTCCGCGCAGATGGCGTGGCGCGTAGACGCGCACGGTGAAGCCGAGTTCGCGGCCGAGGGCTTCGAGGTTTTCGATGCCGGCCTCGGCCTGATAGCCGAAGCGGAAGTTTTCACCTTCGTGGAGTTGGGTGACGTGGAGGGCGCGCTGGAGAACCTCGGTGGCGAAGGTGCGGGCCGTCATGCGGGAGAGTTCGCTGGTGAAGGGGAGGACGAGGACTGCGTCGATGCCGGTGGCTGCGAGCAGCTCGAGTTTTTGTGCGAGCGGCGTGATGAGTGGTTGACTGGATTCGGGACGGATGACACGCGCGGGGTGAGGATCGAAGGTGATGGCGATGGAGCGGAGATTTTGTGCGTGAGCTTGCGCTACGACCTCGGCGATGACCCACTGGTGGCCGCGATGGACGCCGTCGAAGTTGCCGATGGTGGCGATGGATGGGCCGAAGTCGGCGGGGATGTCGGCGAGAGAGTTGAAGATGATCATGGCTTCGCTTCGTTCCTTGGTTCTGCGAGAAGAGCCGGTACGCGAGAGGTCGGCGCACCGACAACTCCGTGATGCGCAGGAAGATTGTAAAGAACGGCGTAGTCTTCCCGAGAGTGGGACCCTGCCCAGACGTAGTGCTTCTGGTTGTAGCTTCGAGAAATGACCAATGAGTAGAGTGCTTTATCGTCAGGGTGCACGATGAAGACCGAGAATGGGTCATAGGTGGTCGCATAGGGTTTTGTGGAACCGTTGAAGCCGTCCCCATCCATAACCTGAGAGAGAGTCTCTTTGCCGACTATAAGACCAGCGCCGTCGGGAGTCGATTTAAGTGAAGTGACATCCAGGTGGTCGCGTTCAAGTACTTTGTAAGGATCGCCCGAGGTTGAAAATCCAATGACAAGTAACGCGGCGGCGTCACTCTCTTCGGTTTCGCTGATGAAAAACAGCAGGGTATGCGAGTCAGCATCTGTGCCATATTTGCCAACAAGGAAGTAGCGAGAAGGATTAAGTTTCAGGCCCGGGATATCGATCCAATACCCGAGTGCTCGACGCTCGTCAGGATTTGCTGGGATGCGAGCTATAGGGTTTCTCGCGGTGAAATTAAAGTGCTTGCCTGCGGAATCTACCTGAAAGGAACGAAACGAGGAGTTACCTCCTGGTTTGGTTTGAAACGTAAATGAGATCAGTTTGTTGGTTTCGGGCAAGCTAATGTTGACGGACTCGGCGGCAGCGACTTGACAGGAGGCTATGAGGAGAATCAAGAACTTCCACGCGAGACTCATGCGGCGGTCTCCGGTGCGATCTCGAAGGTGAGCTTGAGGCCGTCGTAGGCGAGACGGATGTGGGGTGGGAGGTCGGCCTCGGTAGCTTCGTGGTCGAGGTCGTGGCTCATGTGGGTGAAGAAGGCTCGGCGCGGCTTTAGTTGTTCGACGAGGGCGACGGATTTGTCGAGATGCGAGTGGCTGGGATGGGGGTCGCGGCGGAGGGCGTCGAGGATGAGGACGTCGAGGTTCTGGAGGAGCGGGAGGCTCTCGGCGGGGATGTCGCTCATGTCGGTGAGATAGGCGGCGTTGCCGAAGCGGTAGCCGGTGATCTGCTCGCGGCCGTGGGTGACGGGGACTCTGCGAAAGCATGCGCCGAAGAGATCGACTCCGGAGCCGGGTGTCGGGTCGATGCGATGGATCTCGACGCGGGCGCTGGTGGGATAGCGATCTTCTTTGCGAAAGGTGTACTCGAAGATGCGCTCGAGGGTCTTTGCGGTGGCGTCGTCGGCGTAGATGGGCAGGTTGCCGTTGCGGCGGAAGCTGAGGGGGCGGAGGTCGTCGAAGCCGAGGACGTGGTCGGCGTGGCCGTGGGTGTAGAGGACGGCGTCGACGCGGTGGATGTTCTCGCGGATGGCCTGGGCGTGGAAGTCGGGGCCGGTGTCGACGAGGATGGTGTGGTGGTTGTAGTCGAGGCGGAGGGAGGGGCGGGTGCGGCGATTGCGCGGGTCGCCGTGGGGAGAGACGGCGGAGGTGCAGACGGCGCAGTCGCAGCCGAGGGTCGGCACCCCCATGGAGGTGCCGGTGCCGAGGAAGGTGAGGGTAGCCTCCATCGTTAGCGGACGATGCTGGGGCCTGCGGGGCCGGGACGGCCTGCGCCGCCGGGGGCTTTGGAGGCTGCGGAGCGGGCGAGCGCCTGCGTGACTTCGAGGAAGGCCATGCGCAGCTCGAAGAGAGCGCTTTCGAGCAGGCGGGACTCTTCGGGGGAGAGATTGCCCTTCGTTTTGTCTCCGAGAACCTGGAGCATGTCGATGCTCTGGCGCGCTCCGAGGATGTCGACCTGGGGCTGCTGGCCCTCCTGCGTGGTGCCGCCGAGCTGCAGGATGGAGGTCATGTAGACGGACTGGACGAGCTGGTCGAAGCTCATGGTGGGGGGGTGGTCCATGCCGGGGTTGGCCGAGCGGATTGCGGTGTCGAGGCGATCGGCGGTCATGTCGTAGGCGCGCTTGGCCTGCTCGGTCTGCTCGGCGGTTAGGGCTGGCGGGAGCTCGGGCTCTTGCGGTGTCTGGGGTGCTGCGGGCTGGGGCGGCGTTGCAGCTGCTGGTTCGGCTGGCCTCGCCTCGCGCTCTTCTCTCTCTGGCGAAGGATCGGCGTCGGGGCGCAGCTCGCCGTCCATGGTGAACTTGCGGCGGTCGGTGACAACGAAGGGCTTGTTCTGATCAGGCATGTTCACACTCTTTCAGGAGGTTCAGATGCAACCGATGGCGCGGAGGCTGCAGGTTGCGAAAAGGGGAGCGAGACCGGATGTGCGATACCGCCGCCGGCGTAGAGGACTGGAAGGCCGCGGTCCAGAGCTTCGCGGCGGATGTAGCCTAGTCCGAAGGGGACGGCCTGGGCTTCGCCTGGTAGCGGGATGGCGGCTACGCTGGTGAGTTCGCCTATTTGTTTGCCGTCGGCTTCGAGCGATGTGCCGGCGGTTGGAAGATCGCCGTCGAGCCTGAAGCCGCTGAAGGTGCGATGGACGTTGCCGCGGGAGCGGATTCGCTCGACGATCTCCTGGCCGAGGTAGCAGCCCTTGGCGAAGTGCAGGGCGCGGGTCTGGCCGGTCTCCTGGGGGAGTTCGCGGTCGCGGATATCGGTTCCGATCTGCGGAGTTCCTTCGAGGATGCGGAGCCATTCGAGGCTTTGATCTTCGCAGGGGGTTACGTCGAAGGTTTGCAGCGCGCTGGTGAGCTTTGTCGTGGTCGCTTCCTCGGCCCACAGCTCGTAGCGCGGCACCAGAGGACTGTATGCGTGCAGGATATCGACTTCGGCGTTGTTCCAGCTAAGCGAGCGCATCGTGAGTGGGGCGAGATCGCCGGTGGGCAGGCCGATTTGCTGTAGGAGCGAGGCTGCTTTGGGACCGGCGACCTGCAGGCCCGATCGCGTGCTGCTGATGTCTGCGAGCTTGACGTCGTCCATGATGATGAATCGGTCGAGCAGAGTTATCAGGGTTGGGATCTGGGGCGAGCTTGTCTCCATGAGGAGATCGTCCGGGCGGGCGAAGATGGTGGCATCGCCCTGGATGCGTCCTTGAACGCTGAGGAGGAAGTTGTAGGTGCCCTCGCCGGGGGCCAATTGGTGGATTGCGTTGGTTACCATCCCGTTCAACCAGCGGACGCGGTCTTCTCCGGTGACTCGGATCCAGCCGGTTTGATTGAGATGCGACAGGCCAACCCCCTGAAGGAGCGCGGCAAGCTGTGTGGCGGAGCCTGGGGCCGGCGAGACGGCGATATCGGATTGTGCTGGTGAACTCATGACGGATTGATGCAAAAAACTTGCGTACACTTGATTATAGCGGTGGATCGAGAGGGTTATGTTGCTGGGAAGGCTTTGGGCCGGGAGCGGGAGTTCGATGAGGATGGTCGCGGCGTTTGCGCTGTGGTCGGCCAGTTTTGCAGCCTATGCCGCGCAGACGGCGACTCCGGGTGTTGCTCAGCCTGCTTCGCCTGCTGTGAGTCAACAGCCGATGACCAAGCAACAGGCGAAGGAGCTCTTTCGCTCTGTGGATGAGATTCTCAGCTTTGTCAGCAGCGACACCAAGCTGCCGATTGAGCATTCGGTGAAGCGCAAACTTATCTCGCGCGATCAGGTTAACCACTACCTCAAAGACAAGTTCGACGAGGATGAGGGCGCCAAGCGCATGGAGCGGTCGGAGGTTGTGCTTAAGAAATTCGGGCTGCTCGATCGCGATTTTCATCTGCGTCCGTTTTTGCTGTCATTGTTGACCGAGCAGGTTGCCGGTTTTTATGACAATAAGACGAAGACCGTCAATCTGCTCGACTGGATTGAGCCTGATGAGCAGAAGCCAGTATTGGCGCATGAATTGACCCACGCTCTGCAGGACCAGAACATCGACCTGACGAAGTGGTCCGACGTGAGTTTGTCCAGCACCTCGCATAACGTGCAGGAGGACAATCATCACCTGCAGATGGATGAGGCAGATACCGCACGGACGGCGGTGGCGGAGGGACAGGCGATGGCGGTCTTTATCGATTACACGCTGCGGTCCTCTGGTAAGACAATTGCCGATGCGCCGGATCTTGCGGACAAGTTGAAGGACCAGGCGACGGACACGGGCGGATCGCCTGTGATGGCACGTGCTCCGCTGCTGCTCCAGGAGTCTTTGCTGTTTCCGTATGGCGAAGGGCTTGGCTTCGAGCAGGCGATTCTGGTCAAGGCCGGCAAAGAGGCGGCGTTCCATGGCGTGCTCGCGAATCCGCCGTCTTCGAGCTTCGAGATCATGAATCCGCAGGCCTACATGGCGCATGCGCCGGTGCCGCTGGTTCGAATTCCGGATATCCATCCGCTGCTCGATCCGGAGTACACGCCCTACGATATCGGCGTGATGGGGGAGCTGGACGTTCGCATTCTTGCCGAGCTGTTTGGCGGGCGGGAACAGGCAAGTGCGTTGGCGCCGGAGTGGAATGGCGGAGTTTACTACGCGGCGCAACGCAAGTCGGCTGTGACCGAGGCGGAGAAGGAGTCGACGGCTTCTATTGGACTGCTTTACTACTCGCGATGGAAGAATGCTGATTCAGCGCGGTCGTTTCTGCGTATCTATGCGGCGCAGATTCCGAGAAAGTACTCGAACGTTGTGGAGCGCAAGAACGATGAGGCCGACGATGCGGAACTGGTGTACTCCACCAATGAGGGAGATGTTCTGATCTCTCGATCGGGAGACTCCGTCTTTATTGGCGAAGGTTTCAACCTGGCGCTGGCACGAAAGCTGCGCGACATAATTGCGAGCATACAGCCTGTGGGACCGATGCAACAGACAGTTGTGCCGGTTATGGAGCCAGCGCTCTCGATGTCGCGAGTTCTGGCGTCTTTCGGCGCGGTCAATGAGAGCGCGCTGCAACGGTATACTTCCAGAGGGGCGAAGTAGCCAGCCGGACCGTGTCCGCCAAAGGGAGCGACAGTATTTTGAAGAAGGCAGAGATTGGAATTATCGGGGGCAGCGGCCTGTATGCCATGCCTGGACTCACCAATGTGCGCGAGGAGCGACTGACGACTCCATTCGGCGAGCCGTCCGATGCTTTTGTTCTGGGTGAACTCGAGGGTCGAAACGTCGCCTTTCTTGCTCGCCATGGACGCGGCCACCGCATTCTGCCGAGCGAGTTGAACTTCCGCGCCAACATTTTTGCGATGAAGATGCTAGGAGTCGATACGATTCTTTCGGTCTCGGCGGTGGGCTCGCTGAAAGAAGAACACAAGCCGACGGACTTCGTAATTCCGGATCAGTTTATCGACCGCACGTTTGCTCGCGCTTCCACGTTTTTTGGCGAGGGGATTGTTGCTCATGTCGCATTTGGCGATCCGATCTGCGCGCCGCTGGCCGAGGTGCTGAAGAAGGCTTGCGATACGGTTGGTGTCGTCGGCAAGCTTGGTGGAACGTATGTCTGCATGGAGGGGCCGCAGTTCTCGACTCGCGCGGAGTCGAATCTTTATCGAAGCTGGGGCGCTGATGTGATTGGGATGACGAATCTGCAGGAGGCGAAGCTCGCTCGCGAGGCGGAGCTCTGCTATGCCACTGTGGCGATGGTCACCGACTACGACTGCTGGCGCGAAGGCCACGACGACGTTACGGTGGATCAGATTGTTGCTGTTATGCATCAGAACGCGGATAACGCATCAAAGGTAGTACGTGCGGCTGTTGCGGCGATGCCGGTGGATATGACAAAAGGCTGCGCGTGTGTCGATGCTTTGAAGTACGCCATTCTTACTGATCGCAAAGTGATTCCAGAAGAGACCAAGCAGAAGCTTTCTTTGCTGCTTGATAGATATCTCTGAGGTCACTCGTTTCGCATCCTAGTTTTGTAACTAGATTAGTTGCTAATATTTATTAGATCGTAGTGCAGAAGGAGTTTATGGCAATTCTCGTTGTAGGTTCGGTAGCGTTCGATAACATTGAAACTCCCCATGGTGCGGTGAAGGATTGCCTGGGCGGGGCGGCAACGCATTTTTCGCTTGCAGCCAGTTACTTTGCGCCGGTACGCGTTATTGCCGTTGTAGGGAAAGACTTCACTGCAGAGCATGAGGCGATCTTTACCCGCCGCGGTATCGACACGAAGGGCATCGAGCGGTCGGAGGGGCTTAGCTTTCACTGGACCGGTTCCTACTCGGGCAATATGGACGAGGCTAAGACTCTCGGCACAGACCTGAATGTCTTCGAGACGTTCGAGCCGAAGATTCCGGATGCGTATAAGGACAGCGAGTATCTGTTTCTTGCGAATATCGATCCTGTGCTGCAGTCGCGCGTGCGGAGCCAGATGCCGAACGTCCGCATGGTTTGCGGCGATACGATGAACTACTGGATTGCCGATCACTCCGCGAATCTTGCGAAGGTGTTGCGCGAGCTTGATGTGCTGCTGATCAATGATGGTGAGGCGCGCATGCTGGCGGGGGAGCGCAACCTGGTCTTGGCGGCAGAGAAGGTTCTTGCGATGGGACCGAAGACGCTGGTGGTCAAACATGGCGAGTATGGCGCGACCGCTTTCTTCAGCGATCGCTCGTTTGCAGGTGGCAGCAAGGCGTTGCGTCCGTTTCGTGCGCCGGCGCTTCCGCTTGCGGAGGTGATTGATCCTACTGGTGCGGGGGACTCGTTTGCCGGAGGCTTCTACGGATATCTCGCGTCGCAGCCTGCGCTGACGCCCGCAGTTCTTCGCACTGCGATGTTCTATGGCGGCGTGATGGGTTCGTTTGCGGTGGAGCGCTTCGGAACCGAGCGGTTGCAAAATGTGTCTCGTGAAGAGATCGATGAACGCTTCAAGCTCTTCCTGGAGATCTCGCACCTTGAACATGCGGGGGTCTAAATCGTCTCGGGGTTCGCGGCTCAACAGGCCGGCGGCATCGACCCTTGCGGGCCGTGCTGCTGGCTCGGGCGCTGCGGAGTTCGATCCGGAAGAGGTGAGGCCGGCGACGCGGCAGGAGACCTTTCCGGTCGCGTTGGGTGCGGTGCTGCTGTCTTTTGTCGCGCTGCTTCTGTCGTACTCGCGCGGATATCTCCTGCTGTATGGTGATGCTGTTGCGCATCTTGGTATTGCTCGACGCATTCTGGACTCACGCAATCCCGGGCTCGTCCAGCTGGGCGGGGTTTGGTTGCCGCTGCCGCATCTGCTGATGCTTCCTTTTGTCCAGAAGGTGGAGTGGTGGCAGAACGGGTTGGCTGGTGCGTGGCCTTCGCTGATCTGCTATATAGCGAGTGTTGCCGGTCTCTATCGGCTGGCGCGTTGGATGATGATTCCTCGCTGGGCTCTGGCGGCGACGGCTCTCTATGCGCTCAACCCGAATCTACTCTACCTTGCGACGACCGCGATGACGGAGCCGTTGTTCCTGATGCTGTTGATCTGGACGACTCTGCTTACCGTTGAATGTGTCGCCGCGATCAAAGAGTCGCGGGTGAGTGCGGTTAAGCGTCGTCTAGTGCTGCTTGCGGTCTTCATCCTGGCGGCTGTGTTTACGCGCTACGACGGCTGGATTCTGGGTGCTGCGGTGTGGTGTGTTGTGACGTTCTCGCTGGCGCGTAGTCGCGAGGTGTGGCGCAAGGTCGCTCCGGTTTTTGTTGTCTTCACGGTGCTGGTGATTGCAGGGCCTATCAATTGGCTGGCCTATAACCAGCACTTCTTTCATGATCCGCTGGACTTCCTGCGTGGGCCTTATTCGGCGGCGGCCATTGAAAAGAAGACGATGCCGCCTAACGGACATCACCATCGTGGATGGCATAATCCTGCGTGGGCACTGTTGTTTTATACGCGCGTGGCGCAGGTTGATGCAGCTTTCTGGGAGACTGGGTTTTTACTGATGGCGGCAGCCGTGGGTGGGTTGATCTTGGCGGTACGCCGTCGCCTTACACTGTCGTCGCTGTTGCTCTGGATGCCGCTGCCTTTCTATGTTTATTCGGTGGCTTACGGTTCAGTGCCGATCTTTATTCCGCAGCTCTGGCCGCACTCCTACTACAACTCGCGCTATGGGATGGAACTGCTGCCGGCGCTGGCGATCTTTACGTTTGTGGCGGTGCAGTGGATGGAGCGAAGGTGGAGCGAGACGCAACCGCTTGCCAGGAGACTGATGCAGCCGGTGACGCTTCTGCTGATCGCTTTGAATACGGTCGGGATGATGTACCGCACGCCGCTGGTGCTCAAAGAGGCGCTTGTCAATTCAACGACTCGCGTAGCGTTTGAGACGGCGCTGGCTCGTCAGCTGGGGGAGTTTCCCTACGGCTCCACGATTTTGATGTACAACTCCGATCACGTCGGAGCGCTTCAGGATGCTGGAATTCCTCTGCGGCAGACCGTCAATGAAGGAGACTACGACAGCTTCCAGGCAGCGCTGGCTACGCCTGCTGAGCACGCGGGCTATGTCGTTGCGATAGCCGGAGATCCGGTGGCGGCGGCCGTTGCGATGCATCCTCAGGGCCTTGACGAGTTGACGATCCTCTGTACGAGCGGCCAGCCCTGTGCACGTATTTACAAGTCTGACCGATTCAGTGTCGCGTCGCCGAAGTAGGGGAGGCCGACTTCCAGATAGCATTGAGGCAGAATAGGAGCACATGATTTCCTTCGTCAAAGCGCATGCCTGCGGTAATGACTTTCTGATCATCGAGGAGCCGCTGGCGCAGCGCCGCCATGCTGAGCTTGCTCGTAAGCTGTGTGCGCGGAACACCAGTGTTGGCGCGGATGGTATTGAGTTTCTTGATCGAACGGCGAACGGCGAATTTTTTCTGCGGCTCTTCAATGCGGATGGCAGCGAGGCGGAGCTCTCCGGCAATGGAACACGTTGTGTGGCCGCTTGGCTGGCGAGCAGCGAGGGGAGGCAGGAGGTTGCGCTTGGCACTCACGGTGGCTTGCGTACTTGTCATGTGATCGAGTCGAACGATCCGCTCTATCTGATCGAGAGCGAGATGGGCGTTCCGCGCGTGATGCAGCGCACGATTGTGATGCCGGGGGTGGGTGAGGTGCCGGGGGCGATGGTGAATGTTGGGAACCCTCACTTCGTTCTCTTTGTCGAGAGCGACGATTTCAGCGCGCATGGCTTGAATTGGCAGGAGCTAGGGGCGCAGATCAGCGTGAGCCCACTGTTTCCGCATGGGACCAACGTTGAGTTTGTTCGGATTCTTTCGCCTTCGGAGATTGCGTTTCGCATCTTTGAGCGAGGCTGTGGGCCTACGACCTCTTCCGGGACGGGAACATGCGCCTCTTCGGCTGCGGCGATGGTGCTTCGTGGGGTGGAGCGGGAGTTGACTGCGGTTGCAGAGGGAGGTCCGCAGCAAACGGTGTGGTCTTCGAACGATGCGGTGATGCGGTTGACGGGGCCGGCGGAGATTATCTGTCATGGCGAGGTTGCGGCTCTGTGACAACTCCCCTTTTCAAACCTCGTGTGCTGCGTTCGGGCGCGACCCTTGCGGTCTTGTCGCCGGCGAGTACTCCGAAGCCGGAGTTGGTGGAGCGCGGCATGGCCTACTTGCAGCGGCTTGGGTACAAGACTGTACTTAGTCCGCACGCGCTGGATAGCGGGCCGCTGTACTATGCGGGCAAACTGGAAGATCGGCTGCGGGACCTTCATGCGGCGTTTGCGAATCCGGAGATCGATGGCATCGTCTGCACGCGGGGCGGTTGGGGATCGGCGGAGTTGCTGCCTCATCTTGATGCGAAGCTGATTCGCTCGAATCCCAAGCCGTTTATCGGGTACAGCGACCATACCTCGCTTCATTGCTGGCTCCACAACGAGGCGAATCTTACTACGTTCTATGGGCCGATGGTGGCGGCTGATTTTTCGCGAGAGGATGGCGTGGACCTCGCGAGTTGGCAGCATAGTCTGACGGGCGATCATGCCTGGGCGCTTGGAGAAGCGGAGGGGCTTCGCGTCTTGCGTGCGGGGCAGGCTGAGGGCTGGGTCGCGGGCGGATGTCTTTCCATCTTCGCGGAGGGGCTCGGTACTCCGTATGCTCCGCACATTGAAAGGAAGAGCATTCTTTTTCTTGAGGATATCGGAACTAAGCCGTATCAGTGGGACCGTATGCTGCTCCATCTTCGCTATGCGGGGATTCTTGAGCACGTGACTGGGATCGTCTTTGGGGATATGGGACAAAACGTTTCGCCGGAGGAAGCGGATTATCTGGAGCAGGCGATTCTTCATGCGCTTCGCGAGTTTGATGGTCCGATCGCCGTCGGGCTGCGATGCGGGCATGTGAGCACGTATAACGTCACGCTTCCGCTGGGTGTCGCCGCGAGACTGGATCTCTCTGATGCGAGGAATCCGCGGATGCACCTTCTCGAAGCAGCGGTCAACGGTTAGGCTGGAGTCTCGCGACATGCAAAATTCCAAACACATTCATCTGATCGGCATCTGCGGTACGGCGATGGCTTCGCTGGCTGGAATGCTGCAGTTGCAGGGGCACCGTGTGACAGGGTCGGATACGGCGGCCTATCCGCCGATGAGCGATCTGCTTGCGTCGCTCAAGATTCCGATTCATGAGCCTTTTTCGGAGAGCAACCTGGCGCCGAGGCCGGACCTAGTTGTGGTGGGAAATGCGATCTCGCGGGGGAACGTCGAGCTTGAATATGTGCTGGATACGCGTATTCCATTCTGCTCGATGGCCTCGATTCTGCATGATGAGTTTTTGCCGGGGCGGGAGTCGTTGGTTGTTGC
The DNA here is from genome assembly GCF_014201315.1 of Edaphobacter lichenicola. Classification (NCBI taxonomy): domain Bacteria; kingdom Pseudomonadati; phylum Acidobacteriota; class Terriglobia; order Terriglobales; family Acidobacteriaceae; genus Tunturiibacter; species Tunturiibacter empetritectus. The sequence goes on from NZ_JACHDY010000006.1 coordinate 181,493, forward strand.
CGGCACGCATGGTAAGACGACGACTACGAGCATGCTGGCGTGGATCTATGAGGTTGCGTCGCGACAAAATCCTGCGCTGGCGCCGTCGTTTCTGATTGGTGGCGTTGCGGAGAACTTCGGGACGAGCTTTATGGTTCGTTCGACCAGGCCGTTTTTGCTGGAGGGTGATGAGTACGACACCGCCTTCTTCGATAAGGGGCCGAAGTTTCTTCATTACTTTCCCGACGCATTGATTTTGACTCACGTCGAGTTCGATCATGCGGATATCTATGCGGATCTGTCTGCGGTGAAGACTGCGTTCAAGCGGCTGGTCAATCTTGTGCCGGGGCGGGGGCGGATTGTTGCGTTCGATGGCAGTGAGAACGTGAGTGAGTGCGTCGAGAGGGCCTTCTGCGCGGTGGAGCGTTATGGCTTCGATCCTCTGTCGCACTGGCGTCTTGCGGATCTGCGGCATGAGGGGGCGTTGACTCGCTGGACGGTGACACGCGCGGGTGCTCCGTTCGCCAAACTGAGCCTGCCGATGGCAGGAGCGCATAACGCGCTCAATGCTACTGCTGCTGCGGCGCTGGCGGCGGGGCAGGGTGTTCCGGTTGAGGCGATCGTCGAGGCACTGGCGACCTTCAAGAGTGTGAAGCGCAGGCTGGAGGTGCGTTCGGTGGTCGGGGGCGTAACCGTGATCGACGACTTTGCGCATCATCCGACGGCGATTCGTGAGACACTGCGGGCGCTGCGGGAGTCGTATCCTAACCGGCGTCTGTGGGCTGTGCTGGAGCCACGGTCGAATACTCTTCGGCGGAACGTCTTTGAGTTGGATCTGGTGGATAGCCTTGCGCTTGCGGACCGCGTTGTGCTGGCTTCGGTGTTCAAATCGGAGAGCATTCCGGCGGACGAGCGATTGCATCCTGAGCATGTGGTGAGTGCTTTGAATGCACGCGGAGTTCCTGCGAGTCTGCTGGCGGATGCCGACGCGATTGTGAAAGCTGTGGTGCCGGAGTTGCGTGAGGGAGACGTGGTTGCGATTCTCTCCAACGGAGGATTCGGGAATATCTACGCGAAGCTTCCGGCGGCGATTGCGGGCCGGACTACAAGCAGGTAAGGCCGCGGTAGAGGCCCGCTGCGGCTGGTATCCTTGAAGATGGAATGTTCGCAACCCTGAAGCTCGTCTTTGTTTATCTCGCCCTCGGTCCAATCACCGGGATCATTGGCATCCCTTACACGCTGCTGGTTGGAGACGTTAGCAGGCTCTATCGCGTTGCGATGTGGATCACGAACGCGGGGGTACGCGCTGCGGGAATTAAGATCGACATCAGCGGGGTTGAAAATATTCCAGCAGGACGCAGCTGCATCTTTATGAGCAATCATGTCTCGAATCTTGATCCTCCGGTCACGATTCCGCTTCTGCCGGGGCGCAGCTCGGTGCTGCTGAAGCAGGAGCTGATGAATATCCCCATCCTGGGAAAGGCGATGCGGCTGGCGAAGTTTGTGCCGGTGGAGCGGGGGAGCCGCCGCGATGCTGCTCAGGCCAGTGTAGCGGCTGCAGGGGATGCGCTTCGCTCCGGGCTGCACATCCTGGTCTATCCGGAGGGAACGCGCTCGCCGGATGGGCGACTCTCAACCTTCAAGAAGGGGCCATTTTTTCTGGCGCAGGAGACGAAGGCTCTCATTGTTCCGATTGCTATTTCGGGAACGCAGACGATGATGCGAAAGGGCAGCAACGCGATTACGCCTGGGTTGGCGCGGGTTCAACTGCTTCCGGCTATCGAGCCTTCGGACTATGAGACGCGAGAGGAGCTGATGCGGGCAGTCAGGAATGCGATTGCAGCGGCGCTGCCGCCGGAGATGCAGCCGGCGGACTACTTGACGATGGCGTTGTAACCGTCTGTCTGAAGACGCTGCCGCATGGCGTCGGCATCTTTCTTGACGAAGAAGGGCCCGATCTGCACGTGGAGCAGCTTGTCCTGCGGCTCCTTGTGGATGGTTACGCTGTAGCCGCGTTGCTTCAAGGCATTGACGAGAACGTCGGCGTCCTCCTGGTGAGAGACGGCGGCTACCTGGACGATCGCTCCACCTTGTGCGGCGGATGGGATGGGAGCCACCGCTGCGGGCCTGCCGGTTGGCTTGATGGCTGGTTCGGGGCGAAAGTCTGCGGCTACGGCCTTGGCCCTGGCAGGTGTGGGAGCGGGCTGGGTTGCTTCCGTGGGTTGTGTTGCTGAAGCGTCTGGAAGGCTGGAGCGTTGACTCGCGTCCTCGGCAACGATCACTGGCAAGGGGGATGCTGCGTGAGCTGCGAGGCTTCCGGGAGAGGGTTTGGAGGCGGTGGACTCCGGGTTTGAGCTGGTGTTCTCCGCTGTGGTGGCTACAGGCGGGGCCGAACGTCTGCCCAGCGAGTAGCCGAAGCCGAAGAAGACCGCGCAGAGTAGACCGAGTACGAAGAAGATGCCAAGGATGGTGGTGGTGCCAAGCGAGATCTCGCGATCCTGTTCGCGAGAGTCGTGAAGATCCTGCAAGTCGTCGTCGGTTTGGTAGCGGCTGTTCACGGTCAGACCTTCTTCTCCAACGCCGTGTCGGGCGTGAATGTCTTATTGAACAGGTTCATCAGCTCCATTGGAAGGGGAAATACTATGGTGGTATTTTTCTCGACACCTATCTCGGTGAGGGTCTGGAGGTAGCGAAGCTGGAGGGTCATGGGCTGGGTGGCCATGAGTTGGGCGGCCTCGACGAGCTTGGCGGCGGCGTTGAACTCTCCCTCGGCGTGGATGATCTTGGCCCTGCGTTCGCGCTCGGCCTCGGCCTGCTTGGCCATGGCGCGCAGCATGGACTCGGGCATGTCGACCTGTTTGACTTCGACGGAGACGACCTTGACTCCGAAGGGGGCGGTGTGACCGTCGATGATGGTCTGGATGCGGATGTTGAGGGCTTCGCGGTGGGCGAGAAGGCCGTCGAGGTCGACTTCACCGAGGACCGAACGCAGGGTGGTCTGGGCGAACTGTGAGGTTTGATAGATATAGTTGGCGACTTCGATGACGGCCTTGGTGGGGTCGACGACGCGGAGGGTGATGACGGCGTTGACCTTGAGGGTGACGTTGTCGCGGGTGATGACGTCCTGAGGGGGAACCTCCATCGCCTCCTGGCGGAGGCTGACGCGGACGATCTGGTCGAGGGGGCGGAAGATCCAGATGAGACCTGGGCCCGCGGCTGCCTGCTTGACCCGTCCGAGACGGAAGATGACGCCTCGCTCGTACTCTTTGAGGATGTTGAGGGAGTTGACCAGGTAGAGAACTACGATGACGATGGCAAAGAGGAGCGGGAGAGACATCATGGGTAAGACCTCTGTCGGCCAGACTGCTGCCGCCGCTGCGATTGTAAAGCAGGCGCAGCGGCGGCCGGTGCTATTGGCTAGAAGCGGAAGAAAAAGCCGAATCCGGGTTGGAGCTCGGTGGTGCGCTTCTGGATGGTGAGGTAGTTGGTTTCGAAGTCTGGCGCCTTGAAGAACTGCTGGCGGAACTCAGCGCGCGCGCCGAAGTGTTTGTTCAGCATGTAGTCGCCGCCGACGTTGTAGTAGTAGGTGGCGCGTGCCTGCGGCGCCAGGCCTTCGCCGCCGCCGGGCGTGGGGCGGAAGGCGATTGTGCCGGCGCCGCCACCGGCGAAAGGTGCGATTCCGTGAAACTCGCGACGGAAGTGGGCGACGTAACCGAAGGTATACTCCGAGGCGTTCTGCTGGACTCCACCTACCGGTGTCGCTCCAAAGGGCGTGAAGGTCTGGGTGTAGCGGGCGTATCCATAGTTGAACTCGAATCCGACGTACGGCTTGACGGTGTAGCGGATCGTTACCAGAGGACCTACGGTATTGCCGGGGTGGAGATTAACTGCCGTCGGAACAGTGTTGATGACTACGGTGCCGTTGGAGTCTCTGTTGAGGATGGCGGAGGCGACCACGCCGATGTCGAGGCGGGAGAGTTGACGGTCCAGGCCCGATTGTGGGGTGGCCTGTGCGTTGGCGGTTAATCCGGCCGCGGGGAGCAGCAGGCAAAGTACAACGTTCCGAACCCAGGTCGGGCGAGACACATTCAACATCAAGAAAAGACTCCCTTATCCAAAAACTACTGTTCTTTCAGTCTACTCTGGCGCGGAGGCTGATGGGGGCTTCGACGATGCGTCAAACGGGCTTATTGGCGGGTTCGACGATCAGGGTCAGGCCGTCGAGGTCGCGCACTGAGACCAGAGAGCCTACGGGGAGTGAGTCCTGGCCCCGGAGGGAGGCCTGCCAGAGCTCGCCGCGGATCTCCACCTGGCCGGCGGGGCAGAGGGGGGTGCGGGCGATGGCGGTGCCGCCGATCATGGCCTGCGGGCCGGTGAGGACCTTGCCGCGACGGGCACGAAGCGCTATCCAGGCCAGGCCGAAGGAGATGCTGCCGAAGCCGAGGCCCGCGCCCAGGGCGGTTGCGAGATGGACGCGGAGCTCGGGGATGGGGCCGTCGACCAAGGTGGCAAGGCCGAAGATGAGCGCGGCGATGCCGACTGCTGCTAACACGCCGTGACTGCTGAACTTGGCTTCGAGGACCATCATGACGACGGCGGCCAACAGAAGAACGATCGCTGTGTGCCGGACGGGGAGAAGGTTTAGCCCGAAGAGACCGAGGAGCACGAAGAGTGTGCCGATGGAGCCCGGGACGACGGTGCCGGGGACGTTGAACTCGAGGTAGATGAGAAGCGCGCCGAGGACTAGCAAGAGCACCGCGATGTCAGGGTTGGTGAGTTTGCTGAGCAGGCGCTCGCGTTGGGAGGGGGCCGTGGAGATGATCTGTGTGCCCTGGAGATGCAGGGTCTGGGTGGTGCCATCGAAGCGATGGATCGTGCGGCCGTCGAGGGCTTTGAGCAGGGAGGCGTCGTCGGCGGAGACCAGGTCGATCAGGTTCAGTTTGAGAGCCTCTTCGTCGCTGTAGGACTTTGAGTTGCGGACGGCGTCCTCGGCGGCAGCGACGTTGCGGCTGCGGCGGGAGGTGAAGGAGCGCAGGAAGGCGGCAGCGTCATTCTCGATCTTTTCTTTGAGGATGGGATCGAGCTGGCGGCCTTCGACGATGGGGTGAGCCGCGCCTGCGTTGGTTCCGGGGGCCATTGCGGAGATGTCGGCTGATTCGAGGAGGAAGAAGCCGGCCGAGCCTGCTCTGCTGCCTGTTGGGGAGATGAAGATGATTACGGGGACGGGCGAGTTTTCGATGGCCTGAACCATGACGCGGGTGGACTCGAGCAGGCCGCCGGGGGTGCCCAGGGAGATCAGGACAGCTTCGGCGTGTTGGCTTGCCGCTTCGTGGAGGCCGCGCTGGAGATAGTCCGCGGTGATGGGCTGGATGGTGTCGTGGATGGTGAGTTTGACGACGGTGCCGGATGCGGCAAAGAGCTTGCCAGGCAGAACGCAGTAGATCGCCATCAAAAGGGAGAGGGCGACTCTTGCGGGGGAGTTCATGGCAGGCTCTGTCCGCGTGCCTGCAGGGCCTGACGCATGCCTTGCGCGGCAGAGTTCATCGGGTCGAGTTTTAGCGCCTTGCTGACGTTGCTCGCTGACGCTGACGGGTCGTTGGTCTGGAGATCAAGACGCGCGAGAACGAGATAAGCCGGGACGTTTGGGCGCAGCATGATGGAACTCTGAGCCTCGGCGCGGGCGTCGGCTGCATTGCCGCTGCGCTCCCGTACCTGGGCGAGGCCGGCGTGAGCTTCTGCACTGGCAGAGTCCGCTGCGATTGCGGTCTGGAACTCCTGCTCGGCTTCGGGGACCAGACCTTGCGAGAGATACTCGTGGCCTTGACGCGTGTACTCGGCAGCCTGTTCCGCTGGTGGCAGGGTGGCCAGACGCATGGCGCGCATTTGATCGAGTTGAAAGGCAGCCTGCCGGAAGGAAGCCTCCGAGTAGGTGCGCCGGATGCGCTCGAGGGGATCGAAGTCAGACGAGGCTTCGGTGTCTGTTGCAGAGGCGGTTGGAGTCGGAGGTCTCCGCCCTGCGCTGATGCTGGTTTTGAGTTGTGCGGCTTCCGTGTCTGCTGGTCGCAGCTTGAGGGTCAGGTCCACTTCGCGCTTGGCTCCTGCGAAGTCGCCCTGGCGAAATAGGGCGACGGCGAGGTTGTAGTGGTAGTCCGGGTCGTTGGGATCGGCCATCGAAGCGCGCTGAAAGAGAGGAACGGCGTTGTGGCCCTGACGGCTGGAGGCGACGGCCTGATTGTTGACGACCTCGGGGAGCGGAAGCCGGCTGGCGACGAAGGAGAAGGCTGATTCGGCCTCGGCGTACTTGGCGGTGTTGAAGCGGGAGAGGCCGATATAGAACCCTGCTTCGAGAGCGCGCCGGTCGGTCGGGGGGATCTTCGCAAACGTAGCCGCGGCCTGGTCGTACTCTCGCTCCGCGTACTGGGCCTTGCCAAGAGCGAGAAGGGCTGCGGGATAGTTCGGGTTCGCCGCGATGGCTGCCTGGAGGCGCTTGACCCTCTCCTGCGAGGTTGGCGCGTCGGTGCCGCGAATGTAGTTCTCAAAGGCGCTTAGCTGGACTCCGCCCGAGGCTGCAAGAAAGGTCTGCTGGGCTACGTTGAAGTGAGGATCGATCTGGCGCGCGACCTTCCACGCAATGGCGTTTTCGACGTCGAAGAGACGATTGAGTTCGCTCGAATCCTGCAATGGCGCGGAGAGTCTGAGGTTTTTGACCTCGAGCACCTGCGCCTGCACCGCGATGCGGCCGTTGATGACGTTGAAGCTGCCTACAATGACAAAGTCGGCGTCGAGATTTTGCGCGATGCGAATGGTGGTCGCGCGCGACGGCCTGAAGTCGATGGGCAGGCCGAGATGGTCGAGCGCGTACTGGCGGTCTTCGCGAGTAATCGTGAGGAAGCCCGCGGAGGTGAGGCGCTGATTCAACGTATCGGGAAACGAATCACCGACCCACGCCAGGGCTGCCTGTCCGGAACGATTGTCGAAGGGAAGAACAAGAACGACGCGGCCACCGGTGTCAGCTGTTTCCGCAGATTGGGAGACTCCGGCAATGCTGCAGAGCAGAAGCAGCGAAAGGAGCATTGGCCGTTGGAGGATCGAGCGAACTTGAAGGCGCTTCGTCACAGATATGAGTATAGAGGGTCAGGGTTTCTGCGGCGGAAGGAGGGACGCTTCAACGATACGGGGGGAAGTGGAGTACAGCGGCCCACTCCCCTCTGCGGTGCGCCTGCCAGACGACTTCGCCGTGGAGGATCGTCGCGACTTCGGAGGGGGAGAGGTCGCGATGGAAGTCGAAGTACTTCGTGTCCGCAGACTCGTTCTGCCGGCCGAGGTTTACGCGATTCGCAGGGGGAGCCCACTTGGTGGAGAAGATGAGCGCTACATCGTAACTCCCAGGATCGGCGGCTGCTTTTCCGATCTGGTCTAGCGAAAAGTTCAGGATGGGCGTGGTCTTGACGGGATGATTGGTGTAGCCGAGCTCAGAACGGTTAAGCTCTGAGGTCGCAGGCCATGCCGTGAGTACCGTCGCCTGAGGGTATTTCAGGTCGATGAAGCGGACCGCCTGCTGATGGAGGACGATGAAGTCGCGGTAGGTGAGGTTGTCCTCGGGCGCGAAGGCATAGGGCGGGTTGATCCAAATGCCGGCGAGGAACGCTGCTGCGCTCAGGGCGGCGAGGAGGAGCCATCGCTCGGGAAGGCGGCGGCGCCAGGTGCTGACGCAGACCAGCAGGATGAGCGGGTACATCGGGAGCAGATAGCGTGTGAGCAGCGCGCCGCCGAGGATGGAGAAGGCGATCCAGTTGGCAAGGAGGATCACGCCGATGGCTTTGAGGGCTGGGCGAGAGATGGGGAGTCGCTTATTGGTTGCGGCGACGGGGAGGAACATCGCGGCGATCATGCACACGACGGGTACGAACATGTTCATGTGCGCAAAGAGGTGGAGGAGGCGATGCCAGAGACAGAGGGCGATGCGGTAGGCGTCGAGGTTTGCGGTGGCGTTGTAGCGGAGGAACTCCGGATTGCCGAAGACGAAGCCGGTGTGGTGATAGTGATACGCATACCAGGCGGCGAGCGGCAGGATTGGAGTCAGGAGTGCGACGATCCAGGAGGAGTGGAGTCTGCGTGACAGAGGCTCGCGGCGATTCTGCAGAAGGAGGGTTGTCTCCCACAGGACAAGCGCTACTGGCGTGACGATGGATGTCTCTTTCGACAGCGCAGCGAGAGAGAACATCACTGCGGCGTAGATCGGATAGATAGGATTCAGCGCGAGTCTCGACGGCGCCTCTGCGGAGTTCTGGTTGAAGTAGAAGGTCAGCCCCCAGAGCGTGAAGGCTGCGGCGAAGATATCAGCGTGAGCGAGTGTGCTCTGTGCGAACCAGATGGGATAGATCGCGGTGAGTAAGACCGTGACTGCAGCGACTGTGGTGTTAGTCAGCGTTCTCGCAAGCTTGAAGACACCGAGCAGACCAGCTGCGGCGACCATGCAAACCAGCGTGCGCGTGCCGCTGACGACGTATCCGGAGAGGTGCCACCAGGCGGCGAGGAGGATCGAAGGAAGCGGCGGGTGAGCGTTGGTGACGGTGCTCTGCGGGATCAGGGTGCCGGTACGGAAGAAGTCCCACGCGGCGGGAATGTAGTAGCCTCCTTCGTCCCAGAAGTAAGGGAGGCGAAGGAGGCGAAAGTGCGAGAGATAGACGGCGACGAAAAAGAGCGGATAGAGCATCCAGAGGGGGATGTTCTCGAAAGCTCGCTGCCCGTCTTCGTCAGTGCTGCTTTGGGGTCGCACGCTTTAGTTGACGGGACCTTCGGGCTGGGGAAGTTGCTCGAGTGTGATGGAGCCGAAGGTCTGCTCGTACTGGGCGAGATTATGGCCGAGCACGTTCCAGAGGGCCTTTGCCTGCTGGGGGCTGAGATAGATGCCCTGAAAGTTTTTCACGTTCAATTCTTCGGGGTTGTCCTGGCTCATGGTGCCGAAGACGAGGAAGAAGTCCCAGACGCTCATGCGGACCTGCACGCTGTTGGCGTAGCCGTCACGGTAGTCTGCGGTGCTGGTGAGCTTGAGCTGGGGCTGTTTGTCCTGGGGGTGATTGGGGTTCTGCGGGCTCATCGAATCTCTTTCGGGGTTGGGTTGCTTTTCAGATATTGGTGCGGGAGAAGGGACTCGAACCCCCACGGATTTCTCCGCTTGGACCTAAACCAAGTGCGTCTGCCATTTCGCCACTCCCGCATTCTTCGTGGCTACACCGTGGTGGTGTGCGAAGAACTTGAGTGCCACCACCAGCCTATGGCAAAGGGGTGTTGATTGCAACGTTATCGGTGGGAAGAGAGGCGATCAGTGCCCCGCTCAATGCTTGATGAGCCACATGATCCAGCTGGCCGCGATAGTGCCTCCGACGAAGAGCACGAAGCAGAAGGCTCCGAAGCGGATCATCGTACGGGGTTCGGAGCGCTGCGTGATGCCAAAGACGATTGAGGTAAAGAGAGCGAAGAGCAGGACTGCTCCGAAGTGCGAGATGGTCACGAGCGTTTCCTCCCGGTGGCCAGCGAGTGCGCGTCGACGGCGGAGATGATGTTGAGGAGGCCGGCTACCACCATGAACTTGGTTCCGTAGTCGGCGGTGGCTACCTGCACGGTGACCTGGCCGAGATCGAAGATGCGAGCGAGGACGTAGAGCAGACCGTTGCCGAGGTCGCCGGCGAAGTTGAGAATGTCGAGCAGGTCGCCGGTGTTGGGCGAGTAGATCTTGCCCTTGAGAGCGAGGCCGATGGTGAACATCGCGACGATCGAGACCATCAGGAGGCCGCCGCGTATCCATTTGCGTTGCAGGAGATGACCTGCGCCGGGGATGAGCCAGCCGGCGATGAGGACCATCGTTGGCATCGAAGAAGATTTGCCAGCGACCTGCGCCGGAGCTTGTACGTTCGTCGTCATTTCAATCTTGATGATACCAGTTGCGGGCTACTAATTTGTGGCTCACCGAGCCACCGACGAGTGGCTTCCCGTGTGGCGAATTCGTTGAAGACTCTGCCGCCAGACTCTGCGGCTAGATTCTGACGAGTTCGGTCTGGATGCGGCCGGTGACTGCGGCTTTGCCTCTGCGGGCGATCATGTCGACCTCGCTGCGGATGCCGAATGCGTTGGGATCGCTGGCGCGGCCGGGGAAGTAGAGTCCGGGTTCGACGGAGAAGCAGGTGTTGGGGAGGATCAGGCGCTCGTCGTGGGTTTCGAGATTGTCCAGATTTGCGCCGTTGCCGTGGAGGACGGTGCCGATGTTGTGGCCGGTGCGGTGGGTGAACCATTCGCCGAAGCCGGCTTTGCGGATGAGGTTGCGCGAGGCGTCGTCGGCCTGCCAGCCGGCGATGGGTTGATTGGCGGCGAAGGCGTCCTGCACGACTTTGATGGAGGCGTCGCGGGCGTCGCGGACGGTGTTGAAGATGAGGTGCTCACGTTCGGTGGGCTCGCGGCCGACGACGCCGGTCCAGGTGATGTCGTACCAGACGGCGGTGGGGTCGTCTTTGAGCTTTGCCCAGATGTCGATGAGGACGAAGTCGCCATTGCGGATGGGGCGGGAGCTGGCGGCGGTGGACTCGTAGTGGGAGTCGGCAGAGTTGGGGCCGGCGCTGACGTTGGGGCCGTGCTCCCAGTCGAGTCCGACGCGCGCCATCGCCTCCTGCAGGTACTGCACCATGGTGTGTTCGTCGGTTCCATTGGAGTGGCCGCCGCCGGATCGTGCGCGGGTGCCGATCTCATTCCACGCTGCGGCGAGGATCTCGTCGATGTGTCGCTGCGCGACGTAGTGGGTGGCGAGTTGGGCGTCGGTGAGGACGGCTTCGAAGTGGCTTACGAGGTCGGCTGAGCTGACGATCTCTTTGCCCAGACTGCGGAGGAGCTCGATGGTGCCGGCGTCGACCATGGAGACGTACATGATGGCGTTGCGCGGGGAGTACTGCATGGCGAGCTTGGTCTGGCCTGCGAGGAGAGCTTCGATCTGCGCTTCGAGCTCCTGCCAGGAGGAGTAGACGGACTTTGTGCCGGGCAGGGAGTCGAGTCGTCCGGCTTCGATGCGATGGACCAACTTCTTCGGCTCGCCGTTCGCGGGGATGAAGTAGAACCAGCGGCGGGTGACGTGGGCGTTGGGGTCGAGGCCGAGGATCGAGTAGGCGAGGGGGTCGCGGTGGTGGTGGTCGTAGAAGAGCCAGCCGTCGATTTTATTTTCTCGGAGGGCTTGCTGGATGGCGGAGAGGTCGAATCTGGTCTGGCTCTGGGTGTCGGTGACGACGTTCGGCATGGTACCTCCCCTCCTGGGGTGAAAAGTGCGCAAAGTCTTCAAACCAGAAGACATGAGTCTGGACTTACTGGTCAAGTCTTCGCGGTTTAAATGCAAAGGCCCGGCTGTTGGCCGGGCTTCTTCTTCAGCTTTAAGGTTATCAGGCATGTCAAGGTTTTTGCTGTGGAAAGCGGCGAGTTAGCGAGTTAGCTAGTTAGCTAGTTAGCTAGTTAGCTAGTTAGCTAGTTAGCTAGTTAGCTAGTTAGCTAGTTAGCTAGTTAGCTAGTTAGCTAGTTAGCTGAGCAAAAGATAATGGCAAAAGCAAAGGCAATGGATTGGTTGCCTGAAGGAGTTCTAGTCTTTGAGTGAGCCGATTTTGGAGGCGTAGATATATCCTGCGTTGCGCTGATCTGCGGGGTAGCCGGCGTCGTCGAGCCACTTTACGCGGAAGCCTTTTTGCTGGAGGCGCAGGATGATTTCGGTTGGGTCGCCGACGGTGTTATGGACCTCCATCGCTAAATTGTCGACCGCGTCGAGCCATTGCACCGAGTCGCGAAAGATGGCGAACTCTGCGCCCTCGATGTCCATCTTCAGGAAGTCGACGTGTTGGATGCCGTAGGTCTTCATCAACTCTTCAACCGTGATGGCCAGGTTGCTGTCGAAGTCGTAGGGGTCGCACATGGCGTGGAGCGCGTCGGAGTCGTGACGGAGGGACTCTCCGCAGAGGACGCCTTGATGAATCGTCAGCCCGGGTACGGTGTCCAGCTTTGCGCGAAAGGTGTTGTCGGGGTAGGTGAGGGGATCGATGCCGACGACCTTACCGCCGGGACCTGCCAGCTGCTTCAAGAGGCTGGTGACGACGCCGGTGTTGCAGCCAAGATCGAGGCAAGTGTCGAAGTTGAGCTGTTTGAACTCCCGGAAATAAATTCGACGGACGAAAAACTCTCGCAGGAAGGCGTAGCCGTTTCCGGCCGTGGTGTTGATTGCGTTTACATCTACGTCGAGGTCGCGCCCGAGCAGGTGAAAGCGCAGGACGCCGCGCATGGCGTGATCGGCGGAGTAGAATTTGCGCTCTCGCAGAACGGTGGGGGCGTTCTGCAGGACGGCGCCATACCAGCGCAGCGCCTGGGACTTTGGCATGGTGTGCCAGGTTTGAATTACGTCGTCGGCGAGGCGTCTGAGTTGTTGGGCCATGGGTGGCTCCATAATACAAGACGATCGCTAACGTGAGATGTCGGTTGGCTGCACGATGACGAAAGCAAGGCCGGGATTGCTCCCGGCCTTTTGTGTGTTACGTGATGGGTTTGGTTAGGCGTTGACTGAGTTTTCCGCGTGGGCTGCGGCTGCGGTGGCTGCTTCGCGTTCCTTCTCGGCCTTCTCTGCTTTTCGGGCTGCGGCAGAGTTCTGGCCGAGCTCGGCGGCGAGGGTTTCGGTGGTGAAGGACTCGATGACGTCGCCGACACGGATGTCCTTGTGTCCTGCGAGATCGATACCGCACTCGACGCCCTGACGGACCTCGGAGACGTCGTCCTTGAAGCGCTTGAGGGAGGCAATCTTGCCCTTCCATACTTCGGCGCCGTCGCGAAGCAGACGTACCTGCTGATCGCGTTTGATGAGGCCGTCGGTGACACGGCAGCCGGCGATCTGGCCGACCTTGGTGATCTTGAAGACGTTGAGCACTTCGGCGCGGCCGGCGTAGTTCTCCTTGAAGACTGGTTCGAGGAGGCCGTACATCGCCTTGGTGATCTCGTCCTGCAGCTCGTAGATGATGGAGTGCAGACGAATCTCGACGTTTTCGCGCTCGGCGATCTCGGCAGACTTGCGATCGGGGCGGACGTTGAAGCCGATGACGACGGCGTTCGAGGCAGAGGCCAGGAGGACATCGGACTCGGTGATGGCGCCGACCCCGGAGTGGAGGACGCGAACGCGGACCTTCTCGGTAGACATGCGCTCGAGTGTGTCGGCGATGACCTCGACGGAACCTTGCACGTCGCCCTTGATGATGAGGTTGAGGTCCTTCATGCCGGCCTGCTTGATCTGCTCGGCGAGCCCTTCGAGCGAGACGCGGGAGCTCTTGGCGAGCTGGGCTTCGCGCTCCTTCATCTTGCGGTACTGAGCGATGCCCTTGGCCTTGTCGCGGTCAGCCATGACGAGGAAGGTGTCGCCTGCGTCGGGCATGCCCTCGAGGCCGAGGATTTCGACCGGGGTGGATGGGCCGGCTTCGGTGATGGGACGGCCACGGTCGTCGAACATGGCGCGAATTTTGCCGAAGGTGTTGCCGACGATGTAGCTGTCTCCGGTGCGGAGGGTTCCGTTCTGTACGAGGATGCTGGCGACGGCGCCGCGGCCGCGATCGAGTTTGGCTTCGATGACGGTTCCGACGGCGGGACGGTCGGGCTGGGCTTTTTGTTCGTTGACGTCGGCTACGAGGCAGATCATCTCCTCGAGCTTGTCGAGGTTGAGGTGCTTCTTCGCGGAGACTTCGACGAACTCGGTGTCGCCACCCATGTTGGAGGGTTGAAGGCCGCGCGCGGTGAGCTGCTGGATGACCTTGGAGGGGTTGGCCTCGGGCTTGTCGATCTTGTTGACTGCGACGATGATCGGCACGTTGGCTGCGCGGGCGTGGTCGATGGCTTCGAGGGTCTGGGGCATGACGCCGTCGTCTGCTGCAACGACGATGACGACGATGTCGGTGACCTTGGCTCCGCGGGCACGCATGCGGGTAAAGGCCTCGTGGCCTGGGGTGTCGAGGAAGACGATCTCGCGACCGAAGGCGGGAGAGTCGGGCTTGGTGATTTTGACCTTGTAGGCGCCGATGTGCTGGGTGATGCCGCCGGCTTCGCCGCCGGCGACGTCGGTGGAGCGGATGGCGTCGAGGAGCGAGGTTTTGCCGTGGTCGACGTGGCCCATGACGGTGACGACAGGCGAACGAACGACTTCGACCATGCCGGTGGTGTCTTCGAGGAAGCCTTCGATGGCCTCGTTTTCGAGCTGCTCTTCGACCGAGATGATGGTGGCGTCGGCGCCGAACTGGCGGGCAACGTCCTTGACCAGCTCGCCCTCGAGGGATTGGTTGACGGTGACGAAGACGCCCTTCATGAGGAGGGTGGCGATGAGGTCCTTGCCGCGAACGTCGAGCTTTTCGGCGAGATCCTTGACGCTGATGCCTTCGGTGACTGTGATGGTGCGGGTGATCGGCACCGGCTCGCGGGAGATCTGCGCGCCGCCGAAGCGTGGTGGCGGCTGGAAGCCCTTCATCGGGCCTTCTTTGGTCTTCTCGTAACGCTGTCCGCCGCGGCGTGAGGCTGGGCGGGCTGCGGGACGCATTCCCGGCTTTTCGCCAGGGCCGGGCATTACGCCAGGGGCTCCGCCGGGACCACCGGGGCCGCCGCCTGGGCGGGCTCCGAAGCCGGGACGCGCCGGGAAGCCGGGACGTGCGCCGGGGGTAAAGCCGGGACGGCCAGGTGCACCGCCGGGGCCTCCTGGGCCGCCGGGGAAGGTGCGGGTGGGGTGCATCGGACGGCGTGCGCCGGGAGCCGTCGAGGACATGGGACGGGAGCCGGGAGCGCCGGGCGACTGCGGACGGGGGCGCTCAAAGATGGGGCGGCCACGTTGCGGCGTGCCGGGGGCGACTGGAGGCGCGGTGTAGATGGGGCGGGGCCCGGTCTGCGGCATGATGACGCGACGGGCTGGGGGGCCGGGAGTCGGGGCCGGCGCTTCCGGAGCGGCTTCGGTCTCAGCCTCGGCTACGGGCGCTGGAGCTTCGACGATCGGTGCAGCGGGACCCGCTTCGACCGGCGGGGCCGGGGTTGGCTTTGGCTCGGTTGCTGTTTCCGCGGCCGGGGCAGGTGGAGGTGCGGGCTTTGCTACAGGTGGAGCAGCCACTACGGGGGCGGATGCGACCGCGGGGCGGTCAGCCGATGGCGGCACGGCGGCTGGAGAGACGGCGACTGGAGAAGCGGCGACTGGCGGGCGTGCGATGACCGGGCCGACGGGCGGCCTGGTCGCGATGGCCGGGCCTGGCGCGGGAGCGACGATATTTGCGCCCTGGCGGGGCAGAGGAACGATGCGGCGAGGCGCTGCCGGTCCAGTCTGGGCAGGTGCGGCAGAGGAGACCGGGGCCGCGGTGTGCGGTGCCGCGACGACGCGCGGCGATGCGGCTGCAACCGGGGCTGAGGCGGGCGGCGGCGCAACGACGGCGGTTGGGCGCGGCGGCGGTGCGGCTTTGGCGGTGGCCTCGGCTTGTTTGCGCTCGAGAATCGCCTTGAGGGCATCGCCGGGTTTGGAGACCTTGGAGAGGTCGAACCTGGGCTTGTTGTCGGCCTGCTGCTGCTGCCGGCTGGCCCCGCTTCTTCCGCCGTTCTTGAAGTAATCCCGAACTCTTTCGGCCTGATCGGCTTCAATCGAGCTGGAGTGGGTCTTTCCAGACACGCCAATGGCTTCGAGCGCGTCCAGGATTGGCCTGCTCTTTACTTCCAGTTCTCGTGCCAGATCGTTAATTCGAACTTTGCTCATCCGTCCCTTTTCGCTTGCCCTGCGCGGTTAGCTGTTCATAGCAGCCTCATCGTTGCAGGAATCTTTATTGTAAGTGCTCTTACTGGATTTCGAGAGTCCGTGATCCAGTGAGTGCTGTGGCGCGTGGTTGAACTGGCTAACCACGATCGTTTCCATCGTCGATACCTTCATCGGAGTGCTCCTGGGCTTCTTCTACCAGGCTGTCTACGCTGTCGTTATCCAATTCGATCCGTTCTTCTCGTGCATCATTGTCACTGAAGGCATCGCTGGCCGATTCGGCCTCTTCGGCGTTGGCGATGTCTTCTGAGGAGAGGTTGTTGACCTCGTGTGCGGTGCCGATGCCGGCTTCTGCGGCAAGAATTGCTTCGGGTGTCTTTTCCATGGAGCCCTCCTCCGCTTCAGTGACTGCCGTCTCTGATGCAGCGGAGATGGCAGGGGCAGGACGCTCTTCGCCTTCTTCGTACTGGCCGAAGTAGTGGCGAACGGCGACGGAGATCTTTTCGACGGTCTTTTCGCCGATGCCGGGGACCTCTTCGAGCTGCTCGGGGGTCATGTCGGCAAGGGCTTCGACGGTGGTGATGCCGGCGGCGATGAGCTTCTCGAGGATGGTTTCGCCGAGCTCGGAGACCTGTTCGATCGGGGTCGTGGGACCGCCGCTCATGGCCTGCATCTGGCTCTCGACCTCCTGACGCTTCTCCTCTTCGCTCTTGATGTCGATCTTCCACTGGAGGAGCTTGGCGGCGAGGCGGACGTTCTGGCCCTTCTTGCCGATGGCGAGCGATAGCTGGGTGTCGTCGACGATGACCTCGATCTGCTTGTCGGCGAGGTCGGTGATGGAGACGCGGCTGACCTTGGCGGGCTGGAGGGCCTTCTCGGCGAAGGTGGTAATCTCCTCCGAGAATTCGATGATGTCGATCTTTTCGCCGCGCAGCTCGCGGATGATGGACTGGACGCGCATGCCCTTCATGCCGACGCAGGCGCCGACGGGGTCGACGTCCTTGTCGCGGGACATGACGGCGATCTTGGTGCGCTCGCCGGCCTCGCGGGCGATGGCGCGGATGGTGACGGTGCCGTCGTAGATCTCGGGAACCTCGGACTGGAAGAGGTTCTGAACCAGACCCGGCGCGGCGCGGGAGACGATGACCTGCGGGCCCTTGGCGGCGCGGTCTACGCGGAGCAGGACGACGCGGACACGCTCTCCGACGGCGAACTGCTCGAGGCGCGACTGCTCGCGCTTGGGCATGCGGGCTTCGGCTTTGCCGAGGTCGAAGATGACGTCCATTGGCTCGAGGCGCTTGACGGTGGCGTTGAGGACCTCGCCGGCGCGGTGGTTGTACTCGTTGAAGACGGTGTCGCGCTCGGCTTCGCGGACCTTCTGGAAGATGACCTGCTTGGCCATCTGGGCGGCGATGCGACCGAGGGGGGTGGTGTCCTTGTAGAAGCGCAGTTCGCCGCCGACCTCGACCTCGGGGGCGAGCTCGCGGGCCTGCTCGAGGGTCATCTGGTTGATGTCGTCCTCGACCTGTTCGGGGGTTTCGACGACGGTCTTGAAGACGTAGGCGCGGATCTCGCCGGTCTCGCGGTCCATCTCGGCGCGCATGTTCTCCTGGGTCTTGTAGTACTTGCGCGTGGCGAGCGCGATGGCGTCTTCTACGGCGCCTACGACCACTGCAGGCTCGATACCTTTATCGCGGCTCAAAGTCTCAATCGATTGATACAGAACACTTGCCATTGTTCACTCTTCCTTGCTCATGCCCGATTTTTCGGGTTTGTTTCTTGTTGTTGCACTGATTTGATCTGTCGTTTGTGCGACAGCTTCTAAATCTCCGCGACCAGATTGGCCTTTTCGACGTTCGCCAGGGCGATGTCGACGGTCGATTCTGTCACAGCCTTCTTTGCCTTGCCCTTCTGTTTGACGGCAGAGAGGTCGATTGTCAGTACACCGTCTGAAAATTTGGCGAGACGGCCTTGCCACTGCCTGTTCTTGTTCACTGGCGTGAAGGTCTGGAGTTTGACCAGACTGCCTTGAAACCGGGTGAAGTCTTCGGGCCGAAACAGCTTGCGTTCGAGGCCGGGTGAGGAGACCTCGAGGGTGTACTCTGCGCCCGGGATGAGGTCTTCTACATCGAGGACGGTGCCGAAATCCTGTGCAAATACAGCGCAGTCCTCGTGGGTGACGCCGGAGAGTCTTTCGACCGGGACACCCTTCGGAAGATCCTGAACGGCTTCATTTGCTGCGAGTTCGGCAAGTTTGGCTCGTTCTGCTGCATTCTTTTCTACAAAGACGCGCAAGGTGCGGAACTTGACTCCGCCCTGAAACTCAAGATCGACGAGTTCCAGGTTGTGTGAGGCGGCGACACGCTCCGCGGTTGCTCGAATTTGGTCTAGCTGGACTGCCATAAGCGTTTTGTTTCCGGTTCGATGGTCCCGCGTGCACAAACGTTTTTAGAGCAAATAAAAAGTGGGCTTTAGCCCACTCATCTCTTCCGTCAAATCACCGGTGCGGTCACGGCTCTCATTCGTACGACGGAACAAAATCGTCTGCAACTCAAATGATACATCTACTTTTGCCGTAATTCAATGGTGTCCCGGTTAGAAGGGAACTGAGGCGCCCGGACGGGCCAAGAAACTTTCGTGAAATCAGACCATCCAATTTGCTATGGGCGGTTGGCGACTCTACAATCGATGAAATCCCGCGAAATACAGGCTTGCTGCCGCATGGCCTATCGCTTTTAAACAATTACAACTGGAACCTATAAAAATTATGATTAGCTCCCCCGTACCCGAAGCCCTTACGTTTGATGACGTTCTTCTCGTGCCTGCCTATAGCGACGTTGTTCCAACCCAGGTGAGCACCCAGACGCAGCTGACACGCAATATCACGCTGAGCACGCCGTTGATGTCGGCTGCGATGGATACGGTGACGGAGGCGCGGCTGGCGATTGCGATGGCGCAGCAGGGTGGGCTGGGAGTGGTGCATCGCAATTTGACGATTGAGCAGCAGGCGGGGGAGATCGACAAGGTGAAGCGGTCGGAGAGCGGGATGATCGTTGACCCGGTGACGATTGCGCCGGAGCAGTCGATTGCGGATGCGCTGGAGGTGATGCGGCGATACAAGATCTCGGGCGTGCCGGTGACGAAGAACAAGAAGCTGGTGGGAATTTTGACGAATCGCGACCTGCGGTTTGTCTCGCGGACGGATCTGTCGATTGACTCGGTGATGACGAAGGCGAATCTGATTACGGTGCCGGTGGGTACGACGCTGGAGCAGGCGGAGCAGATTCTGCATCAGCATCGCGTGGAGAAGCTGTTGGTGGTCAATGACGACTATGAGCTGAAGGGTCTGATTACGGTCAAGGACATTCAGAAGAAGCTGAAGTATCCGAATGCTTCGAAGGATTCGCAGGGGCGGCTGCGGGTGGCGGGAGCGATTGGAGCTACGGGGGATTTTCTGGAACGGGCTGAGGCTCTGGTTGCGGCGCGGGTGGATGCGCTGGCGATCGATTCGGCGCATGGACACTCGTCGCGTGTTCTGGAGGCGGTGCGCGAGGTGAAGAAGCGGTTTCCGCAGATCGATCTGCTGGCGGGAAATATCGCTACGTATGACGGGGCGATTGCGCTGATGGATGCTGGAGCCGATGCGGTGAAGGTGGGGATTGGGCCGGGGTCGATCTGCACGACGCGCATGGTGACCGGTGCCGGCATGCCGCAGATTACGGCTATCTCAGAGGCCTATCGTGCGGGCAAGGAGCGGGGTATTCCGATTATTGCTGATGGCGGAATCAAGTACTCGGGCGATGTGACCAAGGCGATTGCGGCTGGGGCCAGCGTGGTGATGATGGGGTCGCTGTTTGCTGGAGTGGATGAGAGTCCTGGGGAGACGATTCTTTATCAGGGGCGGTCGTTCAAGGCTTATCGCGGGATGGGTTCGCTGTCGGCTATGGCGCAGGGATCGGGCGAGCGCTACTTCCAGGGCAAGAGCGATATGGAAGATGCTGCGAGCACGGAGAGGCCATCGCTGACGGCGCGGGAGAACGGCGGCTCGAACCGGCTGGCGAAGTTTGTGCCGGAGGGAATTGAAGGGCGGGTGCCGCATCGTGGGCCGCTTGAGGGCATGGTGTATCAGCTGGTCGGCGGTCTGCGTTCGGGGATGGGGTATCTGGGATGCGGGACGATCGCGGAGCTGCAGGCGAATGCTCGATTTATTCGGATCTCGAACGCCGGGCTGCGAGAGAGTCACGTTCATGATGTGATCATCACGCGTGAGGCGCCTAACTATCACGTGGAGTAAGATTCGGTCGTGAATTCTCCTATGCGTTGAGGTGAAGCAATGTGCAGGAATATCAAAACACTGTTCAACTTCGATCCTCCTGTGACTGAGGGAGAGATTCGTGATGCGTCGCTTCAGTTTGTGAGGAAGATCAGCGGGTTTACGAAGCCATCGAAGGCGAATGAGGATGCGTTCCATTCTGCCGTCGATGAGATCGCTTCGGTTTCGGCTCGACTACTGGCGTCGCTTGAGACCAATGCGCCGCCTAAGGATCGAGAGGAAGAGGCTGCGAAGAAGAAGTCTCGGTCGGCGGAGAGATTTGCGGTTTGATCTTGGGCGAGGCGTCCTGCCGGACGGGCCCACTGCGCTTGGCCACCCCACAAACGAGACCTGTTTGTGGGGGCCCCGGTTCGCGCGGTCACTTCGTGACTTGTATACCTTGTTTTGGTGGGATGGTCATTGCCGGTCCTCCCGTTGGTTGGGAATAGGATTCGTCCGGTCTAGAACCATGGCGTCGAAGCGATGGCGGGTGAAGAAGCCGTGGTTCTCATACAGCTTGACGGCCTGCTGGTTGGCTTCGGTGACGGTCAGAGTGATGGCCGCGAAGCTGGCGCGGGTTAGATGATCGATGCAATGGTTGAGGAGGGCTCGTCCAAGGCCGTGGCCTCGCCAGGCGGGGGCGATGCAGAGCTGGGTGATGTGGGCGACGTCGCTGGCTACGCGGGAACACAGCAACATTCCGACGATGGAGCCGTTGTGGCGATCGCGAAGGACCCAGGAGGCGTTGGGCTCAAAGACGCCGCAGCCGGGGAAGCGGACGATGTTGTGGAGGAAGCGAAGGGAGCCGTGGAGGGAGCAGTACTGATCGTTGATGCGGGCGTCGATGTGACCGAGGTAGCACTCGTGGATGAGTTCGGCTGCGGCCTGATAGTGATCGGTGGACCAGCGCAGCAGCTCAACGGTGGCGGGAAGATTCAGCTCGGGAGGAGCATGGGGGGCGTCTGCCGGAACGCTGAGGTCGCACTCCATGAAGAGGCGGGGATACATGGTGAAGCCGGATGCGAGGAAGACCTCGTTGATGGAGCCGGCGTCGTAGAGCAGGAGCTGGGACTCGATGCGTTGAATGCCGGGGGAGTTTTGCAGAAGCTGCAGCAGCTGGTGGAGCAGGGTGTGCGTGGTTTGAAGCATCTGCGCCGTGTCGTTGGCGATGGCGAAGGCGTCACCGACTACTGCTTTCTGGCCTTCGTAGACGCAGAAGGTGAAGCCGCAGATGCGTCCGCGGTCGAGTGCGACGAAGCCGGGCAGGATGCGCGAGTCGAGGTACTGGAGGAGGAGTTCGGTGGAGCTTTGATAGTTCCAGCGAAGGCGTTGCTCCCAGACGCGCGACTCG
Organism: Edaphobacter lichenicola; assembly: GCF_014201315.1. Taxonomy (NCBI): domain Bacteria; kingdom Pseudomonadati; phylum Acidobacteriota; class Terriglobia; order Terriglobales; family Acidobacteriaceae; genus Tunturiibacter; species Tunturiibacter empetritectus. The sequence goes on from NZ_JACHDY010000006.1 coordinate 202,907, forward strand.
GTTTCGAGCAGAGGACGAAGCTGGCGCGCCGAAAAGTGGCGAAGGTCCAGTATCTCGAGTTGGGTCGCGACGGCCATACCTGTGGGAGGTCTTTCGTCGAGCTTATAGGAATTTTGGTGGGATGGGTGAGTGTTAGTGCGGGCACCCCGGTGTCCTGCCGGACGGGCCTCCTTCCCTTAGCCACCCCACAAACGAAGACCTGTTTGTGGGGACCCCGGTTCGCGCGGTCACTTCGTGACGTGTCTACCGGTCTTGGTTGGATGATGGGGGTGGTCCTCCCGTTGGTCGGGCGGGACGTCTGGGGGGCGAGCGTAGACGCGGTAGACTTCGATCCCTTGCGATTCGTAGAGGAATAAGGGTTTGTAGACGCGCCCGCCGAGCCAGCGATCGAGATCGCCGGCGTCGCTGGCACGGATGACGAGGATGTGCTCCGCGTCGGGGACGCCGTCGGTGCCGTAGTGGATCATGGGCTGGTTGCGATAGAAGGCGAGGCCGTAGTCCATGTCGCGCTTGATGTCGGTGGCTACCAGCTTCACGTCGGGTGCCTGTTGCTGGATCTCGCGGGCGAGGGGGCGGGCAGAGTAGTTCATATCGAGCTCTTTGCCGTAGAAGCCGAGGAGAAAGACGAGAGTTGCGAGGACTGGAAGCAGGGTTACGTTGCAGATCTGCGGGATGCCCCAACGACGGATGGTGAGGAAGACGACGGCCCCGAAGGCTAGTGCGGCGGCGCCTGCGACCAGCAGCCATTGCGCGGAGGGTACGAAGGTCTCGTACTTCATGTGCTGAGGGGCGAGAGCGAGGACGAAGACGAGGAGGCCGCAGGTGGCGGCGTGCGCCCAGATGAGCCATTGCGGCAGGCCCTGGCGGCGGCTGCGGTTGAGATAGTCGGCGGTGAGGATGGTCAGCGGGGGGATGGAGGGAAGGATGTAGCCGGGGAGCTTGGAGCCGGAGAAGGAGAAGAAGACGATGGGGAAGAGTGCCCAGAGGACGAGGAACTCGGGGAAGGCGTCGCCGGCGCGGGTGTGGCCGAGGTAGCGGGCGGGGTTGCGACGGATCTTCCACTCGGCGATAGAGACTTCGATGGAGTCGATGAGCGCACGGATGGCAATGACGGTCCAGGGCATGAGTCCGAGGAGAAGGACCGCGAGGTAGTACCAGAAAGGTTGATGGTGCTGGTAGCGGTTGGTGGCGAACCGCTCGAGATTGTGTTCGAGAAAGAAGAGACGGTAGAAGGTTGGGTTGCGTTTTTGAACGGCGATGTACCAGGGCAACACCATGGCCAGATAGAGGATGACTCCGGGGATCCAGATGGTGCGGCGGAGAAGGGACCACTCGCGACGGAGGCCAGCGAAGAGGAGGATGATGACCAGCGCGAGGAAGGGAGCCACGGGGCCCTTTGCGAGCGTGGCCGCTGCTCCGAAGAAGTAGAGATCGAAGAGCCAGAATTTTTTGCCGGTCTCGTACCAGGCGTACCAGCCGAGCATTCCGATGCAGAAGGGCGCGGCGAGCTGCATGTCGGTGGAGGCGCCGCGGGCGAAGCTGACGATGGCCACGCAGGAGACGGTGATCAGTGCTGCGTCAAGGTGGCCGCCAGGGCGGAAGCGTCGCATGTGGAGGAAGATCAGGACGACGAGGGCCAGGGTTGCAGAGGAGGACGGGAGGCGGGCGGTCCAGTCGGAGACGCCGAACTCCTTGAAGAAGCTCATGGCGCGCCAGTAGTAGAGGGCGGGCTTTTCCAGCCAGGGCTTGCCATAGAGGATAGGGGTGACGGTGCCGCTGGCGATGCAGTGGAAGGAGTTGCGGATGTCTTCCAGGCGCGGGCTGTGCGGAATCATCTTGGCGTCGACATCGTGGCAGGCCTGCGAGTGCGCGGTGAGCATCTCGCGGGCGATCTGGGCGTACCGCGGCTCGTCGGCACCGACCAGGCCTAGCTGGTCGCCGCCGAAGACCGGGACCAGACCATAGAGCAGAAGAAAGATGGTGACCACGGAGAGGATGACAAACTCGCGGATTGTCGTGATTGAGGGCGGCTTTAGATACTGCTGGAGCCACATCACGGGTGCGCTGCCATTCCGTGCGCCGGTGACGGCGGGATGTTGAATATCGTTCATTTTCCTAAGAGGAGCGAGACAAGGCTATCAGAGTCCTGTCCGTAGCTGGGTGAGGATGCGCTCGAGAGCGACCGGGAGGGGGCCATCGAGGGTGCATCCGCTGGCGTTGCGATGGCCGCCGCCGCCGAAGCGTTCGGCGATCCGGGCGACGTCGGTCTCGCCTTTGCTGCGGATGCTGAGGCGAAACTGGTCGGCGTTGGCGACCTCGCGGAGGAAGACGGCTGACTCGACGCCGGCGATGCTGATGAGGTAGTTGACGACTCCTTCGCAGTCCTCGGCGATGGCGCCGATGCGGTCCATATCTTCGCTGGTGACCCAGGTCCAGGCAAGATCGTCGTCGCATTGGAGGTTAGAGAGAGCGATGCCGAGCAGGCGGATCTTGCTGGCCGGGTTGGAGAGGTAGATGTCGCGGGCTATTCGGCTGGGATTGGCTCCGCAGGCGGCGAGATGGTGGACCATCGCGAAGGTGTCGGCGGTGGTGCTGGAGTAGGTAAAGGTGCCGGTGTCGGAGAGGATGCCGGCATAGAGACAGGTGGCCATGGAGGGTGTGATCTCGACGTTCGCGGCTACGGCGATGTGGTAGACCATGGCGGCGACGGCGCAGGCGTGCTCGTCGATCCAATTGACCGAGGCGAAGGGCCTGCCGCTGGCGTGGTGGTCGATGTTGATAAGGGTGCGGCCCTCGAGACCGAGGAGGCCGGTGCGGCCGATGCCGTCGCATTCGAGGAGGATGGCGGGGGTGGTGCCGGTGGGGTCTACGTCGTTGGCAGAGGGCGTGTGGTGGATGCGGCCGATGTTGGGGAGGGTGCTGTAGGAGGAGGGGATAGGGTCGGCGAAGACGACGTCGGCCTGGCAGCCGAGCTGGTCGAGCACTTCGGCGAGGGCGAGGACGGAGCCGATGGCGTCGCCGTCAGGGCGGGTGTGCGAGGCGAGGAGAAAGCTGGGATGGGTCCGGAAGGCCGCCAGGAGGTAGTCAATCTGCGTTGCGTGAGGCTTGGTCTCGAGGAGAAGGGCTTGGGAGGTCATGGTTTGCAGGGGGCCCCTGGGATCGGTTCGGCTGGGGTGCGCTTCTGCTCCCGCTTGCGGGTGCGGGCGAGGAGCTCGTCCATGCGTCCAGTCATCTTCTCGGAGCGGTCGATGGCGAAGGTGAGCTCGGGGACGTGGCGTACGCCCATGCGGTCGCGGAGCTGGGAGCGGATGTAGGCGCGGGCGGTGGTGAGGCCTTCGAGGGTGGAGGCTTCCTCCTCCTCGTTGCCGTGGACGGCTACGAAGATGCGAGCGGATTTGCCGCCTGGGGCGAGGACCACCTCGGTGACGTAGCTGGGGGCGATGCGGGGATCGGAGAGCTCGCCTTCGAGCATGGCTCCGATCTCCTCGGAGAAGGTGTTGGCGACACGGTTGCGATGGTAGGTTCTGGCGCGCTGCTCGGGCATAGGATTTTGACTAGGTAGAACGGTTGAGGATATCAAAGTTGGGCCATTCCACCTAGTGTCTGGGAGCGATTCCGGCGGATTTCCTGTGGATTGCGGTGTCTTTTTGGGTCATTCGGGCAGGATTTCGGCGTAGGAGTCGGTGATTTCGGCGCTGAGGTTGGCGGCGATGCGGTGGGCGGCCTGGTCGATGTGGCGGAGCTGGCCGGTGAGGTAGCTGGTGGAGGAGGAGATGGCGGCGATGCCGAGGGTGGCGCGGTTCCAGACCATGCCGTCGTCCAGTTCGGCTATGGCTAAGTTAAAGCTGTGGCGGAGTTTATCTTTCATGGAGCGGAGGACCTGGCGGCGGTCTTTGAGGGACTGGGCGTGGGGGATTTCGAGTTCGATGGTGAGTTTGGCTATGGGCATGATGGTTGTCCCCCTCCCCCTCCCCCCTGAGGGTATCTTGGGCGTAAGTCTTTTATTTTGTTTTACGTGCAGGGGGTGTGTGGCTGTAAAATATTCTATCTAAATGACTTGCTTGCAAAATATAGAAAATAAGTGGGTTATGTCTGGTGGGTTGAAGGGTGGCCGTCTCTGGGCGTTGTTGTGGGTGGTTGTTTTGTCAAGTACCTCCTGATTTTTTGGTTAGCGGACGAGGATCAGGTAGATGGTCATGGCGACTCCTGCGGCGGCGAGGAGGAGGCCGAGGACTACGGCGTCGCGGGAGACGTGGCCGGGGCGCCAGGTGCCGGAGCTTAGCTCGTGAATCAACTGGAAGTGGCGGTAGACGGAGCTGAGATTGACGATGACTCCAAGGGCTACGAGGGCGACGCCGGACCAGAGGGAGAAGCCCGTTGTGTTGGCGGGCAGGTGGGACTGGGTGGCGGTGATCTGGCGGAGGAAGAGGCCGAAGCGGCTTACGGCAAAGCCGATGCCCATGAGGCCGAGGCCGGTGCGGATCCAGGCGAGGAAGGTCCGCTCGGCTGCGAAGTAGACGCGGGGGTCCTGCTCGGCGGGCGGGGGCTGCGGAGTCGGCATGGTGGGATTGTAAGGCAGCGGACCGGGGTGTCCTCCGCGGGTGTTTCAAGATGCGGATCGTGATGGCTTGGTGGTGGTTTGTTGGTAGTTTCTGGTGGTCTTGCGGCGTTGTTCCAGGTGGTGGGGAGGGAATAGTGAATTTACTCTTTACAATAAGTTATTTCTTATATAAGTTTTTGTCTATGGATGGTCTTGATACAAAGTTCTCGGCCTTAGCTGATCCCACGCGTCGGGCGATTCTGGCACGGCTCTCATTGGGAGAGGCCACGGTCAATGAGCTGGCACGTCCCTTCGAGATGTCGCAACCGGCGATCTCGCAACATCTGAAGGTGCTTGAAGATGCTGGGCTGATCCTGCGCCGGGTGGAAGGCACAAAGCGACCCCGTCGCCTTGCAAAGGAGGGTATCGAAGCGATGGATCAGTGGCTTGGAATGCTCCGCACTGCGCTTGAGAAGAACTTTGACCGGTTGGATGGAGTTCTGGCCGGTATCGACACACAGAAGAGTAACGACACATAGAAGGGAGAGATGCGATGAGCAAGATGACGTTGACGACCGAAGGCGATACGCATGTGATTGTGACGAGGCGCTTTGCTGCGCCGCCGGAGGCGCTGTATCGCGCGCACACCGATCCGGAGTTGATACAGAAGTGGCTGCTCGGCCCTGAAGGCTGGACCATGCCTGTCTGCATCAATGACGCGAAGGCTGGAGGGAAGTTCCGCTACGAGTGGACGGACGGCAAAGGCGCCGGATTCCATATCACTGGTGAGTATCTTGAAGTGAATCCTTTCAGCAGAATCGTGCACGTCGAACGGATGTTCCTGCCGGATCGAACGCCAGACAACCATGTTGAAACCACCTTCGATCGAGACGGCGAAGGGAGCTTGTTGAAGATCCGGATGACACTGCCCGATGAGAAGACGCGAGCGATGATGCTGGCGACAGGCATGGAGCATGGGATGGAGGCGAGCTATGTGCGTCTTGAGGCGATGATCTAGTTTGCTTGCGATGGCGGAGTTTCCTAACAGATTCGGAACAGCGGTTTCTTCACTGTGCGGCCCACGATGGAACTGTGGGCCGCTTCGGTCGAAATGGCGATTTTTGTGGGGGAGAGCGGCGACGGTTGGACTGTTTGGGTTGGAAGGTTCGAACAGCATGGGCGGGTGGAATGTGTCGGGATCCTTCACTCCGTTCAGGATGACGGCTAAGAGCAGACAACGGCAACAGCAAAGGCAACAGCAAAGGCGAATGCGAATACAGGGATCTCTCCACTGCGCGGTTCACGATGAGACCGTGAATCGCTTCGGTCGAGATGATGGTGTTTTGGAGGAGGACAAACATTATGACGGTGTTTTGGAGAAGGACAAATATTATGACGGTGTTTTGGAGGAGGACAACGCTCTCTGAAATTGATGGAAGAGTGGCGGGGGAGTGTGGGCAAATGTGGGAGGTAGTGACAATTCTGTGACGGAGTTCGCTTATAGTCGGAGACCATGATGGGGCATGGAAGATGGACGGGGCGGGAGCGGGTGGCGGCCAAGGGGTGGCAGGTTTTCTTTGTGCTTGTGTTCACGGGTTTGATCTCCGGGTGGGCGCGGGCGGGTACGGTCAAGGCTCAGTTTGTTGGCTCGGAGAGTTGCAAGACTTGTCATGCTGCGGCGTACAACGGGTGGAAGCAGACGCGCATGGCGAATGTGGTGAGGGATCCGAAGGTTCATCCGGAGGCGGTGCTGGGGGACTTTACGCATCCGAATCCGCTGGTGACGTTTGGGCTTGACGATGTGGCGTTGGTGTATGGGAGCCGATGGAAGCAGAGGTATTTCACCAAGCGTGGGGACGACTACCATCCGGAGCCGGCGCAGTGGGATGTGAAGAAGGGGCGATGGCTGCCGTACCACGCGGAGACGGGGACGGACTGGTGGCTTCCGTTCTATGGGCCGAGTAACTTCGATCGTCCTACGGGGCCGACGTGCGATGGGTGCCACTCGGTGAACTACAACGTGGAGACCAAGCAGGTGACGGAGTGGAATGTCGGGTGCGAGAAGTGCCATGGGCCGGGGAGCCTGCATGTGGCGCGTCCGACGAAGCAGAACATTGTGAATCCGGCGACGCTTGATTATGTGCGGGGCAATGACACGTGCATTCAGTGCCACAGTCAGGGGCGGCCGTTGGCGAATCCGATTGCCGGGAAGTACTTCGACTGGCCGGTGGGGTTTGTGCCGGGGGAGCGGCTGGCGGATTTCTGGACGCTGGAGGAGTTGAAGCCGGGGGTGACGAACTTTTTTCAGTATGCGGACCTGACGGCGCATAAGAACAGGATGCAGGGGAATGATTTTGTGCAGAGCAATATGTATCACCGGCAGATCAGATGTTTTGACTGCCACCAGGTTCACAGCAATGAGAACGAGTCCGACCTGATCGCGAAGGGGAATGCGGTTTGTCTGACGTGCCATACGAAGGACAACCCGGCGGGGCTGAAGGGGACGGTGAGCGAGCATACGCATCATGCGGCGGGGAGCAAGGGGAGCGAGTGCGTGGCTTGCCATATGCCGAAGATCGAGCAGACGATCAAGGACAACTTTGTGAGTGCGCATACGTTTCGGTTTATTACGCCGAGGGAGACGGAGCAGTCGGGGATTCCTAATCCTTGTACCTCTTGTCATACGGATAAGTCGACGGCCTGGGCTACGAAGGAGTTGAGGGGTTGGGGGACTACTTCGCCGTGGCGGGTGGGGAATTAGTTTTTTCTTTTGCGCTTGAGAGGCTCGGCTGGGAGGGGGGGGGTATACCCAGGGGTTAAAGCCCCTTTTCTTTTTTGTCTTGAGAGACCCAAGGCTGAAGCCTTGGGGTACCTAGAGGCAAAGGCAACCGCAAATGCAACAGGGTTGAAAAGCTTACATTCCCACCCATCGCAAAGTGCGCGATGGATGGGGCACCCTGTTGGTCGTGGCTGGTGGTTGAGAACAGACAACCGATTCGTTGTGTGGCTGGGCGGGTGGCAACGGCAAATGCGGGGCTCTCAAGTTGTGGCGGCAAAGTGCTTGGGTATCTTCTACAATTCGAGTTTGGGAGATGGCCATTGAGGAAGAGAGAGTTTTTGGGGAGTGGCGCTTGTTTGGTGCGGCGTGTTTCTTGGGTGATGTCTTCGGTGATAGTGCCGGCGGTGATGCTGGGAGTGTTTGCGGGGGTGAGTGTGAGTAGTGCGCTGGGTGCTGTGTTCGAGGGGAAGAGTGCGGCGTTTGGGCCGTCGAATCCGTTTTATGCGAAGAGTGCGCTGCCGTTTGAGGCTCCGCCGTTCGACCGGATCAAGGATGGCGACTATGAGCCGGCGATCGAAGCTGGCATGGCGGAGGAGCTGAAGGAGATCGACGCGATTGCGGATAACTCTGCTGCTCCTACGTTTGAGAATACGGTTGTTGCGATGGAGAAGACGGGCGCGCTGTTTCAACGGGCGATGGCTGCGTTCGATGGAGTGACGGGGGCGAATACGAATCCTGAGCTGGAGAGGGTGCAGAAGGAGCTGGCTCCGAAGCTGGCGGCGCACCGGGATGCGATTTATTTGAATACGAAGTTGTTTGGTCGCGTGGCGGCGGTGTATGAGGCGAGGGCTTCGCTGAAGCTGAGCCCGGAGGGGCTGCGGCTGGTGGAGGTGAGGTACAGGGACTTTGTGCATGCGGGCGCGAACCTGTCGGATGCGGAGAAGGAAAAGCTGAAGAAGCTCAATGAAGAGGAGTCGACGCTTTCGAATGGGTTCCGCAGCAAGGTGCTGGCGGCGACGAAAGATGCGGCGTATGCGACGACGGATAAGGCTGCGCTGGCGGGTTTGACGGCGGCGGATTTGAGCGGAGCGGAGGCGGCGGCGAAGGAGCGGAAGAAGGAGGGGTATGTGCTGCCGCTGCAGAACACGACGCAGCAGCCGGTGCTTTCTTCGCTGAGTGTAAGGGCGACGCGGCAGGCGGTGTTTGATGCCTCGTGGACGCGGACCGAGCGGGGGGATGCGAACGATACGCGAGCGACGATTGCACGGCTGGCGCAGCTGCGGGCGGAGAAGGGGAAACTGCTGGGGCATGACAGCTATGCGGGTTGGAAGCTCGAAGACCAGATGGCGAAGACGCCGGAGAGTGCGTTGAAGTTTATGGATGCGCTGGTGGCTCCTTCTGTGGCGAATGCTGCGGAGGAGGCGAAGGATATTCAGGGTGTGATCGATTCTCAAAAGGGTGGGTTTTCGGTTGAGCCCTGGGATTGGGAGTTTTATTCGGAGCAGGTGAGGAAGGCGAAGTTCGATATTGATGAGGCGCAGGTGCGGCCTTACTTCGAGCTGAACAATGTGCTTGAGAATGGCGTGTTCTATGCGGCGGGACAGCTGTATGGGCTGAGCTTCAAGGAGCGGAAGGATATTCCGGTTTGGAATGCGGATGTGCGGGTGTTCGAGGTCTTCGACGCGGATGCGAAGCCGCTGGCGCTGTTTTACTGCGACTACTACAAGCGGGATAACAAGAACGGCGGGGCGTGGATGTCGAACTTCGTCGATCAGTCGAAGCTGATGGGCAGGCTGCCGGTGGTCTATAACGTTGCGAATCTGCCGAAGCCTGCGGCGGGAGAGCCGGCGCTGATCAGCTTCAGCGATGTGGTGACGATGTTCCATGAGTTTGGACATGCGCTGCATGGGATGCTGGCGGATAGTGAGTACCCGAGCTTGTCGGGGACCTCGGTGGCGCGGGACTTTGTGGAGTTTCCGTCGCAGTTCAATGAGCATTGGGCGACGTATCCGGCGGTGTTTGCGCACTATGCGAAGCACTATAAGACGGGCGCGGCGATGCCGGAGGAGTTGGCGGGGAAGATCAAGCGGGCCGTGGATTTCAATCAGGGGTATCTGCTGACGGAGCTGGTGGCTGCGGCGGAGCTGGATATGCAGTGGCACTCGCTGCCGGTGGGCGAGGGGTTGCAGGATCCGGATGAGTTTGAGAGGGATGCGCTCGAGAAGAAGGGGTTCACGCTGGGCTATGTGCCGCCGCGTTACCGGTCGAGCTACTTTTCGCACATCTGGGGCGGGGGATATGCGGCGGGGTACTACGCGTATCTGTGGAGCGAGATGCTGGATGATGATGCGTTCCAGTGGTTCCAGGATCATGGTGGGTTGACGCGGGCGAATGGGGACCGGTTCCGGAAGATGGTGCTGTCGCGGGGGAATACGGAGGATCTGGCGAAGATGTATGAGGCGTGGCTGGGGAGCGCGCCGAAGGTGGAGCCGATGCTGAAGTATCGCGGGCTGGAGAAGCCGGCGGCGAAGTAGTTGCGGCTTTGGTGAAGTGCGCCCTGCGCGGGCGGCGGTCACTTCGTGACGGGTATACCCCTTCGGTTGGCGCTCCCGTTGGTCGCGAGGAGATATTCTTTCGCAAGCCATCGGTGAGGGCGGCGACGATTTTTCTTCGCAATTTTGACAACTTCAGATATGCTCATTTCCATTCCAAGTTCACATAGCAAACTGAATTTCACCTGTCGCGAAGTTTAAGTTCACAGTTGCCTGGGCGTCGTTACCACGGGTCCGCCGTGCTGCATCGCTGCATTCGTGTCTTCCGGATTGGCTACTTTCAGACAAAAGAAAACTGTTTCGGTTCAAGCTGCACTACTTCAGGAGCCAGAGATTATGACTAAGCGGTTGCGTCTTTCCTTCCTCGTCCTTGTTTGCCAGATGATGTGTGTGCTTCTGGTTTGTCCTGTGTTTGGGCAGCAGACGCTTGGCGGCCTGACGGGGGTGGTGACCGATTCTCAGGGTGGGATCTTGCAGGGCACGGTGGTGACTGCGGTGGGCGATCAGACGGGTTTGACCCGGACCCAGACGGCGGGGAGCAATGGGTTTTATGACTTTGCGAATCTGCCGATTGGGACTTATACGCTTTCGTTTACGAAGGAAGGTTTTCAGACGCAGAAGATGAGCGCGGTTCCGGTGCAGAGCGACCGGACGGGAACGGTGAATGCGAGTTTGAGTGTGGGCGCGGTGAATACGGTGGTGAGCGTGGACGCGGTGCCGCTGCTGAACGCGGTGGATACGACGAACGGGTACATTCTGGATAGAGCGCAGATCGAATCGATACCGCAGCCGACGGGGAGTTTTACGGGGTTGGCGATTCTGTCGCCGGGTGTGAACGCGGAGCTGCCGGGTGGGACGGGAGCTCAGTCTGGACTGGGGAATCTGCCGATCTGGGCGAATGGCCAGCGGGACACGAGCAACAGCTTCTCGATCAACGGCGTGGACGCGAGCAGCCTGTTCAACGGGAAGAGTACGAGCCAGGTCGGCTCGCAGCGCGTGATCAACAGTACAGGCGCTTCGACCACGCAGGGCGGTGCGGGGGTGATTCAGACGGTCGCCTCGGTTTATCTTTCGATTGGCAATGCGATTCCGACGCCGGCTCCGGAGACGATCCAGGAGGTTCGGGTGAACGCGTCGATGTATGACGCCCAGCAGGGTTCTACTTCTGGTGCGCACATCGATGTGAGTACTGCTTCGGGCACCAACTCGTATCACGGCACGGCGTACGGGCGTCGTGGAACGAACTGGATCAACGCGGCGCCGTTTTTTTTGAAGAATAATCCGCTGCTCGCGAATGATCCGAAGGATGAGAATCCTGAACTGCATCGCTATATTGCAGGGGGCACCTTTGGTGGTCCGATTATCAAGAACAAACTGTTTGGCTTTGTGTCGTATCAGCACCTGCAGGTGTCGGATCAGGAGATCGGCGACAACTTCATCAATGTGCCGGTTGGCCTATCGGATAACAATCGCGATGCTGCGGGTTTCGCGAACATGGTGAACGGTTCATTTGGTACGGGTCTTACCGCTGCCAATATTGATAAGACAGCGTTGGCTTTGTTCAACTCGCCTTCGCTTCCTGGTGAGCCGGGCAAGTGGCTTGTGCCGAATGACACGGGATCTTCGACCATGTCTGCCTCTCACCCCTACAACGCTTTCCTTCCGGGAACTGGCCGCTTCAAGGCCGATATGGCGGTGGCCAATCTTGACTACAACATCTCAAGCAAAGACACGCTTTCGCTGAAGTATTTCTATCAGCATGATCCGACGCTGGCTCCCTATGCCTACTCCAGTGTTCCGGGATTTACCGAACACCTAGACTCAGGCGCGCAGGTCTTTTCGATCATCAACACTTATCTGGTGAAGTCGAATCTGAGTACGACGGAGAGCTTAGGGTTTCTTCGCGAGAAGACCTGGGTGGATAACGAGCAGCCCTTCGGTCCGAGTGCGATTCCCGGAGGCTCGCAGGGTACGGTTTCGATCAATGAGTTTGGGTCGAATTACTTTCCCGGCGTGTCGATTGTGAATGTGCTGGGCAGCGCTCAAGGCCAGTACGGTCTGGTTAGCAACGGCATCCTCAACATTGGCCCGAATGCGGAGGGGCAGGCACCTAACACGGGCGCGTTCCAGAATCGCTGGCAGCCGTCGGGGAATGCTATCTGGACGTTGGGCAAGCACACGGTGAGCTTTGGAACCAGCTATAGCTACACGCAGCTGAACACGATCGACAAGCGCACGGGAACGGGTACTGTCGCGACAGACGATCTGAGCGCCTATGCCCAAGGCTATGTGACACCTGGCAGCGCTTCGACGGCGTTTTATGTCAGTTCGTTTCTACAGGGTGATGCGAGCCGTTACTACCGGGCAAAGCAGGTGGGAAGTTATGTGCAGGACAAATTTCAATTTACTCCCACGCTTTCGATTACCGCCGGGCTGCGCTACGACTGGAACGGCGGCCTGACGGAGAAGAACGGACGCATCTTCAATTTCGACCCCACGCTCTATAGCTACAATCAGGCGTCGGATACGATCGTCAATCCAGGCTTCATTATTGCGAGCAATAACAAGAACGGGACCAGCGGCGTGAGTCCGACGACACTGACGGGCCGGCAGTGGGGAGTTGGTCCGCGGCTGGGCGCGGCGTGGCAGCCGGAGAGGTTCGGGGGGAAGGTGGTGGTGCGTTCGGGGTTCGGGATGTACTACGACCGCGGCGAACTGTTCAGCTACTTCTCCCCTGGCTATGCGATTGGAACCGTCACGGGCGGGCCTTTCGGGGTGAATCAGCAGCTTCCGTTCGTGACGGCTCAGAGCTGCCCAGTTCAAAGCTTCTACAGTGGCTTTATTCCCACCTGCGGTGGGGCAGATGGCGGCGCTCCGACCGCAGCCAGCGGCAACCTTGCTAATCCTTATACAAATATCCAGAATGCGCCTCCAACGAATCCCAAGTCTTCCGACCTGAGCAACTACCTTCCGAATATCGCGAGCATCAGCAATGGCGGGCAGCCGATTTCGCTGGGCGTCTACGATCGCGCGAACAAGCTGCCTTACACGTTCAACTACACGCTTGATATTCAGTGGCAGCCGCGCAATGACCTTGCGGTCACGCTGGGCTACGTTGGTAATCTTGGCCGGCATCAGGTGATTCCGGTTCCCTTCAATCAGCCAGGAATCGCGTCACCTTCCGCGGCGATTCACGGGGAACACTACTCATATGGGTACAACGTTGAGGGAGCGAATTTGCCCGACGGGAGTGGTTATGATTTCGACTACGAAGGCGGCAACATCGATCATCGCGTTCCTTATATCGGCTATGCAGCAGAGTCGATCGACTACAAGGCTGCCGGAGTAGATGCCTATAACGCATTAACGGCGCATATCGAAAAGCGTATGAGCCATGGCTTGCAAGTTGCAGCATCCTATACGTACTCTCACGCGCTCGACGAGCAGAGCGGTCTGGGACTTTTCTACAACGGCAACAACCCACTGAATCTGCGCGATGGGTACGCTTCGGCGGACTTTGATCGCACGCACGTCATCAACTTCAACTACGTCTACAGGCTGCCCGACTTCGTTCACAGCCACAATATTGAGAGCTATTTCACGAATGGGTGGTCTCTGGTGGGGCTTACGATTCTGCAAAGCGGTCAACCTTATAGCGTCATCGACTTTAGCGGAGCTGTGGGTAGCATCTACTACAGCACGAGCAATGGCATCACCAACCCCATCGTTCCGTTGGCTCCTGGCTGTAATGCGAAGAACGCGAAGACCGGCCACTCGGGGGCCTTCAATCCGAATGGCGACCCAAATCTGAATGCGCTCAAGGCATCGTGCTTTACGCTTCCTCTTCTGCAGGCAGGCGGACTAAACGGCGCAGTTCCAACGTCTGATCCTTACGAGACCGGCTTTACGACGGGCCAGCGTAATATCTTCCGTCAGGCTTTCCAGAAGCGCGCGGATGCCTCGCTGATGAAGGTGACGAAGTTCTCGGAGCGATACAGTCTCACTTATACATTTGATGTTTACAACCTAACGAATACGAGCAGCTTCGATGTACCAGGGAATGAAGTATCGCAGAACGTGAACTTTAACCCGCTTCCGGTTGCCGGGACACCGGTTCTACCTACTTCCTGCGATGCCACCAACGCAGGCTTCTACAACTGCCCGAGTGGGCTTGGTACGGTGACGCACACGATTGGGAGCCCGCGACAGATACAGATGGCGCTGCGGTTTTTGTTCTAACTTTTAATTGTGTTTGGGAAGAGCTGTCCTGCCGGACGGGCCCGCTGCGCGCGGGGCGGTCACTTCGTGACGCGTATACCTTGTTTGGTGAAAGTTGCTGTTGAGGGCCCTCCCGTTGGTCGGGATTAGCGGGGCTGCGCTACTGCCTTTCAGGGATTCAGTTGGGGCTGGGTGGTCTCTTTGAGGGTGGTGCCGGTTAGCTGCAGGCGATGGGCTTCGGCGCAGTAGAAGGCTATGCGGGCGGCGGCGGTGGCGTAGTCGAGGCCGGCGGTGCGGATATTGGAGATGCAGTTGCGGTCGGCGTCGGTGCGGCCGGGGGCGGGGTTCCAGGTGATGTAGGCGCCGAGGGAGTCGGGGGAGCTGAGGCCGGGGCGCTCGCCGATGAGGATGAGAGAGAGACGGGCTTGGAGGAGGGAGCCTATTTGGTCGGCGATGGCTACACGGGCCTGCGTGGCGATGCAGACGGGGCCGAGGGTTTGGTTTTGCGGAAGGGCGGGGAGGAGCGCGGCGAGGAGAGGGATGGCGTGGTGCTCGACTGCGGTGGCGGAGAGACCGTCGGCGAGGACGATGACCAAGTCGCAGGGGGAGGGGTGGAGGAGAGCGGCGGAGGCTGGGGCGAGGGTGCGGCCGAGGTCGGGGCGGTGGAGGTAGGAGACGCGGTCGGGGGCGGCGCTGGCGAGGGTGAGGATTGGGGCGGTCAGGGACGGGAGTTCGGTGCGCAGGCGGTTGGCGAGGTGTTCGGGGGCGAGTGCGGCGTGGACGGCGTCGCGGGCCTGGGCGTGTGCTAGCTGGAAGTCGAGGATGTCTGTGGTGGTGAGGCTGACGCCGGTGCGGTGGAGGGCGACTCGGGCGGGCGTGTAGTTGCGTAGGGACAGGGCCGGGGTGGTGGCTGGGATTTCGAGATCCTCCAGCTTCGTTTCGGGGTTGGTTGTTTCGTCGTTGGTGGATTCGTTGGTCATAGTTGGTGTGCGTTTCCAGGGATCTGTTGCGAGGGTCTGAGGATCGATGATAGACCGTGCGCTGAGTGACGGGAGTTGTTCGGGGTGTTGGTTCGGGTAGGATGTTGGTCTGACTCGATCGCTGCGAAACAAAGCTTGTTGGAGAGATGCGGTTGATTTCTACTTGAAGGACCGATGGTGAGATGGCGGCAGGAAGTCTTCAGGGATTTTGATTTAGACAGGGCCTCCTTATGTTGCGGTTTATTGGAAGTCTAATCCGGCCTTATCGCGGCACGCTGGTGGGGATCTTTCTGGCGATGCTGGTGGAAACGGTGATGAGCCTTGCGACGCCGTGGCCGTTGAAGATCATTCTGGATAATGTGGTGGGCGACCACAGGATGGCTCCGTGGCTGCACCGGTTGATCGGGCCATTGCTCGAGAGCGGATCGCGGCTGCATGTGGCGGCGCTGGCGGCGTTGGCGTTTGTGGTGATCTCGCTGCTGGGTGCGGTGGCTTCTTACATCGACAACTACTACACGGAGAGCGTGGGGCAGTGGGTGGCGCATGATCTGCGGATGAAGATGTACGAGCATCTGCAGCGGCTTTCGCTGGGGTACTACAACACGCATGCGACGGGAACGATTCTGAGCACGATTACGGCGGATATTCAGACGATCGAAGGGTTTGCTTCGTCTTCGACCTTGAATATTCTCGTGGATCTGCTGACGATTGTCTGCATGCTGGGGTTGATGTTCTGGCTGAACTGGGACTTCACTCTGATTGCTGTCGGGGTTACGCCGTTTCTTCTGCTGTTTGTTTCGCGGTTCAAGAAGGCGGTGAAGAAGGCGACGCGTGAGGTTCGGAAGGAGCAGAGCGAGATTGTTGCGGTGGTGCAGCAGGGGCTTGAGTCGATCCAGGCGGTGAAGGCGTTTGGGCAGGAGGAGACCGAGCAGGCGCAGCTGCAGCTGGTGAGCGAGGCTACGGTGAGTGCGGCGTTGAAAGCGCGGAGTGTGAAAGCGTTATTGTCGCCGGTGGTGACGATTACGGTGGCGCTGTGTACGGCGGTGGTGCTGTGGCGCGGGGCGGGGCTGATTCTGGCGAAGACGATGACGGTGGGAGAGCTGACGGTGTATCTGGCTTACCTGGCGAAGTTCTTCAAGCCGGTGAAGGATCTGGCGACGACGACGAATGCGGTGGCGCAGGCTGCCGTGGGGACCGAGCGTATTCGAGAGATTCTGGAGACGGATACGATTATTCCGGAGAAGGAGGATGGGCTTGCGCCGGAGACGGTTGCGGGGGCGATCGAGTTGGAGCATGTGGCGTTTGGATATGATCCAGAGACTCCGATTTTGACGGATGTGAGCTTCAAGATCGGGGCGGGGCAGTTTGTGGGGATCGTGGGGCCGACGGGGAGTGGGAAGTCGACGGTGGTGAGTTTGATTCCGCGGTTTTACGATGTGCAGTCGGGAACGGTGAAGATCGATGGCGAAGATGTGCGAGGTTATAAGCTGAAGTCGCTGCGCGAGAAGATTGGATATGTGCTGCAGGATACGGTGCTGTTTCGCGGGACGATCTTGGAGAATATTGCGTTTGGACGGCCTTCGGCTACGAAGGAGGAGGTAGTTGCGGCGGCGAAGCTGGCCAATGCGGATGAGTTCATTTCGAAGATGCCGCTGGGGTACGAGACGATGGTGGGGGAGCGGGGATCGACGCTGTCGGGTGGGCAGAGGCAGAGGATCGGGATTGCGCGGGTGATGGTGCGGAACAGCCCGATTCTGCTGCTGGATGAGCCGACGGCGGCGCTTGATAGCGAGTCGGAGAAGCTGGTGATCGATGCGCTGGAGAAGTTGATGGAGGGGCGGACGGTGATTGCGATCGCTCATCGGCTGAGCACGATTCGGGATGCGAATCAGATTATTGTGATCGACGGCGGCGTGGTGGCGGAGAATGGGACGCATGAGGAGTTGATGGCGAGCAATGGGATTTATGCGGCGCTGCATCGGACGCAGTTCGACGGTGGGCTGGACAAGGTGATGGCTTAAATGGACGGGTAGTTGTGTTTGGCAGTGAGAGGCTGTAGAAGAGATCAACGCCGGTTCCTGAAATTAGTAGTTGAGGGAAGAGACTATGTCGCGCTCGGTGATTGTTTTGCCTGACGATTCTGCCCAACCGATTCTGGACGCCATTCATGGGGCGAAGGAGTCGATCCGGGTAAAGATGTTTGTGTTTTCGGATCCGACTCTGCTGCAGGCGGTGACTGCCGCGCATCAGCGTGGGGTGAACGTGCGGGTGATGCTGAACCCGGAGAGGCGGGACGGCGAGAAGGAGAATGGCGAGTCGCGGATTGCGTTGACTGACGCGGGGATTGAGGTGCTGGATAGCAATCCGTGCTTCGATCTGACGCATGAGAAGTCGATGGTGATCGATGACAGGATGGCGTTTGTCGAGTCACTGAACTGGGAGACGAAGAATCTTACCGAGACGCGGGACTATGCGATTGTGACGACGCATAAGCACGAGGTCGAAGAGGTGATGGAGTGCTTCGACGCGGACTGGAAGCGGGAGGACTTCAAGGCGGGGGATCACTCGCATCTGATCTGGTGTATCGGCAATGGGCGGCAGCGGCTGGGGCAGCTGATCGATGAGGCGAAGAAGTCACTGTGGCTGCAGAATGAGCGGTATCAGGACCCGACGATCATTGAACACCTGGTGAGGGCGAATCAGCGGGGGGTGAAGGTTCATATTATGGCGCGGCCTCCGCATAAGCTGAAGAAAGACAAGCTGATTGAGGGCGTGAGCGGGCTGAGGGTGCTCGAAGATATTGGCGTGAAGATTCACAAGCTGAAACACATCAAGCTACATGCGAAGCTGCTGCTGGCGGATGAGGAGCGCGCGATTATTGGGTCGATCAATCTTGCTCCGGGGAGCTTCGACAGCCGTCGGGAGTTGGCGATTGAGGTGAGAGACGATCACATCCTTGATCGTTTACTCAAGACGGTTCGGCATGACTGGGAGAACTCGACGCGGCTGGATTTGAGCGATGAGGGGCTGCTGGCGGAGTTGGAGCAGTACGATCCGAATGTTGCGGAGGATCTGGGGTTGGAGACGCACAAGGGTGGGAAGAAGTGTTGAGCTTGTGAGGCTGACGGATGTCGTGGTTATCGAGAAAAATGGGTGACGGTGAGCGCGATTGGGAGCCCTACAAAGAAGATATGAATGACAAGCTGGGTGATGAAGGCCCTTGGCGAGAACTCTCTTTTGGGGGCAGCTGAGAGCGGAACTACGATGCGGCTCATAACCACATGAACGACGATGCCGTAGAGTGTGCCGTAAAGGATGGGTTTTTCTATCAGGATCGGTAGTTTGATGCTCATCGCGTAGTAGATCGCAGCGACGGCCAAGGCGATGAGGAAGTGGAAGATCAGTCCGAGCGTGGCGGTTCTTTTGCCTCCTTTGAAAACGGAGGGTCCCAAAGCACCGCTGGCAATGCCCTGCCATAGTCTTTCAAGCGGCAGGCCTTGCAGTGCAAAGAGCGTCGAGGTTGCGGTTATGTCCAGGACTCCAGCGAACAAGCCCGCGAGCGTAATTGTTTCTGTGCCATTCATTCGTGAAGCAAGTTACGTGGGTTCGATCTGCTTTGTTCCGTCGCATCTTTTTTTTGGTTCTCGTCGGCGACGCAAATGGAGCGAATCGTTACGGATCAGGGAGCATGGCTGGTAGGTGAAGCCGGTGGGGGGCGGGGGTGTTGAGCCAGGCTTCGAACTCGGGGGCGGGGCGGAGGTTGAGGAGGCGGCGGAGGTAGAGGGCGTCGTGGAAGGAGGTGCTCTGGTAGTTGAGCATGATGTCGTCTGCTCCGGGGACGCCCATGATGTAGTTGACGCCGGCGGCGCCGAGCATGGTGAGGAGAGCGTCCATGTCGTCCTGGTCGGCTTCGGCGTGGTTGGTGTAGCAGATGTCGCAACCCATGGGGAGGCCGAGGAGTTTGCCGCAGAAGTGGTCTTCGAGGCCTGCGCGGAGGATCTGCTTGCCGTCGTAGAGGTACTCGGGGCCGATGAAGCCTACGACGGTGTTGACGAGCATGGGGTTGAAGTGGCGGGCTACGGCGTAGGCGCGGGCTTCGAGGGTTTGCTGGTCTACATTATGATGCGCGCCCGCGCTTAGGCTGCTGCCTTGTCCGGTTTCGAAGTACATGATGTTGGGGGTGGGGTTCTCTGGTGCGCGGTTGAGGCTGCGGGCTTGCTGGTGGGCTTCTTCGAGGAGGGCGAGGTTGATGCCGAAGCTGGTGTTGGTGGCTTCGGTGCCTCCGACGGATTGGAAGAGGAGGTCGAGCGGCGCGCCTTGCTGCATGGCCTGCATCTGCGTGGTGAGGTGGGCGAGGACGCAGGATTGGGTGGGGATGTCGTAGCGGCGGCGGATGTGATCGACGAGGTGGAGCAGGTTGGTGAGGGTGGCGACGTTGTCGGAGACGGGGTTGATGCCGATGACGGCGTCGCCTGAGCCGAGAAGGAGGCCGTCGAGGATGGAGGCGGCGATGCCGGCTGGGTCGTCGGTGGGGTGGTTGGGTTGGAGGCGGGTGGAGAGGCGGCCCGGGAGGCCTACGGTGGTGCGGAACTTTGTGACGACGGAGATTTTGCGGGCTACGAGGATGAGGTCTTGGAGGCGCATGAGTTTGGAGACGGCGGCGGCCATCTCCGGGGTGAGGCCGGGGGCGAGGGCGGCGAGGCTGGCGGGGGTGGCGGCGTCCGAGAGGAGATGATCACGGAGTTCGCCTACGGTGAGGCTGGAGATGGGGGCGAAGGCGGTGGTGGCGGCGGGAGTGCGGCTGGTGTCGAGGATGAGGCGAGTGACTTCGTCGGTCTCGTAGGGGATGATGGCTTCGTTGAGGAAGTGGGTGAGGGGGAGATCGGCGAGGGCGTGCTGCGCGGCTACGCGTTGCTGGGCGGAGGTGGCGGCGATGCCTGCAAGCTCGTCGCCGGAGCGGGCGGGGGTGGCTTTGGCGAGGAGATCGGCGAGGGAGTCGAAGGTGTAGCGGACGCTCGCTATGGTGTGGGCGTGGGCCATTGGGTACTACGCTAGCAGGTTGGAAGCGGTATTAGAGCGGGGGTAGCGGATGTTGCGTTTGTTTTGCTGCCATGACTGCAACGACAAATACACGGGCGAAATACAGGGATCTCTCCACTGCGTCGCGCGATGAGACGTGCGACTCCGGTCGAGATGGCGATTTTTTTGGGGGTGAAGAACGAGCAAAGTGCAAAGGCAAAATACCAAAAAGCAGATTCCTGTGGGATGACAAACAAAAGAACAAGCAACGACGAGATAGAAGCAGGTGCAAGTGCAAAAGATAGCTGGGGAGGAGTTTACATTCCCACCCATCGCAAAGTGCGCGATGGATGGGTCACCCGATGGATTGTGGTTGAGTGGCTAAGAACAGCCAACGACCAATACAGGGATCGCTCCACTGCGTCGCGCGATGAGGCTGCGCGACTCCGGTCGAGAGGACGAATTTTGGAGGATGGCGCGTGGATTTGGTTTTTGGTGCGGGACGTTGTGGCTTATTGGTGGGTTTCGAGTTTGATTTTGAGGACGGTGTTGAGGTCGGAGAGGCGTTGCATCTCGCGTTTGTCTTCGTCGATGTCCTGGATGGCGACGACGCCGCCGGAGACTTTGCCGTCCGGGTCGAGAACGGGAGCGCCGGTGAGGCTGATCCAAGCACTTGAACCGTCACTGTGGAAGCGGAGGTACTCGGTTGGGCCGATGGATTTTCCTCCCATGATGGCGTTGGCGAGCGGGTGGTCCTGGTCCTGATCAATATTCCGTGTGGATTTCGTGTTGGGTCCTGGGGTGAACGAGATGGACTCTCTGCAGTAGTCGTCGATCATGGCTGGAGCAGTTTCGGTGCTGCGAAGGATCTCCTCGGCTCGCGGGTTACTCATGACGACACGGCCGTCGGGTGCTTCGGCGATGACGATCCCTACTGGAACTGCGTCGAAGACCGCCTTGAGACGAGCTTCGCTGCGGCGGAGGGCCTCCTCGGCGCTTCTCTGGTCGTTGATGTCCTCGACGGTGCCGTACCAGCGGATGATTTTGCCGTCCTTTCCGCGGCGTGCGGTTGCGCGAGCGCGCATCCAGCGCCAGGTGCCATCGACGCGATGGATGCGGTACTGAACATCGAGTGGGCGACCGGTGCGGAGGGATTCTGTCCAGATGCGGGAGGTTGATTTGACGTCGTCGGGGTGGAGGGCGCGGATCCAACCGGTTCCGAGAGAGTCCGGGACGGAAAGGCCAGTGAGGCTCTCCCATCTTTGACTGGCGTCGAGGATCATGCCTTGGGGGTCGGCGGTCCAGGGGACCTGGGGGTTGAGCTCGACTGTATGGCGGTAGTGGTCTTCGCTTTCGGCGAGGGCTTGTTCGGCCTGCTTGCGGCGGGTGATATCGACGACGGAGACGGAGACTCCGATGACCTCATCGGCCTCGTCGCGGGCGGGGTGGAAGGAGATGAGATGAGTGCGTTTTTCGTTGAGGGGATTGGGGTCCGGGTAGCAGATTTCGAGGTCGTTGCTGGCTTGTCCATTGAGGGCGCGCAGCAGATAGGGCTCGCAGAGGGGGAAGACGGACGGCATGACCTCGGAGATGTAGCGGCCGAGGTGCGCGGCTACGGGGAGGTGATGCATTCCGGCGAGGCGCTTGTTGACGCTGACGTAACGGAGGTTGCGATCGACGAAACAGAGGCCGACGGGGACACCATCGTAGATGGCATTGAGCTGGGCGAGGCGTTGGGTGGGAAGAGCTTCGAGGCGGAGGGGGAGGGTGGAGTCGGCTACGGGGGAGCGCGGCTCGGGGACGGGAGGGACGGGGTCGAGCCTGGCGGCGAGGACCTCGGGGAGTTGCTCGGGGGGGACGGGGCGACCGTAGAGCCAGCCCTGGCCGAGGTCGCAGCCGAGCCAGAGGAGCATGTCGGCTGTGGTTTGGCTTTCGATGCCTTCGGCTACGGTGGTGAGGCTGAGACTGTTGCCGAGGCCGACGATGGCGGCGGCGATCTTGCGGCTCTCGCGGGTGTGGCCCATGGAGCGGACGAAGCTGGCGTCGATTTTGAGCTCGTCGAAGGGGAGGGACTGGAGGTGGCGGAGGCTGGAGTAGCCGGTGCCGAAGTCGTCGAGGGCGAGACGGGAGCCTTGCTCTTTGAGTTCGGTGGCGATGCGGTAGGCTTGCTCGGTGTTGCCGACGAGGGCGCTCTCGGTGATCTCGAGGATGAGGCGGTTGAGGGGGAAGCTGGCCTGCTCGGCGGCGGCGCGGATGTGTTTGGGGAGGGAGAAGTCGGTGAGCTGGGTGAGGGAGATATTGACCGAGAGGGTGAGGTGCTCGGGGATGTCTTTGGCGGCGGTGAAGACGGCTCGGAGGAGATTGCCGGTGAGTAGACCGTTGAGGCCGGCGTCTTCGGCGAGGGGGATGAATTCGTTGGGAGTGATGAGGCCGCGGTTGGGATGCAGCCAGCGCGCGAGGACCTCGAATCCGCTGAGCAGGCCCGTGCGCAGCTCAACCAGCGGTTGAAAGTACGGAATGATTTCGTTCTTCTCAAGCGCTCTACGCAGAGCGTTCGCGTCTTCCGCAGCCATGGCAACGACGATACTACGGCCCGGATGCAAGTTATACATGGAATTTTCGGGATCGCCATCTGGCGACGAGATCGCGGGCGGCGGAGGGCCAGTCGGGGTAAGTGAACTGGAAGCCGGTGTTGAGGAGACGGCCGGGGATGACCTGGCGGCTTTTGAGGATGAGCTCGGATTCGGTGCGCAGGAGGAAGGTGCCGATCTCGAGCATCCACGGTGCTGTGGGTAGACCGATGCGAGCGCCCCAGGCTTCGCGGAGGATGCGGAGGAAGTCGCGATTGGGGAGGGGATTTGGCGAGGCGAGGTTGACTGGGCCGGTGATGGCCGGGGTGGCGATGAGGAACTCGACGGCGCGGAGGAAGTCGGCCTCGTGGATCCAGGAGACGAATTGAGTGCCGGGTGCGTTGGTGCCGCCGAGGCCGTGGCGAACGAGACTGAGAAAGACGGCGAAGACTCCTCCGGGATCGGGGCTGAAGGTCATGGCGCTGCGTAAGGCGACTTTGCGGGTGCGTGGGAGTGGGGTCGAGAAGAAGGAGGACTCCCAGGCTTTGGCTACTTCGATGGAGAAGTTCCAGGTGTCGGGTGCGCCGGGCTCGTTGCCGCCGAGTTCGCCGGTGGCCTCGTCCATGGGGCGGTCGAGGGAGTGGCGATAGATGGTGGCGGTACTGGCGTTGAGCCAGATGGTGGGTGGGTGCTTGAGGGAGGCGATGGCTTCGTCGAGGATTTTTGTGGAGAGGACGCGGGATTCGAAGATGGCGCGGCGGTTGGCGGGAGTGTAACGGCAGTTGACGCTGCGGCCGGCGAGGTTGATACAGACGTCGCTCTGTTCGAGTTCGACGATCCATGGGCCGGTGGTGAGGCCGTTCCAGGGGACGATGCGCCAGGGAGCGGTGTGTGGGGTGCGGCTGAAGACGACGGTGTGGCCCTGGTGGTGAAGATGACGGGCGAGGATGTGGCCTACCTGACCGGTGCCGCCGGGGATGACTATCTTCATGGGCGCGTTTGCCTCTGCGCTGTTTTGTTGGTTGATGCGGGTGCGGTCTGGGTTGGCGTGTCGCTCTGGGTTGGCAGATAACTCTGCCAGTCGGAGGACTCGGCGAGCTGCTTGATGACTGCGTTTCGTTCGCGGACGAGTGACAGCATGTAGTTGCGGAGAAAGAGCACTTCGGCAAGGGGCCCGAGGATGGGCAGGGGAGCGGAGATGCGGAGGAGATCCTGCATCTCGGTTGCGCCGGAGGGGAGGGTGCGGAAGATGTGATCGGTCTGCATGGAACGGAAGATTCCCTTGACCATGGTGACCTGGAAGTAGGTTGGTGGTTCGATGGCCGTGACTTCGTTGGTGAGGTTTTGCCAGGTGCCGAAGTGTTTGGCGCGCCAGGTGACCTGGTCGGAGAGATTGGTGAGGCCGGAGGTGAGGCCGGCGATCGCGAGGGCTTGCTCGCCGCCGTGGATGTTGGCGAGGAAATGGACCTCGACGCTGCGGGAGAGATCGAAGCAGCGTTGGATGGGGGCTGTGATCGTTGTGATCTCGTCGATGTGGATCATCGTCGGTGTTTCCTCTCCAGCAAGAGTAAATGTGTGCCACGAAGGCGCTTTCGGAGGGAGTGGTTGGGGAGGATAATTTTTTGTGGTTGTGCTAACTAATGGATTAGTTGGTCGTCTCTCCTTTGAGTAAATTCTTACTTCTTCTAGTTTGAAGGGGTTTGGACGTTGAGAGGGTTATGCCGCCAAAGAAGTCCATCACGTTGACCGAGGCTGAGTTACGGCTCATGAAGATCTTATGGGAGCGTGGCGAGTCGGCTGTGGGAGAGCTGGTGGCTGCGATGCCCGATGGGGCGGCGCTGGCTTATAACTCGGTGTTGACGACGATTCGGATTTTGGAGCAGAAGGGGTATGTGCGGCATCGGCAGGAGGGCAGGGCGTTTCTGTATAGTCCGTGCGTTGAGGAGCAGGAGGCCAGCCGGTCGGAGGTTCGTCATATGATGCAGCGATTCTTTGGCAACTCGAGAGAGAAGCTGCTGCTCTCGCTGCTCGGGGACGACGAGGTTACGGCGGAGGAGTTGCGGCGGCTGAAAGAGGCGATTGCGGCGGCTGCGGATGACCGCGCGGGAGACGAGCTGTGATGGTGAACTTTCTGCATGGTGTCGAGGGGCTGTCGCGAGTGGCGGCTGGGTCGGCGGTGTCGGGGTTGTGGCAGGGGCTGGTGCTGGCGGCATGTGTGGGGATTTGTTTGCGGCTGATGCCGAAGACGACAGCGGCGATCCGGTTTGCGGTGTGGACGGCGGTGTTTGCGGTTCTGGCGTTGCTGCCGCTGCTGCATGCGTATGGAATGCGTGTTGGGGATGGAGCGGCTGGCGCAGTCGTGCAGGTGGATGTGCGTTGGAGCTTTGCAATTGCTGGGCTGTGGCTGGCTGTTTCGTTGGTGCGCGGGGTGAGGCTGGCGATGGGCGCGGTGCAGCTGCGTGGGATATGGAAGCGCGCGACGCCGGTGGAGATGGGCGCAGGTTGGAGTTCTTCGCTGGCGGTGGGATGGCGCGGGGTGACGCTTTGCACGTCAGTGGATGTGGACCGGCCGAGTGTGATTGGATTTTTTTCGCCGCGGATCTTGATTCCGCTTGCGATGTTTGAGCGGCTTACTCCGGTGGAGTTAGAGCAGATTGTGCTGCATGAGATGGGGCATCTGCGACGGGCCGATGACTGGATGAACCTGGTGCAGAAGATTGGGTTAGTGCTGGTACCGCTGAATCCGGTTTTGCTGTGGATCGAGCGGAGGCTGTGCTTCGAACGGGAGCTGGCGTGTGACGATGCGGTGCTGCGATTGACGAAGGCTCCGAAGGCTTATGCGACTTGCCTGACGGGGCTGGCCGAGCAGCGGCTGGGTCGGCGAGGGGCGGCGCTTTCGCTGGGTGCGTGGGAGAGACGGTCGGAGCTGGCGCAGAGGGTGCATAGTATTTTGCGGCGCAGCGAGGGGATGGGCAGGACGCAGGCTGGCGTGGTGATGAGTGTGCTCGTGCTGGGACTTGTTGGAGGAGCGGCTGAGCTTTCGCGCTGTCCGCAGGTGGTTTCGTTCTCTGGTGGTGTGGCACCTCTGCATGCGGATGCACGGAGTTTCGCTGCGGGTGGTGCGGAGTATCGGGCTGTTGGGTTTTCTGCTTCGCAGACAAGCGCTGCGATGGGAGCTGCGCGTGAGACGCTGCTGAAGGCTTCCATGCCGATGGGTTCGGCGGGGCAGTTGCCACAGCAGAAGGGTGCTGTGGCTGCCAAGCGTCGTCATGCTGTGCATTCGGCTGCGTTGCTGCGTGCGAAGCAGGATCGAGCGATGCAGCGGGCGCAGCAGATGCAGGGATGGGTTGTGCTGACCTCGTGGGAGGAGTCGTCGCAGCCAAGGATGGTGCTCACAGTGTCGAGTGAGCGGGTGTTTTCTTCTTCGTTTGCAGCCGTGCCAACCGCGGGCGGCTGGCTGGTCATTCAACTTTAAACAAAGCTGTACGAACTGTTGTGAGGATCGATCATGGCGTTTGAAACTAATAAATTAGTAGGTAAGGCGGGGCGGGTTGCCGTTCCTGCAGGTGCTGCCGCGGCTCTGGTGCTGGCAGCTGGAATGTTCGTTCATCACAATGGCGTTCATGCGGCGATGATTGCTTCGCCGATCGCGTCGCCCGCGCCGATGGATGACAACAGTGTCTCGTCGTTGGTTGCGCTGGACAACGCGGTGGAAGCGGTAGCGGCGCGGGTTACGCCTGCGGTGGTGAATGTGGCGGTCACGTCGCGTGGGTCGTCGGAATCGGAACATGAGACGGGCGGCGATCAGGAAGATGGTCCACAGCAGGGACAGAGTCTGCCGCCGGGGCTTCAGCAGTTCTTTGGACAACTGCCGCCGGGAATGATGCAGCAGAGGCCGCAGCAGCCTCAGCTGGAGCATGGGATTGGCAGCGGAATCATCATCTCACCGGATGGATATATTGTGACGAACAACCACGTGGTCGATGGCGCGGTGGAGATGCGGGTGACGCTGCATGACCGGCGTGTGCTGAAGGCGAAGCTGGTGGGGCGTGATCCTCTGACGGACATTGCGGTGATCAAAGTGGACGCGCACGATCTGCCGAGCATTGCGTGGGGCGATTCGACGAAGCTGAAGCCGGGACAGACGGTGCTGGCGTTCGGGAGTCCGTTTGGGTACTTTCAGTTTTCGGTGACGCGTGGCATTGTGAGTGCGGTGGATCGGCAGAATCCTTATCGTGATGATGCACGGAAGCCGGGTGGATATATTCAGACCGATGCGGCGATCAATCCTGGGAACTCGGGCGGACCGCTGGTGAATGCGCGCGGAGAGCTGGTTGGAATTAATACGTTCATCATCTCGAACGGTGGCTCGTTTGCGGGCGCCGGGTTTGCGATTCCTTCGCAGATGGTGCGGGCGACGGCGGAGCAGCTGATCAAGACGGGCGCGGTGCATCACGGCTATCTCGGGATCAGCATGAACGATGTGACGCCTGAGAATGCGAGCTTCTTCAACCTGAAGGAGGCGACGGGAGCGATTGTGACGCAGGTGACGCCTGACTCTCCGGCTGCGCAGGCGGGGCTGAAGAACGGCGACGTGATCGATGAGCTGAATGGGCAGAAGGTGATCAACGGAGGCGCGCTGCAGGTTGCGGTGAGCGAAGATACTCCGGGGACGCAGATTGCTTTGGGCATCATTCGCAATGGCTCTTCGCAGACTGTGAACGTGAAGGTCGGTGAGTATCACAAGGATGCTGAGGTGGCGAGCAACGGTGAGAGTGCTGGTCCGCAGAAGGGCAAGCTGGGATTGGCTGTTGCGGAGCTCACTCCTGATGTGCGGCAGCAGCTGCATATTCCTTCGCAGGTGCAGGGAGTTGCGATTCAGAGTGTTCGTCCGGGAAGCCCGGCTGATGACGCGAGCCTTGCTCCTGGGGATGTGATCCTTGAAGTGGATCGGCATCCGGTGACTTCGGCGGAGCAGTTTGTGAATGCGGCGCACGCGAATGCGGCAGGGAAGGATCTGTTGCTGCTGGTCTGGTCGCAGGGCGGAGCCAGCTATCGCGTGGTTCATCCTGATGCAGGGAACCAGAGCGGGATGTAAGCGCTGACGTACCTTGGGCCGCTGCGGGAGATCGCGGCGGCCTTTTTTTTGAGGGTGGTGCTTAGTCTGATGTGTGGCCGAGGATGTGCCCTGCGCCGTTGTAGATATTGAAGTGACCATCGCGGAGGAAGCCTACGAGGGCGATGTCGAAGTCATTTGCGACTTGGACGGCGAGGCTGGACGGAGCGCCGACGGAGGCAACCATGGAGACTCCGCCCATGAGGGATTTTTGCAGGAGCTCGAAGCTGGCGCGGCCGGAGAGTAAGAGCAGAGTGTCGCGGAGGGGCGTGCGGTCGGCTAGAAACTCTGCGCCGAGGAGCTTGTCGACTGCGTTGTGACGGCCTACGTCTTCGCGTACGGCGAGGAGTTTTCCGGTTGCGTTGAAGAGAGCTGCGCCGTGGATTCCGCCGGTTTGATTGAAGAGGGTTTGGGCTTGGCGCAGGCGATTCGGCAGCTGGTAGAGAACTTCGGCTTCGATTTGGAAGGTGTTTTTTCTGCGCGGGGGACAGACGGTTTGGAGTGCGAGCAGAGAGGCTTTGCCGCAGATGCCGCAGCTGGAGGTGGTGTATAAGTTGCGCTCGAGGTTGGCGAGGCTGACGACTACTTCGGGTACGAGGTCTACGCGGACGACGTTTTTTTCTGGCCGATAGGGGAGCGCGCTCTCTGTTTGGAGTTTTGCTGCGGGGAGTTCGGGGCTGTTGGCGAGGTAGAGGATCTGGTCGATGTCGTTGGGGTCGCGCACGACTCCTTCGGTCATGAGGAAGCCGGCGGCGAGGTCGAAGTCGTGACCCGGTGTGCGCATGGTGACGGAGATGGACTTTACGGATCGTGCGTCGAGGGGGCCGTGGGCTAGTTGAAGCTCGAGCGGTTCCTCGACGGCGAGGGCGTCCTGCGCGTGATGCGAACTGACGCCGAGGACCTTTTCGATGGAGACGGTGTGGGTGGCTCGGTTCAGCTCCGGATTCGGTCCGAGATTTGACTGCGGATTTTGAGTGGGGTCGGAGCTCTTCATGAGCGTGTGAGTCCTTCTGAACGACCTGGCAATCGGCTTAGGGAACGGGCCTAGACGTAGTGAGGTGCGTGATGTCGTGAGCCGGTTTTCATTAGGTCTTCGATGATTTCGAGGGGTTGGATTCCGCCTCTGGCTCCGACTGCGGTGCAGTTCAGAGCAGCTGCGGCGCAGGCGAAGTCGAGTTGGCGCGACAGGGGCCAGTTTTGCAGCAGGCCGTAGATGAATCCTGCGTGGAAGATATCTCCGGCTCCGGTGGTGTCGACTACGGAGACGCAGTAGGCGGGAGTGTGGCGGAGCTGCTTGCCATCCCAGGCGACTACGCCTTCTTCTCCCAGTGTTGCAGCTACGAGAGTGCATCCGTAGCGGCGTTGGATTTGCTGTAGGGCTTTTTCGAGGTTGGGCTCGGAGGTAAGACGGCGGGGGAAGTCGCGGCTCACGATGAGGTAGTCGATGTTTTCGATGAGCTCTTCTACGCCGGGATAGAGCTCGTCTAAGTCGGCGATGACTGGTATGCCGGCGGCGCGTGCCCAGGTTGCTGCGAGGGTGGCTGCGGCGGTGTCGTGGCCGTCGACGTGAAGGGCTCGGGCGTTTACGATCCACTCGCGATTGAGATCGGCGGGCTGGAGGATGAGTCGTTCGTCTCGCCGGCAGAGAACGGTTCGCTCGCCGCCGGCGTCGACGAGGATCAAGGATTGCGGGCTGGCGGCGCCTGCGGCTGTGATGATATGCGTCTCGACACCTGCGTGCGCGAAGGCTTCGCGATGAAGCGCGGCGGCTGCGTCATCGCCCAGCTTGCCTACGTAGCGCGTTTTGATTCCCCAGCGCTGGCAGGCTACGACGGTGGATGCGACTTGTCCTCCGGGTAGGACGGTGGCGGTTTGATACTCGACCTTGGAGCCGCGTGGTGGGTAATTGACCAGGGGGATGACGGTGTCTGTGGCGTTGAGCCCGACGCCGACCAGATCGACCTTCGACGGTTTCGTCATCTTTTCACTGTAAATGGAATCGTGCGTCCTGCGGTATTGGCAGGACGCATGAGGGTTGAAGGGAATTAGATTTTGATAAAGATTTTGCGGCGGTAGAGCACGGCGACGAAGAGCCAGCAGACAGCTACGAACGCTAGGCCGTAGAGCAGAGAGGCGAAGGGTATATTCGGAACCAAATGTTGGATGGAGCGAAAGATGGATTGCTGCAGATTGACGCCGGGGTGCACATGAATGCTGGCGATGGCGGCTGCGAGCAGCTCCGAGAAGGCGTAGGCGACGATGGCGTTGGTTCCAAAGATGAAGAAGGGTTTGAGGACGCCGGAGTGATCTTGTTTGGCGGGTTTTTTCCCGGGTAGATCGACGAGGAAGAGGCTGAGGGCGAGGAAGGAGAGGCTGAGACCGCCGGCGAAGAGGACGAAGGAGCTGGTCCAGAGTTTTTTGTTGATGGGGAAGGAGAGGTTCCAGAGGCCGCCCAGGAGAATGCCGCTGAGGCCAGCGATGGCGATGCCGGTTATCTTCTGGTTGAGCGTGCGCTGGGTGCGCAGCCAGATGCCGGTGAGAACGCCGAAGAGAGCGGTGGCTAGCGCAGGGATCGTACTGAGAAGACCTTCGGGGTCGCGGGTGTGCTCGTAAAGATGAGACGCTGAAAATAACTGGCGGTCGAGCCATGCGGTGAGGTTTGCGTCGCGATCGAGCAGGGGAATGTCGTGCGTGGGGACGCCGTATCCAGGGACAGGAACGAAGCGCATGAGGATCCAATAGGCAGCTAGAGCGGAGATCGCGAGAACTGCTTTGCTGCGCCAGCCGGGACTGATGATGTAGAGCGAGGCAATGAGGAAGTAACAGATGGCGATGCGGGGAAGCACGCCGTAGAAGCGCATGGTGTGGAAGTTGAAGAAGGGGAAGCTGTGGATCGCGAGGCCGATTACATACAGCGTGATGGAGCGGCGCAGGACGTGTAGGAAGAGCGTCTGTTTTGTGGCGCCTTGTGCGAGCCTCGAAGCTGTGGAGAAGACGGTCGAGATGCCGACGAGGAAGAGGAAGGTGGGGAAGACGAGGTCGGTTGGGGTGAAGCCATTCCAGGCCGCGTGCTTGAGTGGCCAGTAGGCCAGCTGTTCATCGCCGTTGTTGTTGACGAGGATCATAAAGGCGATGGTGAGGCCGCGGAGGAAGTCGAGCGAGAGGAGGCGTGCTGGGCGGGCGCCGGTGAGAGAGGGCCAGGGGGTTTGGGAGGGTGCGCTCATCGTTGTCATAGTTTACTGGTGTGCCTCGGGTTGTTGATTGGGAGAGCTAGATGAAGTGTATGCGCGATGGCCAGGGCAGCGTCGTAGGAGTCACCGTGCGGTGTGGCGTCGTAGGCTTTCTGGCTGTGATTCCACTGGTCGCCGAAGGCATACCAGTCGATGGTTTTCGGAGCCTCGCCGGTTTCGAGTGAGGCGGAGAGCGAGTCGAAGTACATCTGCCAGCGCGCCATGTAGTAGTCGCGGGTCAGGCCGGCCCAGTCGCGGTTGCCATACTCGTGGAGGCCGTACTCGCTGGCTTTGCGATCGCCCCAGGTGGTGAGGATGGAGCGGGCGTCGTAGTTGAGACGGTCGAGTTCTGTGGGTGAGGAGGCCCAGGGTGGGACGAAGGAGAGCCATCTGCCGAGGAGGAAGAAGGGACTGGTCTGGAGGAGCTGGTCCTGTAGCTGCATGTCGCGAAGCCACTCCTTCGTGAGTCTGGCGAAGGCGGTTTTGTCTTTGGAATCGTAGGCCTGTTTGATCAGCGGCAAGAGGCGGCGGCTCTCGTTGGCCATGGTTTGTCGGGCTACATCGACCAGGTCGTAGCGGTAGGTTTCGGTGGAGCGTAGTGAGGGGTTGACTTCGAGGAGTTCGGTGAGTGCGGGGGCGAAGTCGGCTGGGTTATAGCGCAGGACGTCGGGGGACCAGGTTGCGGCGCGGGTTGCGGTGAGGGACGGCTGGGAGTTGAAGAGCGAGTCTTGTGAGGCGTCGCGTTCGCCGTGCTGTGTGTTGCCGTCGGCTCGGTAGCCGTAGGCTGTTTTGAGCAGGATCTGCCAGGCGCGACGAGCGTGTGGATCGTCTGCTCCGTATCGGCGGGTCGCGTAGGCGTTGGTCCATTCGGTGAGGTCGACTGGATCGGCGTGCCAGGCCATCTCGGTGTAGAGGTCGAAGGCGAAGGGGTTGGTGTCCATGCCTTCGGTGAAGACGGCGGTGCCGACGATGCGGCTGCCGGGGAGCGCAGCCATCCTGGGGAGGCGAACTGCGTAGTCGTAGAGCGGTGCTCCCATGGTGGTGCGTCCGCCGAACTCCCACAGGCCGCCGTAGAGCCAGGATGCGCCGCGAAACTCGCGGTCACGGTCCTCTCGGGGAATGCGACCCTGCTCGATCTCGGCTATGAGGACGTGGCTGGTGTCGAGGGAGGAGAGCAGCTCCTGGGTTGGGTTCTGCTGCCATCCGAGCAGCATCCACAGTGCGTCGGGATGGTCGCGCATGAGGGCTTGCTGTACTTTTTTTGCGGCGGCGGGGACTGGGACGTCGCCGGCGGCTCCACCCTCCTGGAAGATCTCCATGTCGTAGATGGCTGAGTCGCCATAGAGTTCGCGCTGATGGCGGTAGAAGGATGCTGCGAGTTTGTCGAAGTTTGGATCGCGGGGATCGAGCCAGCCGGGGCGAGTGAATCCGTTCCAGTCGCCTTGCGTGATGACGTGTGCGCCGGGGTGAAGGGAGGCGAAGTCTGCGGGGACGATGCCGTAGTAGCCGGGCAGGACGGGCGTGATGCCGAGGCTGCGAAGGGTGGCGATGAGTTGTTGTGCTGAGCGCGATCGCTTCTCGAGAAGCTCCTTTGAGATGGGGCCCTGGAAGCAGCACATGTTGCCCATGAGCTGCCAGTTCTGATGGGCTGGCTGGACGATCCAGTTGCGGATGGCCTGGTCGGAGTAGCCGGCGTCGCGGAAGGTCTGATAGAGGACGAGATCCATGCCGCGCTCGATGAGGATGGCGTTGGTGCCGCTCAGGGCGAGAAGGTCGATCTCATGCTGCCAACGCTGCTGATCCCAGTAGGGGGCGGAGTAGCCGTCGACGTTTTCATTCAAGGCGTACCGCCAGGGGTAGAGTGCGGGTTTCTCGATGGGTGCGTCTGGCGCGGGGAGGGTGAAATTGGGAGAGCCGAGTAGAGAGCCGTTTGGCGAAATCTGCAGGTGGGCCACATACTTCAGATACCAATTGACGCCGTATAGCAGGGTCGGTTGCGTGGCGGCTTCGACGCGAATGTGGCCTCGCGTGCCGCTGATGCGGAAGTAGTCTTTGTGATCGGGCTTAGGGACGAGAGCCAGTTGAAGCTGTGGCGCGAGATGAGGCATGAGACGCTGGAGAACACCTTCGGCGGGTGCCGTCGAGGACTCGGCAGATGCGAATGCGGGCGGCATCGTGAGACCGGCGAGGATGAGAGCGACGGGGAGTAGCGGGATTGCGAGCATCTGCTTCAAAAGCATGCACACCACTGTAGCGAAGTTTAATGGAGGACGAAACCACTTAGTATGGACAAGATCGTGGAGGGTGATTTGGGCTTCGGAAAAAGGATAAAGACGATTGCTACGGATAGCCACTTCCTGGTGCCACTCTGTGTGCTTGTGCTGGGGATCGCTCTGCTGACGGCGTTGCACTAGACGGCGAGCGCGGCCGGGTTGAAAGAAAGCATCGAGGGAGTGGAATGGCACTTGCGTTAGAGCGGGTAAGAAGGACGCGGTTGTCTCTGCATGGTTTGGGCGTCGTCTGCGGATTGACGGCGGGCGTTTGGCTGGGGGCGGCGGAAGCTCCCACGAAGCTTGTGAATGCGGGGTTCTCGCCGTTTGCTATCTCTCTGTGTATGGTTGCTGGGGTGTTCACGGCGCGGTGGACGTTTCCCACGCTGCTGAAAGGGACGGGGTATGTCTTCGAGGATCTGTCGGAGAGGAAGCATCTGATTGTCTGGGCGCTGCTGGCAGGCGCGCTGTGGGCGGTCGCAAATACTTTGACTGTCTTTGCGATTCGAGATGTTGGGTTGGCGGTGGCGTTTCCGATGTGGAATGCGAACTCGCTGATTGGATTGTTCTGGGGACGAGTTCTGTTTCGTGAGTTGGAGGGGGCGAGCCGAGGGAATACTGCAAAGGTGGTGCTGGGCGCGATTGCGATCGTGATTGCTGCGGTGATGCTGGGGTTCAGCACGATCCACGGCGGGGCGGTAGGGAGTCATGCTCTTCGCGGAATCGTTGCGGCGTTGGGCGCAAGTTTGATGTGGGGGACGATGTATGTTCCGTATCGCAAGGCTTATCTGAGCGGGATGAATCCTCTGTCGTTCGTGACGGTGTTTACGGTGGGAGAGCTGGGAACGGTGCTGGCGTTGACGCTGGCTCTGGATGGCGGGTTGCACTCGTCGGCGTTCCAACTGTTCCATATGCCGGGGGTTTTGTTCTGGCTTTTTCTGGGTGGGTTCGTCTGGGTGGTGGGCGATCTGTTCCAGCAGTTCGCGGCGAAGTATCTGGGGATTGGGCGCGGGATCCCGCTCTCGAATACGAATCAGCTTTGGGGACTTGCGTGGGGCGCGTTGGTGTTTGGCGAGCTGGCGAAGGCTGATCGGCAGCACAGGTGGATGGTCATTGGATGGTCCATAATCATGATCCTTGGTGCACTCGCGATCAGCACGGCGGTTGCTTCAGCGAAGGAGCAAAGCTCAACGAATGAGGCGGTGCTGCGAGAGTGCAATCGGTATGGCCTGGACTATCAGCGAACGATGATGGCGCAGGCGGGAGATGAGTTGGGCCGGAGAGATGGGCGGCGTCGCTGGTGGGATTATCTGATCGTTGTGACGGCCAGTGCAGTCTTTGTCACGCTGGGAGTTCGCGCAGTGGTGCCGCCGCTGACGATGGACCTTGGCTGGGTCGTGATTCTGATCGCGGTTCTGCTGGTTAGTCTCCTTGTTGGAGGATGGAGTCTTTGGCGGCGGACGCAATTCAGCTAGGGCCTCTGGATGCATGGTCGAATAAACAAGGGGCGCGCGCGAGTTATTTGAACTCTCATGCGCCACGATGCTGATGCATAGCTGGTCATGTCTTGGGATTCACTTCTTGGGAGTTCACTTCTGCATTCGATCTTTATGGAATGGGGCCAGGCGCGAATTTAGATAGGCTGCGAGAGCGACCTTGTATTCCTTGACCAGTTCTTCTCGCTCTTTGGAGTTGGTTTCTGCATAGAGCTTGTTCATGCTCTTGATGATGCCTAGAGCGACGTTCGCCATTCGGAATGCCACTTCCTGCGAGATGGCAGGTTTTTTGCTTCGGAATACCTTAGCGATTCGCTCCCGTAAGCGGTTTCTTGCTTCCTGGCTACGCTTGTATTTCACAGGAGCGTCGAGGATTGCAAAGTAGGCCGGGTGTTCCTCTACGAAATCTGTCGTCAGCTCGACAAACCGATGGGCTATTTGCTCGGCCGACATCTCCGCCACAGTCTCCTCGTTGAGGTGCGCCCAGCGCTCCTCCATCTCTGCGACGTATTGGCTCCGAAGTGCCAGGACGATGGCCGGCTTGTTGGGAAAGTACTGATAGACCGTTCCGATGGATGCATTGGCTCGGTCGGCGATCTCTGTCATGGTGGCGGCGTCGTAGCCAACTTCAGCCAACAAAGACGCAGCGGCATCGAGCAACTGTGCGACCCGCCGTTCGCCCCGCTCCTGCTGGGGAGCCCGCCTTGGGCTTGACATTGTTGAGGACATGCTCATATTCTAACTCTGGGAAGAAATTGAGGGTATCCTCATGTTTAAGGTGTATCGATCTGCTCTCAATCTTCGATCAAGCACTCATGCTGGTTGATCCTAACGATAGTCCGAATCAACGGAAGGAGAACACCATGGCGATAACCTCGCTTGACCCGAAGACTGCTCTCGTTATCATCGATCTGCAGAACGGCATCGTTGCGATGCCTACAGCGCATCCCGTGGGAGAGGTCGTGAAGCAAGCCAGCGCGTTAGCAGGCGCGTTCCGTCGGTATGATCTGCCGGTAGTGCTTGTCAACGTCTCTGCCGGAGCACCTGGCCGGACGGAACAGGCTCCGAGGGTTCGTGAGTTTCCTGCCGGATGGACCGATCTGGTTCCTGAGTTGAATCAGCAGCCTGAGGACCATGCCGTGACGAAGCGGACCTGGGGAGCGTTTACGGGCACTGGCCTTGAGGAGCGTCTGAAGAAGCTGGGCGTCACGCAGGTTGTCATCGTCGGCGTCGCAACTAGTTCCGGTGTTGAGTCAACGGCCCGCCAGGCGCACGAGTGCGGCTTCAATGTCACCCTCGCCGTTGACGCTATGACAGATTTTAACCTCGATGCTCATACCAACAGCATCATGCGGATCTTTCCGCGTTTGGGCGAAACGGGCACGACTCGGGAGATTCTTGATCGCCTCGACGACAGCCGCGCGTGACAGCGAGGTTTAACGAAAGAGGAGGGTTTGACAAATGGAATGGAATCACTCTGCAGCTTATCTGTTTGGGGGCGTTTTTCTCACAAACTCTATTCCGCATTTTGTGAGCGGTGTGATGGGGCGTCCCTTTCAAAGCCCATTTGCTAAACCGCCTGGTCAAGGGCTTTCTTCTTCTACCGTGAACGTGCTTTGGGGATTTTTTAACCTGGTGGTTGGCTATGTTCTGATATGCCGTGTCGGCAGCTTCAGTTTGCGAGCTACGGATCATGTTGTTTCGTTGGGATTGGGCATTCTTCTGATGAGCATGATCATGGCACGCAGCTTCGGACGGTTCCACGGCGGCAACTCTCCTGGGAACTCATGAGCAGTCCGATGAAAGGCACCTTCCGTTCGCTGAATAGCTTCAACTATCGAGTGTGGACTGGCGGGGCGCTAATCTCTAACGTTGGAACGTGGATGCAGCGCACCGCGCAGGATTGGATCGTCCTCACGCAGCTGACCCACCACAATGCGACCGCTGTCGGTGTGGTCATGGCGCTCCAGTTCGGCCCGCAGGTGCTCTTATTGCCGCTGACTGGTTTTGCCGCGGATCATCTCGATCGGCGAAAGCTCCTGATCGCTACTCAGGCGGCGATGGGAGCGCTGGCCCTGGGACTGGGGATTCTTACTGTTGCTGGGATCATTCAGTTGTGGCATGTATATGTATTTGCGTTTTTGCTGGGTTGCGTGACTGCGTTCGATTCGCCGACACGTCAGAGCTTCGTCTCGGAGTTGGTCGGAGAGGCTGATTTGTCGAATGCAGTGGGGCTAAATTCGACCTCATTTAATGCTGCGCGGATGATCGGTCCGGCCATCGCAGGCGTTCTTATCGCTGTCGTGGGCTCCGGATGGGTGTTCGTTATCAATGCGGCTTCTTTTGTCGCCGTGCTTTGCTCGCTAAGCCTCCTTCGCGTGGGGGAACTTCATCGCGAGGCGAGAGCCGTCCGCAAACGTGGGAGCCTCATCGAAGGGTTTCGTTACGTTTGGAAGAGGCCCGATCTAAAGGCTATTTTTCTCATGCTTTTTTTGGTTGGTACGTTCGGAATCAACTTCCCGATCTTTATCTCAACCATGTCCGTGACCGTCTTCCACGCTGAAGCGAGCCTGTACGGGCTCTTGACGTCGACTATGGCGATTGGGTCGGTTGCCGGCGCGCTTCTCGCCGCGAGACGAGAAAGACCTAACATGACGCCGTTGCTAGCAGGTGCGGCGGTCTTCGGTGTCGGCTTGGCACTAGCGGCGATCATGCCTAACTACTGGCTCTTTGGCCTCGCTCTTATCGTTATCGGAGTGTCTGCGCAGACTTTCACTACCTCGACGAACAGCTTGGTGCAACTCTCAACCGAGCCCGAGATGCGTGGACGTGTGTTGGCCATCCTTCTCGCTGTGGTCTTCGGGGGCACACCCATGGGCGCGCCGATTGTCGGCTGGATCGCTGATAGATTTGGGCCGCGTTGGGCGCTTGGCATTGGCGCTGCTTCAGGGTTTGCCGCAGCGATTGTCGGCGTCTACTATCTCGCGAAGTACCGTCATCTACGGGTGAGCTTCGACGCTGGACGCCTTCGCTTCACCGTGGATGAAGGTAGTTTCGCTGCACGCTAAAGTTGCGTTTGTTCGGGCTTATCGTTTGGAGTTATCTTTGCTGCGCTAGCTTTGCCTGGCCGAAGTGATATGCGAGATGTGCGGTTCTGCCGAGCAGGATGGTGAAGCGGTTGCGATGAGGTTCGAGCTTGAAGTCTTCTTCGGAGACGGCGGTGTGTCTTTGTGCCCAGTCCGAGCTTGACAAGTTCGAGAACGCTGTCCATAGGGCATCGTTGATTTCATTCCAGATTCGCTTCAGGTGTGCTCCCGTGGGGAGATTCTGGAAGTGCCCGTCGGGATTGGAGATAAAGATCGAATCGAGTTCCGGATGGAGTCTCGGGCCTAATCCCAACAGAGGAAGGAGCGCGTCGCTGCTGGCCGCCAAGTGACCCCAGAGATAGATAAGCCTGTTCTTTCCGGGAGCGACCTGCTCGAGAAGCTGCTCCTCGGTTAGAGCGTCGAAGAGTTTCGTAGTGCGGTCAACGTTTGCCTTCCACCCGCGGAGCGCCGAGTCGATGAGCGAAGCTTCTGTGTTCATGCTGTAGTACCTCTCTTATGGAAAAAGCCAAAATAACGATGCATTCAATCATGGATCATCTCTACTTCTGCGCTCGATCTGAGGTTGCCACGCTGCTTGATGCTGTCGGCAGCGTGGCGTGTTCACTCAGTACTTCTCAGCTATGTGTGGTTGCGTTAGATCTGTGCAGTTCCGCCATCGACAAATAGCTCGATGCCGTTGACGAAACTGGAATCGTCGGAGGCGAGAAAGAGCGCAACGGTTGCGATCTCTTCGGGGCGGCCGATTTCGCCACGCGGGATGAGCGTCTTGAAGTATTCCTTCGCGTCGGGGCCGAGCGGATCGAGAATGGGGGTGTCGATCGTCCCTGGGCTGAGGACGTTGACACGGATTTTGCGGTCCTTGAGATCGTTGAGCCACGTGCGCGCAAAAGATCGCACCGCGGCTTTGCTGGCGCTGTAGACGCTGAAGGCTGGGAAGCCCTTGATGCTGGCGATGGAGCCGTTCATGAAGATGGAGCCGCCGTCGTTGAAAAGCGGGAGGGCCTTCTGCACGGTGAAGAGTGTGCCACGCACGTTGAGGTCGAATGTTTTATCGAAGTGCTCTTCGGTGACTTCGCCGATCTTGGCGAACTCGCCCTGGCCCGCACTGGCGAAGAGGACGTCGATCTTTCCTTTTTCTTTTTTTACGGTCTCGTATAGGCGATCGAGGTCGGCGAGGTTTGAGGCGTCGCCCTGTACACCTGTCACATTCTTGCCGATTGCCTTGACAGCTTCATCGAGTTTGTCCTGGCGACGGCCTGTGATGAAGACATATGCGCCTTCTTTTACGAAGAGCTTAGCGGTGGCGAGTGCCATGCCTGACGTTGCGGCGGTGATGACTGCTACTTTTCCATCGAGCTTGCCCATGTGAATTCTTCCTTTCGTATTTGCTGTTCTTGTTCGCTAGAGTCGTGTGCGAGAGCCCACTCAAAACGCTTGATGCCGCTAGCGATGAGTGGGCTTTGTGCGAGGTTAGCGGAGACCGCCGCCGGTGATGACGCGCTCGCCGGTGATCCACTTTGCGTCGTCGGATGCAAAGAAGGTTACGACGGAGGCGATGTCGTCGACGCGGCCTGCGCGACCGAGGGGAGTTTGCGCGACGAGGGCCTTCTCGAAGTCGGATCCGATGAAGCCTGCGGATTGCGTGCCTTCGGTATCGACAATGCCGGGGTTGACGGAGTTGACGCGGATCTTACGCGGACCGAGTTCCTTTGCGAGGACGCCGGTGATGGCGTCGAGAGCGCCCTTGGTGCCGGTGTAGACGGCGCTGTTGGGAGGGGTAATGCTGCTGACGCCAGAGCCGATGTTGATGATGCTGGCCCCTTCGCCGAGATGTTTGGACGCTGCTTGGGTGGTGAGCAAAACGCCGAGCACGTTGATGTTGAAGATCTTGTGGAACTGCTCTTCGGTTACGGTTTCGAGGGGGGAAAACTCGTAGACACCGGAGTTATTGACGAGGATGTCGAGGCGCCCGTAGTTCTTGATGGCTGCGTCGATGATGCCCTGCGCTTCTGCGGCTTTGGAGACGTCACCACCCACGGCGACGGCTTTGCCTCCGGCTGCGGTGATGGCGGAGACGACGGTGTCTGCACCAGACTTGCTGGAGGCGTAGTTGACGACTACGGATGCACCTTCGGAGGCGAGCGACTTGGCGATGGCGGCTCCGATACCCTTGGATGCGCCAGTGACGACTGCTACTTTACCCTTGAGCTTGCTCATGATTGGTTCCTCTTTGAGATTGCTTTATAGAAACTTGAGATTTTTGGAACTACTGTGGCTCAGTTCCGGTCTGCTGAGTAGATGGAGCCTGGTAGTTGAAAGATTCATTAGTTCCGCATTTATGCACTATTGAACAATTTGTTATTAGAGACTATCGTGGTGTTCATGAGGCCCTTATTCCACCCCTCGGTCCAGGACGTGACGGTTGAAGCGATCCTTCATGCCTTGTCCGACCCTGTGCGTGTGGCGATCTATGCCGACATCGTAGGACAGGATTGTTCGCACAACTGTGTGGCGTTTTCGAATATCAGCGAGAAGCCGATACCGAAGTCAACGCTTTCTCAGCATTTCAAGATACTTCGCGAGGCCGGGCTGATTCGGGGCGAGCGTCAGGGCGTTGAGATGCACAACACGTCTCGTTGCGCGGAGATCGACAAGCGCTTTCCAGGGTTGATTGGAACTATTGTTGCGGCGCATAAGATCCAGTTGGCTGACGGTGATCGGCAGACGAAAGCGGCTAAGGGGAACGCTGCTCGGCGGACTGTAAGAAGTAAGTAAGACGACAGCAGCAAGGGTTAGACATTCGTCGAAAACACGAGGCGAAAGCACTACGTTAGCGTCTTAGAAAAAGTAAACTGGAACTCGAATAGATCTGTATCGTCCGCTCAGGTTTCTTCTCTGAATTAATCGTCGTCGTCGTTCTTCTGCTTCCTGGGGCGAGCGTTCAGCAGGGCCGGTATCGGGGCGTCGCCCATGGCGTCCTTCCATAGGATCACATTGAGCTTTTGTGTATCCGCATGGTCTGCGTGACGAAAGTCCATTTTCTGAGACGCCTTAGCTCCCGGTGCAGTCTTCGTATTTGCTGTGAAGATCAGAGCGTTATCGCGATTTCTGTAATCGGCAGAGAATGGGGGCTGACTCCCCTCTCCGTTGAACAATGACCCCATCATGGAGCTGAAGGCATCGTTGTTGTTCATCGGCGGAAGGCCAAGGAGAGTCTCCATGGTCCGCAGAACGCTGACAGTCGAGTAGAAACGACTGTCAACGAAGGCTTCTCCGTTCGCCGCCTTCGGGGAATATTTGCTGACAACCAAGGCCAGACTGCGGTGCGCATCCACATGATCTGCGCCGGCCTGCGCATCGTCTTCCAGAATGAAAAATGCTGTGTCGTCCCAATAGGCCGAATGGGATACCGCGTCAACTGCGCGGCCTACGGCCAGATCGTTATCGGCGATCGAGGACTTAGGGGTGGGTCCACCGGGCGTTGTTCCTGCTGTGTGGTCATTTCCAAGTCGGAGGAGTATGAAGTTCGGCATGTCGTCGTTGCCTGCTTCTCGGTCGGCTACCCATCTTTCAAAGTGCCTCATGAAGACATTAACCCGGATCTGATCCGGGATCCTTAGATTGAAATCTGGTTGCTCTACCGCAAAGTGCCCGACTAACTCCGGCTTGGTTGCAATGTTTGTCGCCAGAAGGGGGATGGGCCACGGCCATTTGTTCACGCCGCCACCCCACTCTACGGGGAGAGTCTCTCCAGGCATAATCGAGGGCTTCTGGCACTTCGCTCCCTCCAGTTGCGGGCCTTCCTGAGGGCTTACTGTTTTTTTGGTATCGCAGAAGGTGGACGAGATGTATTCGCCAAAGTGGTAGTAAGTTTTGTTTTGACGCGCGAGGTTTCCCCACAGATATCCACTTTTGGGTTCATTGATATCGGGAATTTTTTGCAGAAGAGGATAGCCCTCGGCGACTACGCCTTCAAAGTCGTAGGTCCGCTCGTCTCCTCGATAGCTCTGCTGCCATGTCTTCTCGAGATAGTCTGTGCCGATGCCAGCGGTCGACCACACGTGGCCGTCGCCCGACACCTCGCCTGAGTCGTAGAAGTTATCCAGCACTCCAAACTGTAGAGCGAGTTTGTGCTGATTCGGCGTGATCTCTGCGCCGTACATCGTCAGTCTTGAGTCCCCGTTGCCGACGGCCTTCCCGTTTTGTCTGAGATCTCCGAAGATCTGATCGTAGGTGCGATTTTCTTTAATGATGTAAATCACATGCTTGATGCGATCCTGTCGGCTGCCTGCAAACTGAATCTTTTCTTCGGCCGCCTTCATCCGATTCAACTCAACTACTTTGGCCGTCCACTTCGGAAGATCTCGCTCCATGGATTGCGTGTCCAACACTGCAAGCGAGCCATAAAGGAGCGTTGCGATGTAGCTGGAGGATGCTGCGTTTGTTCGTGCGCTGTCGAGTTGTCGCTGCGGGAAGTTGTTTGGTCCTGTTCCTTTGCCTTTCGCCGTTGCAACGTAGAGCTTTCCGTCGATGAGCCCGATTGACATCGGCATCCACTCCGTTGGCACAAAACCTAGGGGTTCGACCATCCCCATCTTTGCTGCCTTGGTCGACAGTTTTCTGGTGTCAAACACTGCGATTGCGTCGGTGATCGCGTTCGCTACGTAGAGCCTTGAGCCATCGGGAGACAAAGCCAGCGCCTCGGGCTCTGCCCCGAAGTAGGTCTGGTGCGGCAGTCGAGTGTCGAAGTAACCTTTTGCCGAGAGTTGGCCGCCATCTATATTGACTGCGGCAACTGCATCGCGGTTCGCTAACGCAACGTACATGGTTCGGCCGTCGGCGGACATCTCGAGTGCACAGGGATGAGTCCCGGCAGCTGTTGAAGTGTCTGGTTTCAGCAGAGGAAGCTTTCGGCCAACGGTTCCATGCTTCAGATCCAGTTCAACGATCTCGCTTGCATTCCACAGTGCCACGAACGCGCGGGTTTCATCTTTTGAGACGCTGAGTGCGACAGGGTAGGTCGAAGGGACCGCATCATTTTCCGCGAGATCGAACCGAGTAAGAATCGCACCTGAAGCTGGGTCCATCAGTAGGACGTCGTCTGACAGATTATCGGCCACTAAAAGTTTTTCTGAGCCTGAGGGACCTATTACTGCGATTGCGGCAGGAAACGGTATGCCCTTATCCGCGGCGGTGCTGCCGGTCAGTAGCGTCCTTCGGCCAGCAGCCAGTTGCTGCAGAGGGATCTTGATCATTCGTTCCTGCGAGATTTTGCCTGCGTTGAAACCATAGACTGCGATGCCGCTACCGGTGTCATCTTTCTCAGTTCCAAGTGGATCGGTTTCGGACCCCATGCTCGCGTACACATGTTTACCGTCTCGGCTGAAGACCAGTCCTGAATAGAGCGTCTGTCTGGCCTTTATCTGGGTTCTGTTGTCTGGAAAGTCTTCCACTATGCCCGTCTGAGTATCCATTACCGCGAGCGACTGTTTGTAGCCAGACTCGAAGGTTCCGTATCCCGCGTTGACTGTGATGACAAATTGTCGATCCGGGGAGATAGCCATCGAGAGGGGCAGTCCATTGAGCCTCTGCGGATTGCCTGGGACCGGCTGTAGAATCTCCTTGCTCGTGGGAAGATCGACACTTGTTGAACCAGATTGTGCTGCCATTGAAGCTGCTGTCAGGATGAGTGCCACTGCCAGGAAGTGGGCAGCATGTTGTCGGGTTGTCATTGTGACAGCTTAGCAAGTTCTCTGTTGACCACGTGTTACAGGCAGCTTCAGCACGAACACTCTCGTAGAGCCTCCATCAGGTACTCAGACTGGGTTTGGGGACTGCATTAGAATCATTTTTATGTCTGGCACCGCCCTGGCTTTCCTTGCTTCCCCCGACGTGCTGGCTCGCGCCCGCAAGATCAAACTGTTTCTGATGGACGTGGATGGCACTCTGACCGATGGCGGGGTCTGTTTGATCTCGACGACTGCCGCTGATGGGTCCGTAGATCCTGTCGTCTCTGAGATGAAGGTGTTCAATGCGCAAGACGGACAAGGCCTGTCGCTCGCCCACACGATGGGGATTCAGACAGGTTTCATCACCGGCCGGTCGTCACCCGCAGTTGCCCGGCGTGCTAAAGAACTGAAGGTCACTTTTGTCTATCTGGGACAGGCGAAGAAGACCGAGGCGTTCGAGGAGTGCATGCGAAAGGCGGGCGTGACCGAAGAGGAAATTGCCTATATGGGCGACGATCTGCCGGACATTCCGCTGGCGCAGCGAGCCGGGTTGGCTGTGTGCGTGGCCGATGGAGCGCCGGAGTTGAGGGCGGTCTGTCACTTCACGACTCGCCGACATGCAGGACGTGGCACTGCGCGCGAAGTGGTGGAGCTTATCTTGAAGGCGCAGGGACGATGGGAAGAGGCAGTGCCGCAGGCGCTTGCTTAAGACTTTCCGGAAGGTGCGAGAACGACCGATGCCTCGCTTGTCAGGAGCCGGAACGTAAAGGTCTCCTGGAGGTAGAGCCG
The DNA here is from genome assembly GCF_014201315.1 of Edaphobacter lichenicola. Lineage (NCBI taxonomy): Bacteria > Pseudomonadati > Acidobacteriota > Terriglobia > Terriglobales > Acidobacteriaceae > Tunturiibacter > Tunturiibacter empetritectus. The sequence continues at coordinate 247,302 of NZ_JACHDY010000006.1, forward strand.
AACGACAGCGTCCGTGTGACTGAGATAGCCGATAGAGACATCCTGTCCGATGTTGAGCTCGAAGTCGCCGCCGCGTGTGGTCAACACAAAGGCGCCCTCTATGGCTGGCGCCCAGATAATATTGCCGTCGACGAGGCGTTTGACGTGTTCGAGAACGGGATGCCCTTGATCGCGGGTCTCCGCGAGCTCTGTATAGGCGTTGGCTCCAAGCAGGATGGAGTAGGGACCGTTTACACCTACCAGACGTAGTTGGCTCAGTGCCTGAGCACGGCATCAGGGTAGTTTCGGACGTCGGCGGGAAGAGTCATCACTGGATTGCTGGTGCCTTCGCGAAGGCCCTGGATGTCCGCTTCGCGATAGCCGTTGAAGATGGTCCGGTCTTCCGCGAAGGCGATCTTTCTGGCGGCGTCCTTGGCTGGTTGCCAATCGGAGTCGTCCGAGCCTCGCTCCACATCGTCGATCGCTTGGCGCGTGAGCTCGAAGGGCACCCGCAACTCCACGAGGGTCCTAACCTCACGCTGCCTTGCGATGATGTCCTCCGCGGGAGGGGCGATCGACACCAGGTGGCCCGTTGCAACTGCCGACAAGCCAGCTCCGGTGGGAGTCGGTACATCGACGACACGTCGGCCGGCGAGATAGCGCTTGAGTGTACGAGTGGTTTCCTCCTCGATCTGCTCCCAGGCGGCGTCAGAGATTGGTGCCAACTCCCGATGGAGGTTATTCATGACGTTCTCCTCTAAGCGATCCTATCCCAAGTGAGGTGTCGCGCACAGAGGTTGGGGAAGGCGGATCAGATGCCACAGGTGGCGTGGCGATTGCTGGGGCGGCGGCAGGTTGTTCTTCGCCGACGTCCTCAAGAAACGTTGCCGAAGGCGCAAAAAACAGGCCTCCGGTCACGGCTTTGCTGAAGTCCAGCAGTCGGTCGTAGTTTCCCGGCGGACGGCCAACGAACATATTCTCGAGCATCAGTTCGGTGATGCGGGGGGTGCGGCAGTAGGCGATGAAGTAGGTGCCGAATTCACCGCGGCCGGGTTGACCAAAGGGCATGTTGTCCCTCAGGATCTTGACCTCCTTCCCATTCTCGACGACGACGGTTAGCGCAGTATGGGCTGAGGGTGGTTTTGCGGTATCGCTGAGCTCGATACCCGATAGTTTCTTGCGGCCGATGATGAGCTCCTGCGCCTCGGTGGAGAGGGTATTCCATGCTTTCATATCGTGAAGATATTTCTGGACCAGGACGTAGCTTCCACCTGTAAAGAGAGCGTCTTCTTCGCCAACCAGGGCGGCACCAAGCGCAACAGAGCCTCTTGGATTTTCTGTGCCATCGACGAAGCCGATAAGATCGCGATCCTCGAAGTAACGAAAGCCTTGAACCTCGTCGGCTACCGAAACTGCGTCGCCAATGCGCTCCATGATCTGTGTTGCCAACTCAAAGCAGATATCCATCCGGCCAGCACGGATGTGAAACAGAACATCGCCCGGGGTGGCGACGGCATGGCGATTGCCACGGCGGAATTCCCGGAAGGGATGTAGCTCGGCCGGGCGGGGATCACCGAAGAGTCGATTCCAAACCTCCGATCCGAAAGCCGCGATACAGGTGAGTCCGGCATCGATGTCGCGGAACTCCACCGCGCGAATCAGGCCAGCGAGGTCGCTGCAGAAGGAGCGAATTGTTGCACAACTTTCAGGCTCCGGCTTCACGGTGAGGACAAGGAAGATCGCCGCACGCGTGAGTGGTGCGAGCACCGGCTGCGGAAGAGGAACGTGGTCAGGCGCGTTGAGAGTTGTCATCCGATCTGCCTCGATCTGCTGTGATTTTGTTTCATACTGTCCGTTCTCAATCCATGAAAAGCCAGAGCGAACCTGACTTTTTCGTTATCGATGATACGAAACGGTGATGATCGGTTTGATAAAGTGTTTCTTCCAGAGCTACGGTATCACCGACAGCTCAGTGAAAAAGGTTAGGAGAGGTTACTTTGCAGGGCTGAGGCCAAGGGCGTCGAGGATTAGAGGGTCGGGTATGGTGGCTCCGTTCTTTTTAGTCACGACGCCGAAGTTGTCCTGATAGTCCCACATGGCCCAACCGATGTGATGCTTTTCGAGTGCGATACGCATGTCACGTAGCCAGTGCGCGCGCATTGCTTCATCAGCGAATGGACGATGCACGCCGAACTCGCCACAGTACACCGGCGCATGGTGCAGCTTCGACCAACGCTCGGCAAAGTCGATCGTGGCATCCACACGCTGCGCGTCCCATCGCGCCAGGCCATACTGCTTTACAAAGAGCTGGCCCGCTAACGTGGGCTCCTGCTGCACGTTTTTTTCTACGTTTTCCGGCGTGGATGGGTACGGAACTCTGCGCAACGGTTGCACGGCAGGATCGGTCCAGGTCGCGCCCTGGTGGGTGAAGGCGAATGGCTCGTAGTCGTGGAAGGTATAGATGACGTTGTCATACGGAATTGGCTCGAGCAGCATCAAATCTTCCAGTCCCGACCACTTCGCTCCGCTTGCGATGATCGTATGCTGCGGTGCCACTGCGCGGATCTGGCCGGCAACGAAGCTCTCGATCCCCTGCCACCGATGCGTATCGGACTGCTCAGGCTCGTTCATGATCTCAAAGAAGACAAGGTTCGGATCCATGGAGCCGAAGTGCTTTGCAACGCTCTGCCAGAGCATGCCGAAGCGCCCCACTGGTTCGGTCCCTTGGAGAAGTTGCTGCTTGTAGCGGCTCTCCGGATGTAGATCGATGATTACCGCCAACTTCTGTTCGAGTGCCACCTGCACGACATGGTCCAGCTCCGCCATGAACGGCGCAGCCTGGGGGAGGTTACGCTGCCAGTCAAGCAGCGGCTTTGCGTCGATGCTGATTCGGATATGGTCAAACCCCAGCTTCCTGATCAGAACGATATCGTCGGTCGTCGTAAAACTCCGTAGACGTTGGACCGTGTAGTTGTCGGGCGACTGCGCGAACCACCGACTGGTATTGATGCCGTGGCTCAGATGCTGCATGCGTGTTATGGCTACGTTCGCGACTTCCTGTGCCGACACGGCAGCTGAAGATAAGGACGCCCCCGCGCTTGCAATCGCAAGATAGAGAAACACCTTACGATGCGCCGAAGCTAACCCTACTTGTATCTGCTCAATCAACTTTCGTTCAGGCTCCCCGATCAGTCTAGTGCAAAGGGGCGACAATTATTGTAGCTACGTGCCTAGCAACAGCTACCTCTGCTTTGGTCGTAAAGAACAGCGTTCGCCTGTCGAAATGAACTCGGGCGCAGCATGACGCCTATCCAAAATTTCAGCCTGTTCCGATCATCGGCAACACTCTTTCGGCGGTTAGCTGTTTCGGGGACTACAATTGCGCCCTCCCCAGGAACAGGCAATTCAAAGTCAAGTAAAGAGGAGATCTATCATGATTGGACAACAAATAGGCGAAACAAAGGGCAAGAGGCTTGTCAGACGGGTGCTTTCCATCGATCCGCCAACCGCAGAAGTGTCATTCGAAGATAGCGGCCAGATGCTCGGTGTTCCCACCACCGGCATGGGGAGCTATACGTCGATCGTCCGTGCGGACGGCTCCATCTATGGTCAGGGCCAAGGGCTCAGCATGACGCAGGATGGTGAGGCTATCACCTGGACGGGAACTGGCCTGGGAAAATTTGGGCCAAGTGGCTCCGTCAGCTACCGCGGTATGTTGTTCTTCCAGACGACATCGCAGAAGCTCGCGCAGATCAACAATAGCTGCGGGGCCTTTGAATACGATGTCGACGCCTCCGGCAACACAACCTCCAAAGTCTGGGAGTGGAAGTAGGGGCGTAGAGGGTGCGGGTCAGGATTTATTTTGATCCTGGCCTCAACCTCGCCAGCCCGCGAGTGGAAGGTCGGATTAGCACACACAGATGCGCTTGTGTGGATCTGTTGATCCAGAGGCTCAGTTCGAAGATGGCAGAAACGCGTTAAGTCCGACGGAAACCCCGCAACTGCATTTCGCGAAAAGCGCGATGTGTCTCCTTCTAAATATTTCGCGTGCTCATCTCGCCGGCGAGATACTCTGAGGCTCGCATCGAGAGTGCCAGGATCGTCATCGTCGGGTTCTGCCAACCGGCACTCACAAAGCTCGCTCCATCGACAACGAATAGATTCCTATGATCGTGGCTTTGGCACCACTTATTCAGCACGCTCTTCTTCGGATCATCGCCCATGCGACAGGTTCCGACTTCATGGATACTGTACCCCGGCGGATTGGGAACGACATTCTTCGAGAGCACTTCGAATCCAGCCGCATCCGCCACCGAGCAGCCAACTTCGACCGCATCCTTCGCCATGTTGAACTCGTTGTCGGTGTACCTGGTCTCGATACGAAGCACGGGAATACCCCATGCGTCCACCTTCTCCTTATCGATGCGGACGTGGTTCTCATAACGCCCGAGCACCTCCCCCATCACTGTGATGTAGAAAGCACTGCCGTTGTATTCGTGCAGCTTCTGCTGCAGCTCCGCGCCATACGCCGCGAAGTTGCGCGGGTCGACCCCACCCATGCGGCTGGTTATATTCAACGCGTAGCCGCGCAAGAACTTGTCATACTTCGTTGTAATGTTGCGGAAGCGCGGCACGATTGCTGAGCCACCCATCAACTGTTCTGTTGCCTTGCCATTGCGCGCCTCAGGCACGGAGCAGGTGACGCCCGGTCCGTAAATCTGGTCCATCAGGTAGTGCCCCATAACGCCGCTCGAGTTGCCGAGATTTGAGTTCAACAGCAGGCGCGTGCTCTCAAGCGTTCCCGTGGCCAACACAACTACGCGAGCCTTAACATGCATCTCCCGGCGCGAGAGCCGATCGATGAAGTAGCACCCATTCGGTTGGCCGGTATTCTTATCGACCGTAATCTGCCGCACTACCGCATTGGCGATTGAGGTCAGCTTGCCGGTTCGCTCTGCATCCGGCAGCAGAAGATTCACCGAGCTCGCCAGGCCATCGCGGCCTTGCGCCCGGCGTTGCTTGCAGACCGGCATGTTGTACGCCTGCGAAGCCTTGATGAACCGCTGCATCGACTCCGACCACGCATCGTCGACAGGAACGAAGTTGCCATTTGGCATCTGCGGGGGGCCATCCTGCGCGCCCGCCACCTGGAAGATCTCTTCCACGCGCGAATAGTACGGTGACAGGTCAGCGAGGCCGATAGGCCAGTCTTCGCCAAAGCCATCATGCGACTTGCCCTTGAACTCGTAGTCGCTCAACCGGAACGACTGGCGCGACCAGAAGAGCGACCGCCCGCCAAACAACCGCACCCGCACCCAGTTGTACGGATTCGCGGGATCGAATGTGTATGGAACCTCCTCCTCGTCCACCCAGACGTTCGCGTTGAACTCGTTCGCCTGGAAGACATGCTCCAGCCGCCCCGGTGGTTTGAAGCCGCGATACGGAAGATCGTACGCGGGCTTGCGCTGTGCATCTCTGGCTACGTCGGCCACCGGGCCCGCGTTTAACATCAGGCATCGAATGCCCTTCTCCGTCAGGATCTTGGCAGCCATGCCGCCAGAGTGCCCCGACCCGATAATTAGTACATCGAAGTTTGTGACTGTCATTGTCTTTGTCTGGAGTTACTCACTTCTAACGCGGGTAGGAAGGCATCGTGTGCGCGGCTTTGGGAACAGCCATCACGTGCGGAGGGAGGTGCGTGGAAGTTGCGCCCAGGCCGGCCATATCCGGCTCGATCGGAGACCAGTAAAGTCCTCCCGTCACCCAGTCTTGCCCGGCTGCCGCGCTAACGTCGTCCCAGGCCTTCGAGTTCATAGTCGCAGTTCGGATGTCTTCGTGTGCGATGTTGATGAAGTCCGCGTGCAGTTCGGTCGGTGGATGGTCCGTCATCCAGGTGCGCAGCCAGGGCTTGATGAGCGCATCTGCCTGAGTCGCATTCAGCTGAGCGAACGGCAGCTTGTACCTGGTCTTTGCTTCTGCGTCGAGCCAGTCCAGGCCACCGCTGTATACCTGCTTGCGGGCTTCGGAGGAGCTACCGATCAGGAAGTCGAGGAACATGGGTGTCCCTGCCTGGAGCGCGCCGGGCTTGTCGCCGAGCGGTGGGAGCAGTAAGTCACATAGCCGCGTGAATGTTGCAAGTTGAGCAGGAGTAAAAAAGTTCGCCTCGATCTCCGCAATCCCTTCGGCAGTTTCAGTGACAGGTAGTGGTGTCTTGGGATTCAGCCCCAGTGACCACGGTACCGGAGCTGGGGGTGGCGGGTCAGGATTCGCTGTCTGCTGAGCAAGCAGTGCCTTCGGTAGAAGTCCTGCCGAGATGACAGCGCGCACGAATTCACGACGCAACATAGAGTCTCCTTCTGCTGGCAAAAGATTACACTCACCTTCTTCCGTCGTCCAACTCGCGCAGCAGCAGCTGTGATTTTCAGTGAATGCAACGCGTAACGGAAGCGTCAGGCGAGGTGGAAAGGGTGATCTCATCTGACGAGACAGGGAGACTATGCTTGCCTGGCAGATCGTGACAATAGCTGACGCTGTTTTGTTGCATCCGACTTTCGCCTAAGACACTTCAACATTCATCTGCTATTGCGATCGTCCGTCTTTCATCGTGAAACGATCTCCGTCGCAACGCCGAGGCCCTCAAGAAATTGTTGCATGCGATGTGGCGCGGAAAACGCCTGGGTCCCTCCGATTGCTGTTGTGGAGTAGGCCCCGCACGCATTGCCCAGCGCAAGGCAGTCTCTTACTCCGGTGCCGTGGACGAACGCGTGTAGAAACCCGGCGTTAAAGCTGTCTCCGGCGCCTATGACATCGACGAGCTCGGTGAGATGCCCGGGGGCTTCGTAACGTAATCCTCGATGGCTAACCAAGGCACCTGCGGCTCCACGTTTAATGACCAGCATAGGGATCATCTCGGACAGCTTGTCAATCGCGTCTTCCAGATTGGACTCATTCGCCAATCGGCAGGCCTCTCGTTCGTTGGGCATCAGAATATCGAGATGGGCGAGGGTCTCTGCGATGGGACCCTCCCATGAGTTCTCTGGATCGTCATTGGTATCGAGCGAGGTAGTCAGGCCAGCCTGGCGCATTGTGGCCAGAAGCTTCGGCACATCGTCGCGCAGTCCGCGTTGGAGGAAGAACGAGGACAGGTGAAAGTGTCTACCGGAGGCAAGATAGTCGAGGTCGAGATCCTCATAGCGGAGTCCTGAGATTGTGCCGGGATAGGTGAGAGCCCGGCGGTTGTGTTCATGCTGCAGCAGCACGGTCACGCCCGTGCCGATGCCCGGTTTCGGCGAGACGGCACGCGATAGGTCGACGCCCGCCTGCAGAAGAGCCTTAAGGCAAAGATCCGTGAAGGGATCGGCACCAAGCTGCGGGATGAAACCGGTGCGACTGCCCAGGGTGGCGAGGTTGTGCGCAGTAATAGCGGAGGAACCGCCTAGTGTCAGAGCCATGCTGGTGGCGAGAAGTTCTCGCTCGACGGGAAGCTCTTCAGGCAAACCGTACATCAGCAAGTCCATTGTGATCTCGCCGGCCAAGGTTATATCGAACTGTGCCAACTTGCCTCCCAGCTATTTCGTCTTGCCGAATTTGAGATCCGATCTCTCATGAGCGTGTGCGAAGCTGCGTGCCTCCGCTCATCTGATGTCTGCGAAGTAGCCATAAAGCGATACCCAGCGTAGCCCAGACGGTTCCCGTCCATCGCGCCGTCACGCCGAGATTGAGCCACAAAAAGAAGCACACCAGGAAACCGGAGAGAGAGAGCACAATGGGGAACAATGGGTTGGTGCCATCGGCACGATAGGCGCGATAGGCTAGTACCGCGGATGCGACGTTCACACCCATGAAGGCCAGGAGAGCGCCGTAGTTCAGCAGTTCGGTTCCTAGTTGGTAGCTCATGGCGACCGCGCCTACCAGGACGATCGCGCCGATCAGCAGGACGTTGTTCTGTGGGATGCGACGGATCGGATTGAGCGCACCGAAGAACCTGCGCGGCAAAGCTCCGTCTTGCCCCATTGCGAACAAGAGCCGTGCCGCTCCTAATTGTGACGCCATGCCGGAACCGATGGTTGCGATCAGTAGCGCACCGTTCATCAAAGCGAATAGGAAGGGGCCTCCGGCGCGCTGCGCGATTGCTACATAGGCGGTGTCAAGATCAGGGAAGGCGACGCCGCGTGGCCACACCAGTTGTGCCAGATAGACCTCGATGGATGCGAGAACACCGGTGATGAGGCAGGTGAGAATGATTGCGCGCGGAATAGTCCGGCCCGGATCGTGCGCCTCATCGCTCAGGGTCGAGATGCCGTCGAAGCCAATGTAGGTGAGCACCGCGATCGAGGTGCCACGAAAGACGGCGTGAGCAGAGAAGGTGCTTCTATCGTAGACAGGGTTCGTATAGAACGCGACGGATGACGTATGCAGATGGAAGATGTAGCGCACGGCGGCGACCACGAAAAGAATGATCACAACGCCTAACCCCGCTGCAACAGCAGTGTTGATACGCGCCGAGGTTTCGACGCCTCGCAGGTTGAGGATGGTGAAAAGTCCAGCGAAGAAAAGCACCCAGAGGATGTAAGGAACTTCGGGAATGAAGTTGATTGCGGCTTTACTGCTCCAGATCGTGCAGATCAAAGGGTTGAGAATGTAATCCATGGCCATGCACCAGCCGGTCATATAGCCGAGAGCCGGATGCAACTCTTCGCCCACGTAGGTGAATGCAGAACCGCCCTTGGGATAGGCGCGCGCCATGCGGCCGTAGCTGTATGCGGTAAACAGCATCGCGATCAGCGCGAACAGAATAGCCATCACTACGTGACCGCGCGACTCCTGGTAGATGACACCAAAGACCGGCATCGGTGCAGTCGGTTGAATCAGGATGATGCCGTAGAGGATGAGGTCGCGATAGCGCAGACTGCGTTTCAGCGTAACCGCCTGTCCATCGTGGTGCAGCTCAGTTGGCATCGTGCTCTTTACCTTTTATTGATCTTGCGTCGCCTTTGTGACTAACAAAGGCGATCCGGACTTCTCGGGAGTAACCTGAGAGCTGATGGTAACCGGCTCCAGATTCCACCCTTCTATCTTTACCTTCAATCCGGACTTCCCCTTCAACTCGACGCGGGAGAGGATGTCGGACGGCAGCAGCGCAGTCAAGTCACGCTCTTCGCCGGGCATTAGCTCGATGTAGTTATCGCTCCAGGTAATACGTGGCAGCTTCGCCCCTTGAACATCATCAAGCTCAGCTGCGATTTGAAAGGCCAGCGCCTTCGACGGATTCGAGACGTGCAGATGAACCATCGTCCCCGCGCTTCGAGCTGTCGCTGTGATGCGCGAAGGTGCCAGGCTCTGTAGAGCTGTCATGTCTTCCGATATCTTCGCCGGGGTGTGCGTGTAAGTAGTCTTTGCCCAGTCGAACTCCGTCAGCTTCGCCGGCACCCAGTAGAAGTTTCTGCTCTCCACCATATCCTTCGCGTTCTTCAACTCGAGTTGAACGAAGTACACGGTGGATGGAGTCTGGAAGACCTCTTGCGGGATGTCGAATGCCTTGATCGAGCTATCGGGTCCGACATCCAGAGGGGTAGATTTGCTGAACAACTCCTTCAAGTTGATGTCATACACATGAGCAACCGCGGTTAGACCGGGTGCGGCCTTGTAAATGCTGTTGACGACATAGACGCTGTGATCGTCATAGGAGTACTGCACATGCAGCAGCTCGCAGGCTTTCTTCGTTCCGTAGTATCCCCCCGCAGCATCGAGGTAGTAGTCGTAGAGGTGCCAGATGCTCGAGGGCCACGCGTTGTTGAGCATCCATTGAATCACGCCGGTTGAGTTGTACTTGTTGCGGCCATAGGCCTCGAACATGGCGCGTTCGCCATCGAAGGCCATAGACTGTGCAACCTGGTTATAGCGTGCCGCGGTCTTTGCTTCGCCATAAGTTGCGGACATGGCGTCGTTGAAGACGTGAATATCCTGGAAGCCTTCGCCGCCTGCGTGATATCCCCAGACAGCGTCCTGCGGCCACTGATGATCAGGCGGCAACATCTTCTTCAGACTCTGCAGAGAGGGAATTGCCGGTCCGGGGCTGGTCTCGGTGTTGAATCCATAGGCCCCGCCGTACTTCGTATCGACGAGCCAGTAGGAAGGCGCGACAAAATCGTACGGGCCAGTCATCTTGACCCCACTCGGACCGCTCACGGTAGTTGGTGCTGCGCTCGCCGACGACACGATGGCATTTGGCCAATGCGTCTGCTCGAGAACTTTCAGGTAGGCCGTTTCGACGTTCGCGGGCGGAGGATTGTCGCTTCCGTTGAACCACGCAATCAAGCTGGGATGGCTGCGGATGCGAAGGATCTGAGACGTCAGCGAAGCCGTGGCGACGTTCAATGTATCGGGGGTCCACTTGTCCCAGTGCTCCCAATGATCGCAGCAACACCAGCCCGCGATCACCAGAAAACCTTGCTCATCGGCCAGGTGAAAGAACTCGTCGGTCTCCATCTTGCCTTCCAGACGGATCGTATTCAGGTGCATGTCATGCACCATGCGAAACTCTTCGGCCACGCGTTCGGGCTGTTGACGCAGCAACATATCCTGCGACCAGCCTGCACCACGAATGAGAATGGGCCGCTGGTTGACGCGAAACAAGCGGTACCCCTTTGCAGTCAACTCGGAGTTAACCTCGCGTATGCCGAAGCGGCTGGTCTGCTCATCCGAAACCGAGCCATTCAGAAGGAAGCGGAGAGTCAGGGTCTGGAGCGGATGCGCCCCCTGGTCGACCGGCCACCATATCTGGGGGTGTTCGATCCGTAGTTGGGGAAAGTCGCTTGGCGCAAACGAGATCGTCCTCTCTTCTCCCGCAGCCAGGCGCACGGACTGCGAGATGGGGATGCCGGCGACCGTTCCTTCGAGACGACCTTCAACCGGATGGTCTGTCGCGTTGTTAACTTCGGCCCGGACGGTAAGCTCTGCCGTCTGCAAGGAGGCATCCGGGAAGTGGGTCGTCGCAATGGGGGAACGTACCGCGACAGGACCACTTGTCATCAGAGAGACGGCCCCCCAGAGACCCATGTCTTTATCGGGAGGGCAAGGATTCCAGTCGACCCAGTTGATGCCCAGATCGGTCGGAGTGGGAGCAAATGTCTCCACAGCCAGCACATTTTCCTCACCTGGCTTTATCGCTTTGGTGACGTCGAACTCATACGTGCGATAGGCCCCCTGCACCTGATCGGAGTCGGCGATCTTCCGGCCGTTCAGCCAGATGTCGGCGCGGTAGTTGATGCCGCCGAAGCGCAGCCAGAGCGTCTTTCCTCGTTCGCTGGCAGCTACGTGGAAGCTCTTGCGATACCACCAGCCACAGCGATAGGGGCTGTCCGCCGGCATGTCAAGGTTCGAGAAGTTTTCTCCCAGCGGGTAAGACGTTCCTGGAATCGAACGCAGATTTGTACCTACGAAGGGATCTTTGAATTCGCCTGCCGCAACCTGCACCGCGAGCACCGTTGCAGGAACGCTTGCGGGATACCAACCCTCGGTTGGCGCATTCGACATGGAGAGTTCTGCGCCCACGCCGTGGACCTTGCAATCTGACTGAACCGCCCAACCCGATTTGAGCAGTACCGCAGAGGGCGGATTGCCTGCCGCGGCGCGTGCCGGCCCATGGGATGCAGCAAGCCAGACACCCAGGATGATTAGACGGCTCCGATGGATAAGGCACTTCGTGGTGCGCGTTCGCAGAGTCATGCTGTTCAGTACCTCCAGAGATCTTTCTTGCGTCTGGTTTGCGATTCAATTCGGGAGATCCGGAAAAGATATCGAATGCAAACGGACGACTGGGAAGTCACATTTTCAGTGATTGATGTGGACGACGAACGAATATTAGAACGTTTGAATATAAATTGCAATCCCATAAATTATCTCGACCACACGTCGCAACAGAAAGCAGCGCTATCTCTTTTTCCTTCGTGCACGCCCTTGAGACGCGACAGACAACCGCGTAACTGGCGTAGCCCGCATATCCACTAGACGTCTCGCCGTCGATTGGCGGATGACCAGCTCTGGAGGCAACAAGTGCAGCGTGCCGGTGAGGGAAGAAGGCCCCACCGTAGTATGGGACTTTGTATCGGCGAGCGAGTCGAGCACCCACTTGGCCGCCATGCTTCCCATCTGCTCCATCGGTTGACGGATCGTGGTGAGGCCGGGTGTATTCACGGCTGCGTGGGGAATATCGTCGAAGCCGATGATGGAACAGTCTTTGGGTATGTGCCGTCCCGCCTGGCGCAGTGCACGAATTGCGCCCAGACTCGTGAGATCGTCGAAGGCGATCACGGCAGTGAACTCGGCTCCCTTTTCAATCATCGACGAGATGAGACGGTAACCTCCCTCAAACTCGGAGGTTGGGTCGTCGGCTGGCGAAAGTTGTCCGACGAGTTCAGGAGCGAGCGATAGTCCGGCTTCAGCGGCGAAGCGCTGGATTCCGTTCCAGCGGCGATCACTGTCGGCCAGTTCGGAAGGACCACGGAGAACGGCGATCTTACGATGGCCAAGCTCATAAAGATGCTGTGCAGCGGCGTATCCACCAGCCTCGTTGTCTACCTGTAAAGAGCGGACGCGGCTTGCGGTGAGGTCACGGCCCACACCGACCATGGGAATCTGGCTCTTCCGAATGTCGGCGAGCTGGTCGAATTCACCAAAAAGCCAGTTGGCAACAAGGATCAGCCCTTCGACCCGGCGCTCCATCAACATCTCAAGATGGCGACCAAACTGCTTGCGCTGGTTGTGGGCGATCATGATGATTGGCAGGTAGGTCGTTGAATGGAGTGCCTTCTCGATGCCTTGCAGGATGAGCGTGCAGAACGGATCGGAGATGTCCGAGACCATGATGCCGATAGTGTGGCTTCGGCGGCTGCGGAGTGAGCGAGCAGCCGCGTCTGGACGGTAGCCAAGTTTGCTGGCGACGGCGCGGATATGCTCTTTGGTGCTGGCGGCAACATAACGGGAGAGTGGCGCTTCGTTGAGCACGAGCGAAACGGTGGAGATAGAAAAGCCGCTGACGCGCGCAATATCGGCGAGGGTGATGCGCTTCGTGTAGTGGTTTTGAGTTATCAAGCGACGCGACCCCTTACGATTATAAAATCTGCGATAGCTGTTGCCGAGTGTAAAGGAAGTTGTTGGAGCGCGCTCTGTAGAAGCTGCGGATGGAAGAGTCGGCGCACCGTTTCCTGCGTGTTGATTGGCGGAGTCGATCTTTGTGACACGATAGAAATCCTTTTGCGATGCATACTCTGTAGCAACTATTGCTGCGCAGCATCCTGCGCGTCGGCTGACCGGTCACCCGAAGGATCTTGCTGCAGGCGATCGTTGAACGACTTCAGCAAATGCGCGGCCTTGTCGAACTCCTGATGGGCCTTCGCGGACTGGCCTAGGCGGGTCAAAACTTTGCCTCGGGCGTAATGCACACTGGCACTTTGCGGGGCCAGGGCTTCGGCATGGTCCAGCATCTCCAATTCCTCCGAGTAGCGGGCGGCATCCCGGTACAACTTGGCGAGACCGAAGTAAGAGTTTACGAGTGCGCTGTTATGTTCGATAGCTTGGCGGAAACTGTGTTCAGCTTTTTCGGGCTGATGGAGTTGGGCGTACAAGATGCCGAGATCTTCGTAGTCATAGGCGAAGTCCGGTTCGAGGGCTGCGTCTTTTTGTAATTCCGTCTCAGCTTGAGGATAAGCATGCTGCTCCAGGTAGGTGCGCCCCAAAAAATAGTGCACCAGAGGAAGGTCGGAGCGCGCGGCTGCAGCGGCGCGGAACTCTTCCAGGGCTTTTTCGGTATTGTCTTCGGCCAACCATGCCTTCCCAACATATAAATGGAACTCCGGCGTGTTCTGGCCAATCGCCAGCATCTGATCGAAGGCTTTCTTTTGTAGCAGGGGGTTGGACGATTTACTGGCCGCTATGCTCAGGACATAGAGAAAGTTCAAATTCGTAGACTCTTGTTCCCACAGCGGCGTGAGGGTATCGCTGGCTTCCTTGTACTTATTCGTAAAAAAATAGCAGAGCCCCAGCAAATACCGAGCCTGAAGCGAATCGGGCGCACGCTGCAAGGCTTCGGAGAACGGTCCGATGGCCCCCTCGAAGTCGTTCTTGCGATAGTGGGCAAGGCCGATGTTCAGTGGAATACCGGGCACATTAGGTGCGAGCAATTCCGCTTGATGCAGTTCGACCAGAGCATCATCCCACCGCCGCTCCCGCATATAGGCAACGCCTAGATTGACGTGGGCCGCACTCGATTTAGGGTCCAGAGCAATAACTCGTCGAAAATCCTCTTCAGCGGCACCAAGTTGGCCGCTTTGCATGGCCTGCATACCCTGGCGGAAGAGCGATGCAGGATCTGCAGTGGTGTTGGCGGAGTTTTGTACGGAGGCCGACACAGCTGCTGGCGCTGAGAAGGTGGCCTGTTCTGTGCCGCGAGCAAGGGCCTGAGCTGCATAGAGTAAGCAGAGTAACAGTAGAGATCGAAATCCTTTGCAGTGATTCAAGTGGTTTCAGCCTTCTGGGGGCAGTGTACTGAAAACCTGCTTAGGAGCACATACAAATCCAGGCCCAGATAAATAAACAAAAAACTTTTTCTTGACAAGATATTCAATCGTTCTAATATAGGCACATTCCACTTCTGCCAGCGCGCCGCAAAGGGAACCTTTTTTAGAACTGCCATTGTTTTTCATTTCCTGAGTGCTCACGGAGGCATTAAGTCATGTGGTCCCGATGTTCTCTTTCCTCTGATCCAACCGCGCAATCCGCTCTTTCTCACGCTCCGTTCGACGCCGCCGGGAAGTCGGGGAAGACTTCTTCCTCGAAGGGCCTTCGCTATGTGCTCTTCGCGCTTTGTCTTCTCTTGCCGGCCTCACTGATTGCGCAGCAATCAAGTTCCATAGACGGCACCGTCAAAGACCAGAGCGGTGGGGCCATCCAGAATGCCAAGGTGACACTCATCAATGTGGCCCAAAATACTGCCATCGATGCCACCACCAACGCGGCTGGCGAGTACTCGCTGCCCGGTCTTGTGGCCGGCACCTACAATCTGCAAGTCACCTCTCCGGGGTTCGAGAAGTTTGCCGCCAACGGGATCATCGTCCGCGTTGCGCGGAAGGAGCGGGTGGATGCGCAACTCACGGTTGGAGCCGTAACCGCGGAGATCCAGGTAAGCGGTAGCGATTTGGGTGTCGTGCAGACGGAGTCGCCTGAGATCTCCTTCACCATCACGGGCAAGCAGATTACGCAGCTCGTGTTGAACGGCCGTAACTTCGCACAGCTCGTCACCCTGTCCCCCGGTGTCGTCAGCCAGACCAACCAGGACGAGGGTGAGACCGGCGTTGCCGGCAGTGTCGAATACGCCATCAATGGCGGGCGCCCCCAGTACAACAACTGGGAGATCGACGGCGCGAGCGTCATGGACAACGGCAGCAACGGCACCCTCAACGTCTACCCCAACGTCGACGCCATCGCGGAGACTCAGGTGCTTACCTCCAACTACGGCGCTCAGTACGGACGCAACGCATCCGGCACTGTGCAGTCCCAGACAAAGTCGGGTACAGACCGTTTCCATGGCGAGCTATTCGAGTTTCTCCGCAACGATGCCTTCAATGCTCGCAACTACTTCGAAACGTCGGTTCCAACCTATAAGAAGCATGACTATGGCTTTACCATCGGCGGCCCGGTCTATATACCGCACCTCTACAATCCAGGCGTGAGGAAGACCTTCTTCTTCTACTCGCAGGAGTGGCGCCACGAGAATGTGCCTGGCACCAACTTCAATCAGCCGGTACCTTCGGATGCGCAGCGCACCGGAAACTTCTCTGACCTCTGTCCAGCCGCAGGCAGTCCTGTAGATACGGCGGATTTTCCTGATTGCCCGGTCAATCCATCCACCGGCTCGTACTTCACGAATAATCAGGTCCCCGTCGATCCCAATGGACAGGCGCTGCTCGCACTCATTCCCGCGGCAAACACATCCGTCCAGGGAGCTCCGTACTATGTCGCGTCTCCTTCGCAATTGACCACCAACCGCGAAGAGCTCTTTCGCATCGATCAGGTCTTTAGCGAAAAACTGCGCGGCTTCTATCGTTTCATCTACGACTCCTGGTCCACGGTGAGCTCCTCTCCGACCTTTCAGACGAACGCCTTTCCCACCGTCCAAAACAGCTTCGCCGGCCCCGGCATCGATATGGTGGCCAACCTTACCTACGCTGCCTCTCCGTCGCTGGTCAACGAGTTTGTGGCCGACTACACCACCGATCACATCACCCTCACCAATATCAGCAAGGGTATCGATCGTAGCGGCTTCTCTGGCAACGGGTTCTTCAACAACGGCTACGGCGGGGTCCTTCCTTCGATCATCCTTACTGGCAACTCGGCATATGCCGGTGGCTTTACCGTCAATACCGGTTACTTTCCATGGCAGAACTCGAATCCCACCTATAGCTACCGCGACGACCTCACTAAAACCCTCAACCGCCAAACCCTCATCTTCGGCGTCAGCTTGATCGCTGGCCAGAAGAATGAGCCGTCTACGGGAAATAATCAGGGGACCTTTAACTTCAGCACATCGTCGTTGGTAACCACGGGAAATTCCTTCGCCGATTTGCTGACAGGGCAGGTCTACAAGTTCTCACAAACCTCCGCCCAGCCGAAGTACTACAACCGGTACAAGATTGTTGAGCCCTACTTCCAGGACAACTGGCGCGTAACTCCGAAACTGACCCTTAACCTCGGCCTTCGGTTGAGCCTCTTCGGTACCTATCACGACATCAGCAACCAGTCCGGCAACTTTGAGCCTTCGGCATGGAAGGCTACGAGTGCACCAACGATTGACGCAGACGGATCGATCACAGGTCAGGCAGGAGCCCTTGTGCCCGGTACCGGAAATGTCTTCAACGGCGTGGTCTCTTGTGGCAAGAATGGCGTGTATTCGGGCTGTATGAGCGGGCACCTCTTCAATCCTGCGCCGCGAGTAGGGTTTGCTTATGACGTCTTCGGCAACGGGAAGCTTGCGGTGCGCGGCGGCTATGGCATCTTCTTCGAACACACCAATGGCAACGAGAGCAACTCCGAGTCTTTGGAGGGTTCCGCTCCAATCGTACAGACCCCGAATAAGTACAACTTCACCGGCTACACCAACGCAGGCGGAGCCGGCCTGCAGTTCCCGCTAGCGTTTTTCGCAATCCCAACCCACGCTGTCTGGCCGTACGTCCAGCAATATAACTTGGCTGTCCAGGGTGAGTTGCCAAGCCACACGGTACTGCAGATAGCCTACGTCGGCAGCGTTGGCAGGCATCTGCCCACCTGGTCTGACCTGAACCAGCTCAGGCCACTGACCGCAACGGAAAACCCTTACGGCCCAGGCCAGGCAATCTCTGCTAACGACTGCCTCACAAACACTGTAAATGGGCAGCCGCTAACCGGAGATCCCTTGATCCGCCTGGAAGTTGCTTGCGGGACCTCTGCTGATTTGTTCCGGCCTTATACAGGCATCAGTGGAATCAATAACTCAACCAACTCCGTGAATTCGATCTACAACGCGCTGCAGATCGGAGTCAGCCGATACTTTGGTGGCTTGAACGGCAGCCTGGCGTACACCTACGGTCACTCCATCGACGAAGGTTCGAACGGCGCGTATGGGAATACCGAAGTAATCAACAGCTACAACCTCAGCCAGAGCAGGGCGAGCTCAAACTTCGACGAACGGCACAGCCTTGCAGTTAGTCTGGTCTATGACATTCCCCTCTTCACCCAACCCGGACTTTTGCACTCGGTCCTTGGGGGATGGCAGGTCTCAGATCTCACCATCTTTCAAACCGGCACGCCCTTCAGCCTGACCAACCAGGCCAACACGGATAACGCCGGAACAGGAAATGCCTTCGCCAACACTGCAAATGGTCAAGTGCAATCCTATCCGGATATCGTTGGGAAGATACACGGCAAAGTCGCTACCAAGTATCCCTCTGGGCCGGGACCGCGGCTTTATAACAGCGATGCCTTTGCCGCTCCTCAAGGGCTCACCTATGGCAACGCTGGCCGCAACGTGCTCAACCTTCCGTCTCGCACGAACTTCGATATGGGGCTGTTCAAGAACTTTGCCATCCGCGAGGACATGCACTTCGAGTTCCGTACGGAGGCGTTCAACGTCTTCAACCATACTCAGTGGAGTACGATCAATTCGTCCACAAGCTGCTACGCCGTCGCAGGAGGCTGTTCGGCCGACCCCTTCCTGACGGCGACCGCAGCGCACAACGCGCGCATCCTCCAATTCGCTGGAAAATTTGTCTTCTAATCAGCAAGGCAATGCATGCTGGCTGGGCCGTTCCGTACGGTTCAGCCAGCATCTGGTTGCTTGACAAATTGCTCCCACGAAAGAGGGTGGAGAAATATAGTTACCCTGCCCTGGACCGCTCTAACCCTCACAAGGTCACATCAAAGTCCAAGCCTAAGCCACCTATCCTGAATACTTTGGCGCATTTTCCGGGGGATGGGGGATTTGGATCCTCGCGCAATGGGCGCGTTTATCGGCACTAATCTGTTCATGGCAAGCAGTAGTGCACGAGGTGAGTGAACCCACATCTCTGTAGGAGAGATGTGGGTCAAACCTGCCTTTGGAAGAAGGCCTTTCGCTTATCAGCCGAGCCAGGAAGAGTTACGGATCACACTGCAGAAGTTGCCACGGTGAAAGGCGGGATCTTTGTCTGCGAGCACGTCCGCTTTAACGTTTCCGAAGGTAGTCTCAGGCTTGTGTTTGATGCCGTCGTAGAAGGTCTGGAGGATATCCTCTTTGAAATGGGCTGTACGCGGGAACGCCTGCACAACCGCGTTGCGGTCTGACTCTGTGAAGCTGGTGTAGTCGATTCCGAGCACATCCATTTCGACGCCTGCCGTCACGAGGGCAACGACCGGATGCATATATTGAGGGATGCCGGGAGTTGTGTGAAGTGCAATCGCAGTCCATACGCGGTCGATGTCCTCTTCAGAGATGCTATGGCGGCGCAGGAAGTCGCGCGCGGCATTTGCACCATCAACCTCAAAACGGTCTGCGGCGCTGCTGTAAGCAGGTACGAGACCGATGTCGTGGAACATTGCGCCGGCGTAGAGAAGTTCGGCATCAAAGTTGAAGCCACGACGCTGGCCTGCGAGCGCGCCAAAGTAGTAGACGCGGCTGGAGTGATTGAAGAGCAGAGTCGATTCCGTATCGCGAATGAACTCCGTGATTTCATTGGCAAGAGTACTGTCTGGAACTGTGATGCCCGAGATGAGTGCTGCTTGAGAAGCCTGAGTTGATATGGTCATGGACGCCTCCTGCGTGATTTGCTTACATATCCACGCTAGAACTTCCGGTGTGTGAACGCCACGACATGATTACAGCAATTTAGGACATTTGCATCTACGAGACTGACCCACGCGCGAGTGTGCTCTTAAAGCGACTGACGTATTCGGCCGCAGTAACGCCGAGGACCCGGAGAAAGGTGCGGCGCATCGCATCTGCAGATTTGAAGCCGCAGGAGTCGGCTATTTCTTTAAGCCCGCGAGAGGAGCTGTCGATGATCTGCTGTGCTGCTTCGACGCGCATGCGGTCAACGAACTGGCCGGGGTTCATTCCGGTCTCGCGGAGGCAGACGCGCGTGAAATGGCGAGCGCTCATACCAATGCGCTCGGCGAGCGACTCAACGGTAAGGTCTTCACGAAGGTGTTGGAGCATCCATATTTGAAGCTCGCGCAATGGCTGCGAGGTGACGGCCTGATGGGAGAGCATGTGACTGTATTGCGCTTGTCCGCCCGGACGCACGAGGAACATGACGAGGAAGCGCGCGATCTTGAGAGCTGTTTCATGTCCGTGATCTTCTTCGACCAGCGCGAGCGAGAGGTCAATTCCGGCTGTGATACCTGCCGATGTGTAGATAGAGCCGTCGCGCAGATAGATAGGCTCGGGCCGCACAACGACGTTTGGGTACTCCCTGGCGAGACGGTCGCAGAAGTTCCAGTGCGTAACGGCTTGCTTCCCGTCCAGGAGACCTGCTTCGGCGAGAAGGAACGCGCCGGTACAGATGGATGCGACACGACGTGACTGCCTTGCGGTTTTCGCGATCCAGACGATGAAGTTAGGATCGTAACTGCCACTTTCTGCGCCGGGACCTCCGACGATTACAAGGGTGTCGATGGGACCGCGCACGTCAGCGATGGGAGTTGCGTGGGCGAGCACGACGCCGCGATTGGTCTGAAGAGTTCGTTCAAGGCCGGGGTTTGCAAGTTGAATCTCGTAATCGGGCGCATTGGAAAACACCTCGAACGGGCCAGTTACGTCGAGTATCTGAACGGGAGACGGTCCGATGATGACTACTTTCCGCATATGGCTAGTTTAGGGGAGCGGCCTACAATCACATCAGATTGCATTGAGTGAAGTGGCGACTTTTTATCAATCGAGAATCAGAACCTCTGAGACGGCCGACCTACATTTACTCGATTGAGTGAGCGAGATACGCCTTCTTAACGCACATCGCTGCAAACGTTCCCGAGAATGAGGTCGACGGCGGCGCAAGCCAATCGCTCGAGCTCGGTATCGTTTTCATGCTTGCCGACTCCTGCCAACAAACGGTATAAGACGTCTCCCGTCAATGAGTCGTGAAGGACCACCGCCATTCGTTCAATCGGGATCGGTGCCTTTCGCAGCTCGTCTAGACGACTTTCCAACAGAGATCGTATGATCGAAGCCGTTCTGGCGGGACCGTGCGTGTACCATGCCTCGCCTACTTCGGGGCAGTTCACGGCCTCGCCGATGGCGAGACGGTGAAGCTCTACGGACCGTTTTGCGGTGATGAGCTTCAGAATGTGAAAAGAGAGCTTTTTGAGACTCTCTTCAAGGTTCAATCCTGTGTAATCGATCTTGGTGAGCGGTTCGTTCGACTCGCGGCACAGGTTCTCAATACTGCTGATGAACAGCCCACACTTCCCGCCAAATTTGCTGTAGACCGTACTCTTCGAACCGCCAGCCAGCTCGACGATCTTGTCGATGGTAACGCCCTCATAGCCGCGCTTCAGAAACAAGTCAGCTGCGACTTTTTGGAGCCTGCCATTTCGAACCTCTCCTCGCGACCGCCTGTCAGGCATTCATCTCTCCCTTCTCCGGCCTGCATGCATCAAGGAAATATTTAATGGATCCACAGCTTGAATCCTCCTGTGTTGACAGCATTTTATGCGGCCTCCTCTTCAGGTCACCCTGGATTGCCGGCCTGAGGGTTGTCGTCGAGAGTTTCTCATTGTAATGTAATGTACAGTACAGATAATTCGCTATGCAATCGCGAATTACCTGGAGGGTACATGGGAAGCAAAAGACCGGCATTCACCATCACGGCGGACAGGACACCGTCGTTTTCGTCCTTGTAAGGAGAGGCATATGTGGGGTGGCGCGATTTCGGGGAACTCTCGGCCACCTGCTGCTGCCCCTGCTCTGGGTTGCTCTCTGCTCAACACTGCACGATCAACTATCGCAAAACTATCGATTTTGGGAGATGAAAACTATGAAACGTTCGCCCTTCGCAAAGTTCCACGCGTTAACTCTCGTTTTTACCCCGTTTCTTCCTTATGCGCTCCATGCGCAGCAGACGATCACCGGTCAGGCCGCCTTCGCGGACTACACGCAGCAGAAGCCGGGCGTCCGGCGAAAAATAACCGTGGCAGACCTGCCGGAGCCGAAACCGTCTGAATCTGTAGATAACGGTCCCACTCTTGTTCCAAGGCCTGAGGGTGCGTGGCCCCTTGCCCCGGCCGGATTTAAGGTCCAGCTCTATGCGGGCGGGGATGCAGCCACTCCTATGCAGCGCTCCGAAAACAAGAAAGAGACACACGCGCCTACCTCTGGAACCTTCGTGATGCCTCGCATCATCCACACTGCACCCAATGGAGATCTCTTTATAGCAGACTCGCAGGCTGGCTCCATATTTGTGCTGCGCGGCGTTACTGCTGCCGGGAAGGCAGGCACCATCAGCAGCTACGCCACTGGCCTTGATCATCCGTTTGGCATTGCGTTTTATCCTGCTGGCGCAAATCCTCAATGGGTCTACGTCGGAAACGCCACGACCGTCGTTAGATTCGCCTACAAGTCCGGGGATCTAAAAGCTGCCGGCGCGCCCGAGACAATCGTGCCCGATCTCCCCGGCTATGCCCAACTTCGTGGCGGAGGCCATTGGACGCGGGATGTTGTCTTCTCTGCCGACGGCAAGCATATGCTGGTGTCAGTTGGAAGTGGATCGAATGCCGACGATCCTGACACCCATCCCAGTGAGTTCCATCGTGCGGACGTGCTGGAGTACACCCCGGAGGGTAAGTTCATCGAGGTATACGCTTACGGTATTCGTAACTGTGTCGGCGAGGCTATCAACTCGGTTACGGGTCAACTGTGGTGTTCAACCAACGAGCGCGACGCCCTGGGGAACAATCTCGTTCCTGATTATGTGACGTCAGTTAAAGAAGGCGGCTTCTATGGTTGGCCCTGGTTCTATATGGGGGGCCATCAGGACCCACGACTTATGGGCACTCATCCTGAACTCAAATCCAAGGTCATTACCCCCGATGTCCTGGTTCAACCCCACATGGCTTCGCTCGGAATGACCTTTTACCCTACTAGCAAATCCACCTTCCCATCCCAATATGACGGCGACGGATTCGCAGCGCAACATGGGTCCTGGAACCGTGCGAATCGCGGAGGCTACGAGGTTATCCGTATTCCAATGAAGAACGGCAAAGCTACCGGCGAGTACGAAGATTTTCTTACTGGATTTGTCACCCCGGATGGACAGGTCTGGGGCCGACCGGTAGGAGTAGACGTAGGTCACGATGGCGCTCTCTACGTTACGGACGACGGCTCTCGCAGCATCTGGCGCGTAACCTACAGTGGAAAATAGCGAGATTTTCAGTGGATGAAACATCTCTAACGAAGTCGGCTGTGTCCACTATCTCTTGTCCCTGTTTCTCGTCGTGCGCAGGCACGCGGAGGCGATCTTCTGACCTTGTAGGACACCTTTTCGAACTGAACAAACTTCGTCAGCATGACAACCCCTTCAGGCGGAACATGCACTCTCATACAACAAAGGCGGTCCTCTGCCTTCATGGGCCGAGTCTTTTTCCACTCCGTTCGCATCCAGATATTGATGTTATGACCAACCAGGGATATTCGACATTGTTGACTCGCCGGCGCTTCGCGCAGCTTACAGGCATGGCTGCGGGCTCGGCTCTTTTGGGCGCAGCGTCCGGAGTGGCGGCCCCTCCGGACGTCGCGCTGGAGATCGCTCCGTACACGCTCGAAGCCTCCCCTAAACACCACATTCGCACAGTCGCCTACAACGGCCAGGTCCCCGGTCCGCTTCTTCGCATGCGCCAGGGACAGGAACAAACGGTAGAGGTGCGCAACCTCACCTCCGATCCCGAGGTGGTCCACTGGCACGGTCTGTTTCTTCCGTCAGAGATCGATGGAGCGATGGAAGAAGGCACCCCGATGATTGCTCCAAGAGCGTCGGCCCGATACACCTTCAAGCCCGATCCGCCCGGATTTCGTTGGTTCCATACCCACACCTTCGCGGGCAAGGACCTGGGCAAAGCACAGTACGGGGGCCAGCATGGCTTTCTCATGATCGAGCCACGCGAGAACGCGGGACGCTACGACCGCGAGGTGTTTCTGGGACTCCATGATTGGGGCGGTCATATGTTCGGCGCGGATGATGGCTCTATGAATCCCGTGTATGACGTCTCGACTATCAATGGGAAGATGCTGGGGGCAGGCGATCCGGTGCGTGTCAAGCAAGGTGAACGGGTCCTGATGCACGTTCTCAACTCAAGTCCAACCGAGGTTCACTGGATTGCGCTCGCGGGACACAGCTTCCACGTCGTCGCTCTGGACGGCAATCTCGTACCGCAACCTCGGACCGTTCCAATGCTGCGTCTCGCGCCCGCCGAAAGAGTGACTACGGTGGTTGAGATGAATGCTCCGGGCGTTTGGGTGCTTGGAGAAGTGCGGAAACATGTTCAGGCAGCAGGCATGGGAATTGTGATCGAGTACGGAGGCGCGACCGGTGAGCCAGTCTGGAAACAGCCGAATGATCTCGTCTGGGACTATCGCCAGTTCGCAGCCTCGGGCGAGACAAACCAAAGCGGAGACGAGGTCATTCGCATCGATCTCGCCTTCGATTCAAAGTTCCAGGGACACGGCAACGAGGAGCTCTGGAGGATCAATGGAAAATCCTATCCGCAGACCGACGAG
Source organism: Edaphobacter lichenicola (assembly GCF_014201315.1). Lineage (NCBI taxonomy): Bacteria > Pseudomonadati > Acidobacteriota > Terriglobia > Terriglobales > Acidobacteriaceae > Tunturiibacter > Tunturiibacter empetritectus. Next base: position 271,555 of record NZ_JACHDY010000006.1, read on the forward strand.
CCGATCCTAAAAACGGGGCAACGCTATCGACTTGTGCTGAAGAACTTGAGCGCAGACGATCATCCGATGCATCTGCACCGCCACACCTTCGAGGTGCGCAAGTTAGAAGGAACCTCCGAGATGCACGGATTGAGGAAGGATGTCGTGCTCGTGCCCTCGAAGAGCACAGCAGATGTTGAGTTTATCGCAGACAATCCGGGAAGGACGCTCTTTCATTGTCATCAACAGGATCATATGGATCGAGGTTTCATGATGGTGTTTCGATATGCCTAGCTATTCGCGAGGCGTTCAGAAAACGTCTCACTCGTTCAGCCTCCTGTTGATTCTGGTTGTCTGCTTGTTCTCAGGTTCAAGGGTTGCACACGGCCAGGGAAACTACGAGATTCAGGTCTACGGTGCCGACACGGTCCCGCCAAAGAGCCTGATGGTGGAGTTGCACTCAAACTACACTGTGTCCGGCCAGACCAAAACGATCAACGGCGTGTACCCCACCAACCATCAGGAGCACGAGACCCTCGAACTGACCAAGGGGATTAACAACTGGTCGGAGGTCGGTTTCTACGTCTTCACCAGTGAACAGGACGGACACGGAGTCCAATGGGTCGGAGACCATATCCGGCCGCGCGTGAGGGCACCGGACAGCTGGCATCTCCCGGTGGGACTCAGTCTTTCGACCGAGGTCGGCTATCAAAGAGCCGTCTACTCTCCGGACACCTGGACCTGGGAAATCCGCCCCATCATCGATAAAACCCTGGGGCGCTGGTACCTCTCCTTCAACCCGGCTCTTGAACGTACCTGGCACGGGCCTGATGTAAAACAGGGACTCGGCTTCTCGCCCGGCGTCAAGGTTAGTTACGACTTCACTCGCCAGATCAGCGGCGGCCTCGAATACTACGCGGATTACGGGCGCATTGGATCGTTCGATACGCTGCACAACCAACAACAACAGATCTTTGCTGTTACTGACCTCAACGTCTCGCCGAAATGGGAGATCAACATCGGCGTCGGTGTAGGCCCCACCGCAGGAACCGACCACTTGATCGTAAAGGGAATCCTCGGCAGGCGCTTCGACTGGGGAAGAAAGTCTGCAGTCGAGTAGTCTGTTGCTCGCTGTTGTTTGCTCAATCGATAAGGAGATTCGATGACAGAATCGGACAATAAGAGACTACTCGCAGCGCTCGCGGCCAACTGGCAGGCAGAGATGGACGGCCACTACACCTACTCGGCGCTGGCCAAAAGAGAGGATGAGCCACAACGGCGAAACGCTTTACGTGGTCTGGCTGCGGCGGAAAAGCACCATGCCGACCTCTGGGCTGGACGCATTCTGGAACTCGGTGGACAAGCGCCCCAGTACACGGGTAGTGAATCAGGACAGGCCGACTCCCTGGCAGCGCAGATAGGAGGAGCGGACCTTGCCCTGCGCCGACTGGAGATCGACGAGGGACGCGACATTGCCAAGTATGGGAAGCAGTTGAAGGCGCTCGGAGACGAACCAAGCATCGCGATTCTCAAGGAAGTGATCGCCGATGAACGAGAGCACTATCAAACCCTGGGAAATCTCATCCGGTCGCGACGTCCGCTGCCTGCAATGACTCCTGAGCAGTCGCAGGAAGCACTTGATAGCCTATTGAACGCCCGCAAGGAAGGCCATCCGCAAGCGGCAGGCTGGGTAGGCGACGCCATCTACGGCATCAACGATGGGCTTGGCTCTATCTTCGGCATCGTCTCGGGCGTTTCGGGGGCGACGCTGGGCAACAGCCACTTTGTTCTTATTGCTGGTTTGGCCGGTATGGTGGCCAGTGCGCTCTCGATGGGATCAGGCGCCTATCTTGCCTCGAAGAGCCAGCGGGAGATCTTCGAGGCAGAGTTTGCGAGGGAGCGGGAGGCCGTCGAGGACAACGAAGCTGAAGCGCGCGAGGTGCTTTCCCTCAGCTATCAAATCCGGGGGTTGCCAGAAGAAGAGGCACAACGCTTCGTCGAGCATATAGCCAGAAACAAGGAACAACTCATCAAGGCGCTTGCTCGTGAGCGCCTGAATACGTCCGAGGAAGCACTGAGCAAACCTCTCGTCTCTGCTGTATCTGGAGCTCTGTCGACCGCAGTGGGCGCACTCATTCCGATCATTCCGTTCTTCTTTATGAATGGAATTAGAGCGGTCATTGCAGCAGCCATCGTGTCTCTGATTGCGCACTTCGCCGTCGGAGCTGCAAAGTCGTTCATCACAATTCGTTCATGGTGGAGCAGTGGACTTGAGATGACAATCGTAGGAGCAGTTGAGGGCGTCGTGACCTATGTGATCGGAATTGGTTTAGGCAGAATTGGAGGAGGCCAGTAGGGCTATCCGGAACTGAAAAGTCAATGAGAACAGGCCAACTCACTCATCGAGAGAGTTGCAGCAAGCCTTATAGGGCATTGGAAATGCCAGATTCATTCTGCGGCTGGCCTGGGCAGACTGAAACTTTGGCGATAGCAGAGTCATTCACCGGAACGGGGACCGAAGCTCAAAAATCGAAAATCCGAATGCCAGCTTCGGAGCTTTCAACGGCAGCAGCAGTGTTTTCCCCTCACGACAGGTTCAGTTGGTTTTACGCCAGGCGTTCTGAACTTTATCTTTCCGCAACTGGGCGATGAGACGGCTTTGCCTCGTCGCCCGGGCCCCTCGTAAACGCTAGGAGGAGAATGACGGCTCAGTCCAATCACCCGATTCTATTTCTTCGGAGTTTTGGCCCTTCACGACGCCAGATCTTTTGCACTATGCGCTTACGAACATTCCATCCTTTCTCGTCTGGGCAGGGTTATGGTTCGACGATAGTCAACCGAGCATTCCACTATTAGAAGACAAATCTTCCGCTTACCAACCCAGACCTGGGACCACCAAAGCTCTTGCTGGTAGTGCTGGTGATCTGTCCGACACTGCTATCAGTGATGGTTACGTTTGGATCCCCGTAGTTAGTGTGATTGAGTACGTTAGTGAAACTGCCTTTCAATTCGAAGCTAGTCTCCCTGAACCCTCGGAAGGTCTTGAACAGAGCAGCATTTAGCGCATTCAGATTTGGCCCCTCGACCGTACCGAAAGATCCGCTGCCAAACGTTCCGTTTTGAGGAACGGCGAATGCTGCCGCATTGAACCAGTTGGTGATCGATCGCTTACCTTGAGGAGTGAGAGATCCACCCACTCGCTGAGCCGCGCCGGAGAACTGATTCGTATTTGAAGGATCGGGTCCACTAAAGCTCGGAGACAGAAAATCACCGCTTTGAGACAAGTACGCTGCGCTTACCCGCCAGCCGCCAATCAATCTCGATGCGTAGTTATCGCCATTCAGCAGCCGCTCACCTCTACCGATGGGGAGTTCCCATATCAGATTGGATACGAAGCTTAGTCGAGGTGTGTATTTTGCATTTCCTTTTTGACGCGAGAGATCATAACTGTTCTCAGCCGTGACGCCGCCATCAATGCCATTTCCCAAAGTATCGTCATCGTCGGTAAGATTTTTGGCCCAGGTGAAGCCAGCCTCATAGCTGAGACCATGTCGGAAACCCCTGTTCACCTCCGCCGAAAAAGCGTTGTAATTTTCGTATCCGCCGTTTCGGAAGAGATACGTAGAGTAGAAGAGAGAATAAGGAGTCGCACTTTGTGAGAATGGCGTTGTGCTGGCGGGAACCTGATTGATATTGGTGGCATATCCCAGCTTTACACCTCTGGTCCCGATGTATGACAAGCGCAGGCCGGTACTGAAACCGAGGTTCTGCTCGAGCGTTAGATTGAACTGCTGCACATAAGGGTTGCGATAGTTGTGGTCGAAGGTCTGAATGCTAACCGCACCTACTCCAATACCTCCTGCCGCGCTGTTGATGGGATGCTGAAAGTCGACGAGCGGACCGCCGTCTACGATACCGTTCGTGTAACCAACGCTGACGCCATACGGCCCCCCATAGAGATAAGAAAATAGGGACGCGCTGATCTCGTCATTGAAGATCCCGTAACCGCCACGGATAACAGTGTTTTCATCCTTGAATGGACGATAGGCAAAGCCAACTCTTGGATAGGCAGCCAGTTTGAACGAGTTCCTCATACTACGGTCGGGAAATCCCGCTGTCTGAGCAGTTTCGATCGGAATCTGAGCCGGGAAGACGGGGTTGATATTTTGCTGTGCGATGGCAAGATTAGGTACGACGATTGCTCCGGTGTTGGGATCGAATGACGCAATTACGTTGTACTTGTCAACTGCCGGGCTGTTGTACTCGTATCGAACCCCGAGAAATAGAGTCAGATTTCGCTTGATCTTCCAATCGTCCTGAACAAAGGCGTTGAGATACCAGAGCCGTGAGTATTGAGGAGTGCGCGGATAGGTGTAGCCAGTTGTTTGAGGCAAACCAAGCAGAAAATCCGCATAATCGAAGTTCGAAAAAGACCCGGTGAAGCTATAGCTCCCAAAGGTCGGATTGAAGTACTGCTCGGCCTGCAATGGCCTGAATTCTGCTCCGGCCTTGAAGGTATGAGAGCCGCGCTCGTACGTCACTTGATCCACGAACTGAACAGTCTGTTCTGTTGGCTGACTTTCTGGCAACTGGAAGGGAGAGGCGAAATTATTCAGGTAAACAGAAGGAATTCCGGTTTTATCATCTGGTGCGACCTGCAGACCTGTGATTCCAAGTGCATCTACCAACGGTTGCCCCTGAATGTCTCCACCGAAGTCATTTGCAGTGTGCGTCAGACCAAACTTGGCGACGTTGATCATATGGGGAGTGAGAATCCAGGTATCAGACAGTACACCTTGCCAGGTGTGTCGCTTTTGGACGCGATATCCAGTTAACGAAGGAGGAAGGCCACTATCGAGGACCTCTGGCGAAGACCTGACGTATCCGACACGGGCAAAAAGTGTGTTGTGTTGCGAGAGCGAATAGTCGCTTCTCACGTAGTACCGATTGGTGTAGATATGCTGAGGATACGTTCCTCTGAAGTTAGAGATGTAGTTCGTTGCCACTCCATAGTTTGGCAACGGATAGAACAGATTTTGCCATGTCAGCGCCCCTGCATTGAGCATAGACGTGGGAATCGTATTGTTCTGAAACGGAGTTCCGGTATACGGATTGTTGATGACAATAGGATTTGCCCCCAGAAGCAATGAACTAAAGTCGCCGCCGCGCATTGCGAGAGTAGGCACACTTGGGTTGATCGATATCGGCTGCGCCTCTCTTAGGAATTCGCCCGAGGCGAAGAGGAATAGCTTGTTCTTAATAATCGGGCCGCCGATGTCGGCGCCAAAATCGTTCTGGACAAGGCGGCCTACGCGGTTCGCAAAATAATTCTTCGCCTGAAGGACGTTACTTGCATAGTTGTCGAAGAGATCTCCATGGATCTCATTTGTACCGGATTTTGTAATGACACTTATGTTTAGGAGTTGTCCGAGTTCAGCCTTGTTGTTGACCGCAGTGTACTCAACTTCCTGAATCATTCCGAAAGGAGGGAGCGACGGTCCAACCATATTCCCATAGAGGGCCGAATTTGAGCTGATTCCATCGACGTTGTAGTAGGCCTCGCTGCCGCGCGATCCATATATAGACCAGTCAAAGGAACCTCCAGCCTGGGATCCGCCAGGTAAGAGTGAGGTGTAGAAGAGTAAGCCGCTGTCACCCGTCGCGTCCGACGTGCTCAGCAGATTTGACGAGGAGTTCGTTAGCGTCTGAGCCGACACGGTGCTTGAAATCGAAGGCATCTCTGTCTCGATGACAGACTCTCCGGCAGTTACCGTTATGGTCGAACTGGTGCTGCCCACCTTCATGGCCACGTCAACCCGCAGAGTTTGCTGGGAGGCAAGGACGACTCCTGCATTTCTGATCTCAGCAAACCCGGGAGATTCAACCTTGACGGTGTAGTTGCCAGGATTCAAGCCTGCAACAACGTAGTCCCCCTTCGAATTTGCAATAACGCTTCGACTCACATTGGTGCCGTCGTTCGTGACCGTCACGCGAGCATTGGGCAAGATGGCTCCGTCCGCCGTAGTTACGGTTCCGGTAATAGTCCCTTCCGTTCCCTGGCCCAGCAACGGCGAACAAAGCAAAAGGATGGCAAGCGTAACGAAGCAAGACGATTGCCACAGTCGCCGACATAGACCAAGATGGCTGACGCTACTAGCATTCTGCTCTGCGAATTTGGGTTTCATTGGATAGTTCCTCCATTTAGGTACCTGCATACCTGGGATACGCTGGGCTGATCGTTAGCGCGGGCTGGTATTTTCTTATATTCCATTTTGTTACGGTTTATGGTTTATAGAGAGGAACAGTAACAGATATAACGGGGATGTCAAGATTAAAAGAAATTCAACGTAATATTATTGAATTTGCGCCAGTTGGCTTGCAGGGCTAACCCTTGCGAGGATTTTGCAATCCGGCGTACACGATCCCAAACGAAACTTAGGATATTGCTGGATGGCTTGTTCCACTACAGTGGCCCCTTCAGGCAAATCAACAAGACTTGAAAGGGATATCACAGGCCTCCGTTATAGTGGGAAACAATGCATGTTGAATCAAAATCGAAACTAAACATAAATAATGCACTCAAAATTTTACGCAATAAACGATAGGAGGGTTGATCCCCATCAGGCCTCGAAGTGAACAACAAAGACGTTTGGGTACTCTGGCACTTTTGGTATCCGGTGTTGAGCGTGTTAAGGACGACGCGCGCTTCCGGACCACGAATCTCGCCAACCAATAATGCGATCCGGCCAGTGGCGTAGGGTTGCTTTCAACAGGTCGCTGAATTCGATCTGACTCGTGTGCGTATCGAGCTGGGCTTCGGCGGAGATGACGTGCTGTTTCCTGATATATAGTTCAGCGACATCTTCGAGGATCAGGATGCACTCTGAGTCGGGAATGAATCCCGCGATGACGTTGGTGGTGTTGTCTTGCTTGCTCCAGTTCCGCCAGAGATCAACAAATTGTCACCGCGGCGGATTGCTTCTGTGAGCCGTTGCGCCTTGCTCCGTAGAGAGCATTCTGAGGATCAGGTCTTCCATCGTGAAATCATGCGAGGTGAACTTGCGGATGGTCATCATAGATTGCGGATTCACCACAGGCGGTTTGCTCGATGCTGGGGGGCCACTGGGCACGGTGCGGACTCGGGTGTGCATACCTCGTCCGAGCTGACGCGAGAGCATTACATTCACGCGGTCTCCTCGGAATCGCGAAATGCGGTGGCCGGATCGAAGAATTGGCGATTGGATCTAAATAGATCCACATCGAGCTTGGGGCCAAAGAGCCCAATGCTCTAGCTAGTTGAACGTGGGGATTTAAATGGTCGGGGCGAGAGGATTCGAACCTCCGACCCCCTGGTCCCGAACCAGGTGCGCTACCAGACTGCGCTACGCCCCGAATGTGCTGCGATAGTGCCGATGAGGAGTGCGTTCCGTAAGACTCAAGCGCGCGGGTGGGCTTGGTGGATCGCTGTACCGACTCAGGTAGTTTAGCAGATCTCGCGGCGGTTGGCGAAGGAGTGGGAAGCGGGGGGAGAGTTGACTTGCCGGTTCGCCGCGAGCTTTGACTTGCGGAATAAATTTGGAATGCCGGAGGGAGAGAGACGAGATGCGGGGCGGCGACTGCACGGTTGCGCGATGATGTATTGATCTATTTCGGTCGAGAGGATGATGTTCGACTGTCCTTGTCTGTTTCGCGTTCAGGGGTGCTAAAGGGGAGCCACTGGAACTCCCTCCTTTGTTTTGTGAGGCAAGGCCGATCGAATTCGCGTCTGGTTAGTGGTTCGTAATGTTCTTTGGCTTAGCGTAAGGCTGGCCCTGCCGCTTCACGGAACTCGCATCGAAGGTAGCTGTGTCGCCGGGGGTGAATGAGGCTCCGTCGGGAACGAGGGTGCTGTCGAGGATGCGGCCAGGCTGGCCGCTTGTGCGCATCGAGATGCGTGCCGGGTCGATTCCTTTCTCGTCGGTGAGGTACTGCTCTACGTTGAGGTCGCGCTGGGCTGCGGCATCAGGTGTCTCGTCGTCGGAGTGTCTGCCAACAATTACGAGCTTAGAGGTAGTGTCGCGGTTGAGGGTTAGAGCGATGTCGTCGAGGCAGGCTTTGCCTTCGTTGTCGACGCGTACGGGACGCTTTAGGTCGCGCTCAAACGAGATGCTGCACAGGGGGCGTACCTTCGGGACTGGAGGAGGCGGAGGAGTGACAATGGTGACGGTGGTGTCGGCGGAGGCATGTTTGCCGAGATCGTCGACGACGTTGCAGGTGACGGTGACGACGCCTGAAGGAGCACCGCTTGTGACGAGTGTGGCGGTGGGGGTAGTTCCAGAGATTTGGCCGGCGGTGGAAGAGTAGGAGTAGCTCAGTGTCAGGCCTTCGAGACTGCTGGCAACGGCTGTGATGGTGGAAGGATCACCCGGCATGACAGTGCTGGGGTTGGCAGAGCAAGTGATGGTCGGTGGTGCGGGATTGTGGATGCGGAAGCTTGCGGTGCAGTTGGCGCTCTCGCCTGGACGCTTGCCTTCGCTGACATGGCCGGAGACAGTGTAGTCGCCGGGAGCCAGGCCCGCGGTGTTGATACTGGCGGTAGCGTTGTTGTTGGTGAGTTCGCCGCCGCTGGCGGTCCAGGTGTAGGAGAGCTTCTTCTTCGGCTCGAGATTGGCGGCGGTGGCGGTAACGGTCACGGGGTCGCCCGGGAAGACGTTAGTGGGTTGAACCGTGCAGCCAAGTTGGACAGGTGCGGGAGGCGTTTGCTGGCCGAAGCGCAGAACTACGCCTGCGGAGAGTCGGTAGGCAGTAATGTCACCGACGCCTCCGGTGACCTGGGCAGGATCGACTGGACCGTAGTCGACATGGGAGTAGTTGAAGTCGGCCTGGACTACGCGAAGGGCGATGTGATTGTTGAAGACCGGCAGGACGAGATCGAGACCTCCGCCGGCGGTGACTCCCCAGCCCCATGTGCAGGGTTGGAAGGCGGGGCCGCCCGCTCTGGCACCGCCGCCGAGGGCGTGGACGAATGGAATCAGGCGGCCTTTCTGGTAGCGGAGTACAGGGCCAGCCTGGGCGGTGTAATAGCAATCGTTAGGGCCGTTGGGGAAGAAGCTGCCCTCCGCCTGAAGTCCCAGATAACGATTGAAGTAGGCGGTGGCGCTTGCAACGGCGCCGGGGTTGATGGGCTGATAGACGAAGGGGGTGATTTCGCTATTGAAGGGATGGAAGTAGGCGTAGCCGCCGTAGAGGTCGAAGCGGGAAAAATCGGGAGGAGGTGTGGAGGCGGTTTTGACAGCCTGCGCTAGTGCGGGCAATGGCGAAGCTGCGATGCAAAGGGCGACGAGGAGCCTGGTCCCGGAATGGAGAAGGGCGCCGGCGAGTCGCACGGCGTGGGAGCTCAATCTATCGGGGCTCACGTGGCGGAGATGCATAAGGATGAAACCTCCAACTGCTGTGCTTCCTGATTTCTTTTCCCTGTATGTCCCGTGAGATTGGCAGGACACACGGGGCACTGTTACTAGTTCCCGACGGACAGAAAGACCGAGGTGGATTGAGCCTGCGTCGTAAGGCTGGCGCTGGTGCCGGTGACGCTGACGGTGTAGGTCTGGAATGTTGTGTTGAAGCAGCAACCTGCCAGGCCAAGGATACCGAAGGAGAGGAGGATCACTGCGAGAAGGCGAATCTTTTGAGTACCTGGCTTCCTGCGGCGTCGGAGGCCGGCGAAGAAGATGCCAAGGCCGGTGAGTTCGACCGGGAAGACTGCGGCAGCGGTGATCGGAGCGAGATCCCCTGGGCTGAGGCTGGGGATTGATGGATCGCGAAGTTTGGCATCGGCTGCGGTGGTGTTGATGGTCAGCGCAACGGTGGCAGTGCCTCCGGCGGTGAGTGTCGGGTTGCTGGCGAAGGTGCAGGTGGCGTCAGCAGGCAGACCAGAGCAGGAGAGATTGATCTGGCCAGCGAAGCCTCCGACTGAGGTGAGGGTGACTTGATAGGTCGTCGTACCGGGACCGCGAATGAGCTGAGTGGGAGGGGTGGCGGAGATCGTGAAGCTGCCGACGGGAGCATTGATGATCTGGGTTAGGGTAGCCGAGCTGGTGGAGAAGTTGGTGTTGGCCTGGAAGCTGGCAGTGATGGTGTGACTGCCTGAGGTCAGCGCGCTGGTGGAGAAGGTGGCGACACCGCTGCTGTTTATGGTCCCGGTACCGAGGAGGTTGCTGCCGTCAGAGAAGTTGACAGTACCGGTGGGCACACCAGTTGTGCTGGTAACGGTCCCGGTGAAGGTGACGTTGGCGCCAGCGGCTGCGGGCGAGCCGGAGCTCGTGACCGTGGTAACGGTATTGATGGGGCTGACGTCGAGTGTGCCCGGGTGGATGGTCGCGATGTAGTTGCCGGCGGAGGTTCCCGAGACGCTGGCGCCGATGGAGTATTGGCCTGCGGGCGAAGCGGGAGTGGCCGTGGTCGTGTAGCTAACGACTACGTCGTCGCCAGGGACAACGCCGGTGACTGTTCCGGAGAAGGCAGGGTTTGGTGCTCCGTAAAGACGGCTGGCGCTGTTGACATTGATGACGAGAGCGGCCTGATTCTGTGTGATGGAGAGTGAGCCATTGACGAGGTTCACGGAGTAGTTGGAAAGGGCGGCCCCGGAGACGGAGGGAATGATGGGGTAAGCGCCGACAGGGGAGTTGATGACGGCGGGGCTGCTGTAGGTTGTGGCGACCGCGTCGCCCTTGAGCAGACCGCTAGTCGTGCCGGTAAAGGCTGGGTTCGCTGTGTCGTAGACTCGGGTGGCGTTGTTCGCGGTGACTGTAAGTGTGGCCGGGCTAATGGTGAGCGTTCCATTGGTCGTTGTGACGGTGCTGTAGTTGGAGGTTGCGGGCCCGGAGACCGTGGGGACAACAATGTAGGTGCCGACCGCCGAGGTCGGAGTGTCGGTGGTGGCGTAGGTAATGATGAAGGTGTCGCCGTTGAGTGCACCAGTGACTGTGCTGGTAAAGGTGGGATCGGCTGCGCCGTAGCTGCGTGTGGCATTGTTAGCCGCCACGTTCACAGTGACGGAGGCTTGAGTGATCGCGAGAGTTCCGGGAGTGACCTGGATGGTGTAATTGGAGGATGCGGGGCCGCCGACTGTGTCATTAATCGGATAGGAACCGACTGGCGATGCAACGGTGGCTGTGGTCGAGTAAGAGTTCGTGAAGGTGTCGCCGTTGAGAGCGCCACTGACGGTGCTGGTAAAGACGGGGTTGGCTGCGCCGTAGATTCGGGTTGCGTTGGCAACGGTGATGGTGAGTATGGCCTGCGTGACGGTGAGTGTTCCGGGAGTGACGATGACGGCATAGTTGCCGGCATTTGCTCCGGTGATGGTCGCGTTGATGGGATAGGTTCCGGCGGGCGAGGTGACAGTGGCTGGCGAGGAGTAGGCGATGGTCAGTATGTCGCCGTTGATGGTGCCCCCACTGACGGTATTGCCGTTCAGGACGCCGAGGGTCGTGCTGTTGAATGGAGGATTGGATTGGCCGTACTGACGGCTTACGTTGATAACTGTGACGGTGATGGGAATCGGAGTGACGGTCAGGATCCCGGGCGTGTTGGTGACGGCGTAATTGGAGAGGCTTGTGGTCCCGGCCGTGGTAAGGGTAGCAATGATGGGGTAGGTGCCGACCGGAGAAGTGGCAGTGGCGACGCTGGAGTAGGCGACAAGGACGGTGTCGCCCGAGGCAACTCCGGTAAGGGAGCCGGTGAAAGCGGGGTTCGACGCTCCGTAGAGACGGCTGATGCTGTTGACTGTGACTGTGAGTGGGGCGGGGGTGACCGTCAGAGTTGTGTTGCCAGTGGCTGGCAAGTAGTTGGTATCCCCGGAGTAGGTAAAGGTGATCCCGTAGGTGCCTACGGCAAGGCCGGTATTGAGCGCGTTGCACGTGGAACCGACTCCCAAAGTCGCGGAGACGGTGCACAGGACTCGCGCGCCGAGACTAAAGGTGATGGTGCCGGTTGGAGAGGGACTGCTGTTGGTTACGTTCACGGCCTGAGAAAAGGGCTGGCCGTAGACCTCCGTTTCGGCTGGCAATGTGAACTGAAGCGGCGCAATTACCCTTCCGGTACCGGTGAGAGTAAGAGTGAGCGGGCTGTTGTAGGCGTTGGAAATAATACTGACGGAGGCGGTCAGCGAGCCCATGGCTGTAGGGGTAAAGACGAAGCCCAGGTTACAGGTGGAACCCGCGATGATAGTGGTACCGCAGGTGGTCGTTCCGGGATCGATGGTGAAGTGCGGGTCAGAGGATGTGATGGCACCATTGAGGGTGAAAGGAGCCGAGCCAAAGTTGCTCAGGGTTTGCTGAACAACGAAGGAGCTTTGGCCGACCACTACACTGCCGAAGGCAAGGGTGGGATTGGGATATGTGATCTCGCGGACGGCGCTGTTGCCGTTATCAACCTCGAAGAGATAGCTGTTGCCTTCGACGGCGATGCTGACAGGATTGCTGATCTGGGCGAGGTTGGCGAAGCCGCCGTCGCCTGTGTTTCCTGCGATGCCGGTACCGAGAGTGGTCGAGATGTTGCTGCCGTTGCTGGTGGTAGAGACGAAGACGGTGTAAACGAGATTGGCGGTGGCATCGGCGATGTAGAGGTCTCCAGCTGCATCGAAGGCGAGGGAAGAGGGAGCGAGGATAGCGGTGCCGGTGGCCTGTCCGGGAACGGTGGTCGTCGCAGCTCCATTGCCGGCGACCTGATGAATGATGCCAAATTTATCGACGGCGTAGACGAGGTGGCCGCCAGTGTCGGCGATGTACAGGATGCCAGTGGTGTCGAGGATAAGTCCGCCCGGTGAGACGAAGCTGGCGGTGGTGGCAAGGACGCCATCGGCGGAGGTATTGTTGCCACTTCCTGCGATCGTACGACTGCCGCCGCCCGCAAAGACCTCGATCACGTTGTGGGCTGAGCCGGCCTGGGCGATGAAGAGGTTGTCGAAGCCATCGACGTAGATGGATGTGGGAGTGTTAAGTCCGGTGACGTAGCTGGTGTTCAGGCTGCCGTCGACCCCGAAGCGGGCGACCGTGCCGTGGACTGCGTCGGTGATGAAGTAGTTGCCTGTGGAGTCGATCGCGATGGCCGAGGAAGTGAGTAGACCGGAGCCTCCCGGAATGATGGGGAATGGAATTCCTCCGCTAACCGGAAGGAAAAGAAGATTGCCGGTGCCGGGGGTTGCGCCCGTCTCGAGGATGTACGCGTTGCCCGCGGGGTCAACCGTAACGGCAGAGGGCGCCGTGAGAGCGCTGACGACGGTCTTGACGATACCGGGGGTGAATACACCGAGCGAGCCGGTTGCCGTGCCCTCGAGGCCCTGGGAGATGCTGTTCCCGGAGATCGAGTCAACGAGCTTGATGGGGGCGCTGCGCAGACCTAGAAGAGTAGGTGTGAAGCGCACAAAGACCTGGCAGGTGACAGGCGGGGCTCCTGGCGCGGCGGGGGTAAGGACGCCTGTGCAGGTATTTGTGGTGATGTTGAAGTCTGGCCCCGACGTAACGGTAAGGTTCACCTTTTGGTTGACGGCGAAGGTGACCGGAAGGCCGGCGCTAAGACTGCCGACTGGGGTAGCGGGAAAGATGATGTTACTGCTGAGTTTGCGCAGGATGCTGTTGGCAGAGTCGGCCAGAGAGAAGTTGCCAAGGCTGTCGACGGCCATTCCGCGGGGACCGTTAAGAGGGAAGTTGAGGGCGGAGGTTCCGTCCTGAACCGGGCTGTAGGAGCCGGAGGCACCATTGGGTAGACCCGCGACAATGGTCGTGCTGCCTGAGCCAAGGACGTAACTGACGACGACGTCGGGACTGGTCTCGGTAATGTAGAGCGACTGCGTGGGTGAGAAGGCTAAACCGTAGGGTCTGTCCAGGCCAGTGGCGATCGTGCCCGAGTTGTCATTGGAACACTGGCCAACGGCTGTTTGGAAGGTTGCGAGACCGACGACCTGGCGAACGCAGTTGTTGCCCGTATCTGCGATGAAGAGATCTCCTGCGCCACTAATAGCAAGACCAGAGGGACCGTTCAGAGCGACGCTGCCGGTGATGCCCACGCAGGTTGTAGGAACGAGTGCGGAGGGTGCGCCAGCGACCACGCAGAGGCTGGCGGCAGGAGCCTGAAGCAGTACCTGATAGTTGCTGAGAGTGGCGGGGACTTCAGTATCCTGAATCGCGATGTAGAGGTTGTTGCTGGTGTCTAGGACGAGACCGTTGGGGTTTGGAGTGGCGGAGACTGCCGAGCCGCAAGTGCCGGAGACGGTGGTGAGAGAGGCGACACCTGAGGCTCCGGCGGCGAGTCTGCGGACGCAGTTGTGACTGCTATCTGCGATGTAAAGATTGTTGGTGCTGTCTACGGCGAGGCCCGTGGGCTGGTACAGGCCCTGGGCGGGCGTCGGGGTGCTGTTCGACGCTGTGGAACAGGTGTCGCCCTTACCCGAGACGGCGAGTCCGACCAGCGTGCTCATCGAACCTGAGGTGTCGATCTTGCGAACGCAGTTGTTCAGGGTATCCGAGATATATTGATTGCCGTTTGAATCGAAGACGATATAGGACGGAGTGTTGAGACTGACCGTTGTCGCCGGTCCGAAGTCCCCGTTGAACCCCGGTGTGATGGTTCCGGCATATCGAGTTCCGCTCTGCACCAAGGTCAGGGCCTGGGCGTGCGCTAGAGACGGAGTGATGGTGTATGCGACAAGAACCACCAGTGCAGAGAGAGTCTGGACACCAGAGAGACGGCTGAGATGCATGGGGTGAAGCTCCTAGGTTCGCGCGCTGCAGTGAATCAGAACGGACGGCGTAAATAGCAGGTAAAACGACTCTTCGGAGTTGTGGCCCCTCCGATGAAGGTCGATATCCGGTCTCCTGCGCCAAAAGTATTGCATATAGAGGGTTTGGGGGAACTACCTATAAAGTGGCAGTTGCAGACGCCTCTGGACGGTTGAGTTTTTGGCGAGATTAGAGCAAGGCTCCCGGCAGGAGCGCGAGCAGGGAGACGGTTTCTCCGGGAGACACACCGGTCCCTTCGCGAAGGTTCACCCCTAATTACAGGAGCGATTCTTACGCTTTGAGCAGCTCATTCTGGGAGTGATCGGGTGCTCTGGTGCCTTCCGTTTTGATGGACAGATGAGACTGTCGGCGTGGAGAATGGGAGTTAGAGTCGATGGAAAGAGGACTTCTGGCATGAGAGAAGGTCGGCAGATCGTTCGGCTGTGGCGTCAGGGAGGAGCAGTTGCTCTGGTAACGCTTGTGCGGACCGAGGGATCGAGTTATCGACGTCCTGGAGCCCGCCTGCTGCTGGGCAAGCAAGGAGAATACGCCGGGACGATCAGCGGAGGGTGCCTGGAGGCCGAAGTGGTGCGCAAGGCAGCGTGGCTGATTCGGGAGGGCGCCATAATGGAACGGTATTCGACGATGTTTGACGATACGGCGGAGATGCCGTTTGGGTTAGGGTGCGGCGGCATTGTCGATCTGCTGATCGAACCTGTCGATACTCCTGAGTGCCGAGTTGTACTCACGGCACTGGAGGGTGCGCTGCTAGGGGACGAAGTAACGGTGCTGACCTGGCTGCCACGTATAGGGAGGCCATTGGAACGTGCGGTGTTGGCTGCCAACTGGGACTTTACGTTTGCCAGCGAAGGGCTGACAGAGCTTGAACTTGTCGAGGCGAGAGCTGGCGTGCTGAAGGGTGGAATTGACAACTCAGACTCGGGAGTTTTTGTGGAACGAATCACGGCTCCGCAGCGGTTGTTCGTTCTGGGGGCGGGCGATGATGCGAAGCCGGTAGTAAGCATTGCGGCTCTCCTGGGTTGGAGCGTCTCGGTGCTGGATGGACGGGCGCAGATGGCTCGCGCGGATCGGTTTCCCGAGGCAGAGCGGGTAGTCGCGGCATCTGCTGCGTCGAGTGAAGTTCGGTCGATTCGTCAGGACGATGCAGTGGTGCTGATGACACATAGTTATGAGCAGGACAGGGAACTGCTGGCGGCGGTGTTGCCGTTGCATCCCAGGTACCTGGGTCTGCTGGGGGCGCGGCACCGGAGTTCGTTGTTGGTAAGCGAGGCTGCAGCGATGTTGGGGTGGACTGTCGGTGCATGCTGCGACAGTATCTATGCGCCGGTGGGATTGGACCTTGGTGGGGACGGGCCTCAGGCTATTGCTCTCGCGGTTATCGCGGAGGTGCAAGCATGCTGCATGGGGAAACTGGGAGCTTCGCGCAGGTTGACACCGCAGGAGGTTGAGAGACACCTGGCGGAGGGTGGCGCGGCGCGGTATCTGCAAAAACAATGTGCGCTGGACGTTGCGTGAGGCGCATTGGCGCGGTGATTCTCGCGGCTGGAGCTTCGAGGCGGCTGGGGGAGCCGAAGCAACTGGTAAAGGTTGGAGCGGAAAATCTGTTGGAACGTTCGGTGAGGGTTGGTCATGAGGCTGGGTTCTCACCGGTGATTGTGGTGTTGGGGGCTTCGGCGGAATCGATCGAGGCGGCGTGTAAGTTGGGGGACGCTGAGGTTTTGATAAATGAAAGCTGGAGCGAGGGGATGGGTGCTTCCGTGCGAGTCGGTGTGGGGGCTCTGCGAGACGTGGATGGCTGTGTATTGATGACTTGTGATATGCCGGCTGTAACGGCTACACACTTGCGAACTTTGTCGGCTTCGGGAGAGGTAACAGGGTCAGCATATGCCGGGTGGAGAGGAGTGCCAGCTTATTTTCCGGCGGCATCTTTTGAGGATCTGATGAAGTTGCGGGGCGATGCCGGCGCAAAGAATCTATTGCGGTCGGCGCCTTGTGTCGCATTGGCCGGCGGGGAGTTGGATGTGGATACGATTGAAGATCTGGAACGTGCGCGTGCGTTGTTTGGGTAGAGGTTCTCTCCGGATGTGTTAGAGGGTGTCCAGGAACTCTTCGAGGAGGTTGGCGGCAACTGCAGCGCGGTATTTTGCTGTGCTGCGGATGTCATCGATGGGAAGGGTCTCGCTCAGTAATGCGCTGCGGGCGGCGGCGATAGTGGCAGGCGTTACAGGTTGGTTGAGGAGAGACTGTTCGGTGGCGATGAGGCGGGCAGGAGTCTCGCGCAGGCTGGCGGCTCCGATGCGGATGCTTTCGATTACGCCACGATTTGTGCGGGCGATTGCAGCGATAGCGACCTTCGAGATGGCCTGGGCGTTTCGAGTCCCTACCTTGCGGATGTAGGTTTTGTAACCGATCAAGTTACGTGAGAGGGTGATGCTGTGGAGGAGCTCGTCTGGGGCGAGTGCGGTTTTCTTGTAGCTGAGGTGGAAGTCGCGGTAAGGAATTGTGCGACTGCCGTGAGTTGAGACGAGGGTGACGGTGGCGTCGTAAGCGAGCAGGGCGGGAGGGGAGTCGGCGGCGGGGCTGGCATTGACGATGTTGCCGCCGATGGTGCCACGATTCTGGTTCGCAATCGAGCCGGTCCAGCTCGCGGCCTGAGGGAGAAGGGAGAGTTCGCTTGTAATGATGGGGTGGTTGCGAATGTCGGTGAAGGTGGTGCCGGCACCGATACTAATAGCGTCAGGGGTGACTTCAATGAAGCGAAGCTCTTCGAGGTTCCAGAGAGAGACGAGTTTTTTGGGCTGAAGACGCCCTGCGCCTAGCGCTACCATCAACTCGGTACCGCCGGCGATGGGCGTGTATCGATCGGGCGAGTCGGCGAGGATCTGAAGAATTGCGTCGAGCGATTTTGGGGCGACGAGCTCGTATTGGGTGATGTTGGAGCGCATTTATTCGGCGACTCCGGCCAGAGCTGCGGCCTGCACAGCATTGAAGATACGAATGTAGCCAGTGCAGCGGCAGAGATTGCCGGAGAGGCCTTCCTGAATTTGTAACGATGTAGGGTGCGGATATTTTTTGAGCAAGTGATGCGTAGCGAGGATCATGCCGGGAGTGCAGATGCCGCATTGTGCTCCCCCGTTTTCCAGAAAGCACTGCTGGATTGGGTGAAGCTGTTCGGTGATTGCGACGCCTTCGATGGTGGTAATCCGTGCTCCTTCCGCTTGAAGGATGGGGACGAGGCAGGAGTTGACCAGATCGTCATTCATCAGAACCGAACAGGAGCCGCATTCCCCCTCGCCGCAGCCTTCCTTTGCTCCTGTAAGGTGTAGGTCTTCGCGGAGAACGTCGAGGAGACGCTTCATCGGAGGAGCTTCGATGAACTTTGTCTGACCGTTGATAGTGAGTTGAATGGGGGTCATGCGGTGGCCTCGCTAAAGACGGGACCGGCAATGGCGGGATCTAGCGACTCGCTGCCTGCTCCGGGTGCACTGGTCATGCGCTCGAAGATGTCTTCCGGGAGGAGTGGGATTTCGGTGAAGGCGATGCCGGTGGCGTGCTCGATGGCGTTGAGGATGGCGGGTGCGGGCCCGTCCATGGGGAGTTCGCCGATGCCTTTAGCGCCGAAGGCTCCGTGGGGACTTGGAATCTCTTCGAAGGTGACGTGGATGGGCGGTACATCGGCGCTGGTGGGCATGATGTAGTTGGTCATCTGGTTGTTGGCAAGACGGCCGTTGTTCCAGATGCATTTTTCGTAGAGCGCGTAGCCGACGCCCTGGGCAACTCCGCCTTCGATCTGGCCGGCGGCGAGGATTGGGTGAAGGACCTTTCCTACTTCCTGCAGGGCGTAAAAGTTGGTCACGCTTGCCGAGTAGGTGGTGGTGTCGACGGCGACCTCGGCGACGTAGACGGCCCAGGCGTAGGCGGGATAGGCTTCGCCGCTGTAGGTCTCGTCGTCCCAGAAGATGTCGCCGGGAGACTGGTAGCGTGCCTCGGTTTTGAGGGAGCCGTGCTCGGCGAGATAGTGGAGCGCCGCGGGGCGGAAGTCTTCGGGGCTGAAGTCGTGAGGCGGCTCGGAGGCAACGGCAGATCCCCCCGTTGCGCTGCGGGATGACGAAAAAGGAGCGAGTGTGGCGAGGAGGGACTGCGCGGCGCGTTCAACGAGTTTGCCGACCACCATAGCGGTGCGGCTGGCTACGGTGGGGCCGGAGTTAGGGACTTGGCCGGTGTCGGGTTGGGCGATGAGGATCTGGTCGTAGGGGAGGTGGAGGGTCTGGGCGGCGATCTGGCAGAGGATGGTGTTGGTGCCCTGGCCGAACTCGGTGGAGGAGACGAGGAGGCGGGGTTGGCCTTCGGGTGTGAGCTCGATCTCGACGAGGGAGTTGAGGCGGCGCTCGCCGGAGCCGGTGAAGCCTGCGCCGTGGAAGAAGGAGGCGAAGCCTATGCCGCGCTTGATGGTGCTGGTTGGGTTCTCGCGGTCGAACTGCTCGCGTTTGGCGTGGTAGTTGGACTCTTCGAGTGCTCGCGTGAGCAGGTGCTGCATATCGACGGGGTCTTTGAGGAGCTGTCCGGTTGCGGTGTGGCCGCCGGTGCCCAGGAAGTTGCGGCGGCGCAGCTCTTCCGGTGTGAGTCCGACTACCTTTGCAATCTTGTCCATGTGGCGTTCGAGCGCAAAGATGCTTTGCGGTGCGCCGAAGCCGCGGAAGGCCCCGTGGGGCGGAATATTTGTTGCCACGGCTTTGGCGCGGACGGTGAGGTGGGGCCAGTGGTAGGGGCCGGGGGCGTGGATGGTGCCTCGGGAGAGGACTACAGGGGAGAGGGTGGCGTAGGCTCCACCGTCGATGGCGAAGTCTATCTCGCCGGCGAGGAGCTTGCCGTCCTTGCTGACGGCGGTGCGGTGGCGGGTGCGGCTGGGGTGGCGTTTGGTGGTGGCGGCCATGTCTTCGGCGCGGTCGTAGCAGAGCTTGACGGGGTGGCCCGACTTCATGGCGAGGAGGGCGGCGTGGCTGCCGATGACGGAGGGGAAGTCCTCCTTGCCGCCGAAGGCTCCGCCGGTCTCGGTCTGGATGACTCGGCACTTCTCGGCGGGGAGGTTGAAGACCAGCTCGAGGGCGTGGACGAGGTAGTACGGGCACTGCATCGAGCCTCTTACCGTGACTCCCTTCTCTGTGTCGTACTCGGCGATGACTCCGTTGTTCTCGATGTAGAGCTGCTCCTGGGCTCCGGTGCGGTACTCGCCTTCGACGATGTAGTCGGCGGTCTGCCAGATCTCGTCGGGGATCGGCTTCTGGTCCTTCTGCATGAGGTAGGTCTTGAAGGTGTTGGCTTGCTCGCCTTCCCCCCAAATGATCTGGTCTTTTTTTTCGGAGTCTTCTATCGAGTAGATGGCGGGGAGTTCTTCGTAGGTGATGTGGACCGCGGCTACGGCGGCGGGGAGTACGGAGCGGTTGGGGTGGGCTAGGAGGAGGATGGGCTCTTCGGCGTGGTTGACGTGGGTGACGGCGAGGCAGGGGTGGTCTTTGGTGAGGTGGACGATGCAGTTTTCGCCGGGGATGTCGGCGGCGGAGACGATGGTGTATTCGTTCCAGGGGATGGTGGGGTCGAAGGCGATGGAGGTGATGCGGCCGCGGGGGATGGTGCTGCGGACGGTGGCTCCGAACCACATGCCGGGGAGGGTGATGTCGTCGACGTACTGGGCGCGGCCGAGGACCTTGTCTCGTCCCTCTTTGCGGATGGGGGAGCTGCCAACGATCTGAGGCTGGCTGGTCATGAGCGGTGTTGCATAAGGATAGACGAAGTTTCGTGGGTTGGGAGGAAACGTTGGGGCCCGGTACCCCCCTCCCCCCTTGGGGTATTTTGGGAGTAAGGTATTTAGTTTGAGCGGCTTGCAGGGGGTTGGTGGCTGCAAAGTGTTCAAACCAAATGGGTTGCGTACAAAATACTTATTTTCAATAGGTTGCGCGACGTTGGATCGGTGCCTGCGGAGATTGGGGGAGAAGGCGGCGGCTGTGCCTTGTTTTTCACCGCTGTATCCATTAAATTTCTACCGCTGTATCCATTATAGAAGATGGAGAGGAACTGATACGCCACGTGATTTCGCTGGATTGGCGCGGGGTTTCGTCGTTTGGGGGGTTGACAGATCTTCGGGGTGGGTTCGGGTATCCGTCTTTGTGGGTATCTTTCGGTTGACGGCGTTGGGTTGTGGGCCGAAACTGGCTGGGAATCGAGTGACTAGTGGTGGGCCAGACTGCGGTCTTGAGATATCTCACACTGGATGGGAGAGATGCGATGTATGACATGGCGAATTTGAAGAAGCTGAGCGTGCTGGGGGAGGGCGCTCCGGAGGCGATGAAGGCTTTCTGGGCGTTCGATAAGGCGGCGCTGAAGGATGGGGTGGTCCCCAAGAAATACAAGGAGTTGATGGCGGTGGCGGTGGCGTTGACGACGCAGTGTCCGTACTGCCTGGAGATTCATCGAGCCGTTGCGGTGACTGCGGGGGCTACTCAGGAGGAGTTGGCTGAGACGGCTTTGGTGGCTGCTGCGCTTCGTGCCGGGGCGGCTGTTACGCATGCTACTCATTTGATGGGCGGGGGGAAGAGTTAGGGGATCTTTGTGTGAGGGGAAGCGGGTTTCTCCATGGAGCGGCCACGATGAAACGGTGGCCCGCTCCGGTTGAAATGACGATTTTTGTTGGGAAGAGCGGCAACGGTTGGATTGTCTGGGTTGGAAGGTTCGAACGGTATGGGTGGGTTGAATGTTTCGGGATCCTTCACTCCGTTCAGGATGACGGCGAAGAGCTGAACAACGGCAACGGCAACGGCGACGGCGACGGCGACGGCAAATACGGGGATTCTTTGCTTCGCTCAGAATGACGGCGTTTTTCGGTGAGTGGTTAGTGGTGGGTGACGGGGGCTTGGGTTTGGTGGGTGAAGCTGTCGTAGAAGAGGGTGTAGCCGGCCTGGTTGCCGCCTTCGATCTGGAAGAGAACTTCGGAGTGGCCCTCGTGGGCGAAGTCGGCGGCGCCGGCGAGGCGCAGGAGGCGGCCCAGGTGCTGGACCTGTCCGGTAGGGGAGATGGCGAACCAGTGGTTGATCCAGGCGTCGTCGGGCGGGCCGTCGCAGAGGTAGCCGTTGAGGGTGACCTCGAGGATGCGCCAGTTTTTGTTTGAGACGTAGGAGGAGCCGGGGGCGATCTGGTCGTCGGTGATGGTGGATTCGTGGTAATTCGATGGTGCGTTGGTGGTGGTTTGCGTGCAGTTCTTTGGGTGGGGGTAGAGTTTGTGGAAGGTTTGGCGGACGTGGGTGACGTCGAGTGGGAATGGGGCGGCGGGTTGCCAGTTGTCGGGGTCGTGCAGGGTGGGGAGGGTGGTGGCGAGGATGGTGTGGGGCGGGTCGGGCTGGTCGGGTGTGGGGCGCGGCTCGAGGTGGGCTACAGCGGCTGGGTTGGTGATGGCCTGAACACCGATCTCGGAGTAGAAGCGGTAGGCGGCGGGAGTGTTTGCGATGACCATGGCTACGGGCTTGCCGTCTTTGATGAGGTTCCATGCTGTGGTGGGCGGGAAGACGTGGGGAATGGTCTTGAGGCAGGCTTCGTCCTGGCAGAGGGCGTTGTAGGAGCGCCATAGCCGGCCGGATTGGTGGAAGAGGACGCGGATACCGGGTTGGCCCTGGTTGTTTCCGTTGTCTAAGGCGGAGGATTCGAAGATGCCGATGAGGGGTGCGCGCTGCGCGGCGGCGAGGGTGGAGAGGAGAAGCAGGAGGGTGAGTGCTGGGGGCTTCATGGTGGGGTTAGTTTACGCATGGTGACTTGCGTGGGTGCGGTCGAAGTGACGATTTTTGTGGGGGGAAAGAACGGCAACGGTTGGAGTGTTTGGGTTGGAAGGTTCGAATGGTATGGGTGGGTGGAAGGTGTCGGATCCTTCCCCTTCGGCTCGCTCAGGGTCAGGATGACGACGAAGGGCAGGGCAACGGCAAATACGGGGGTCTTGACGGATACCGGAGCATGAATCGGTTCGCTGCAACTGAGAGCTGTGGCCGCAATCCACTGCGCAGTTCACGGTGACGCTGTGAACTGCTTCGGTCGAGATGGCGAATTTTTCTTGGGTGGAAGTAAGTGGGTGGAAGTAAAGATAGCAGCAACCGCAACCGCAACCGCAACTGCAAAAGCAACGACAACTGCAAAAGCGACCGCAGATCCCCTTCGGGGATGACAACCAGAAGAGCAACGGCAACTGCAAAGGCAACAGCGGGGAGATTTGCACAGTTTTTGATAGGACTACACGGGTCACGAAGAATTCATCTGGCAGTCATGCTGCGTTGCATCCATCGGAGGAGTATCGCTCTGAAGTAGCTGTTCTGTCCCACAACTCTTCGGCGCAATTTTTCCGCTGCCCAACTCTTCCGCCCAATTGATTCAGGAGGTTTCACCATGTCTACCGTACCGTCTCCGATGATCTCGCGCAACGCTCTGGTTGCGTCAGTTGTGTCCGTTGCGTCCGCCGCCATGCTGCTTGGCGTTGCCCCGGCGTTTGGCCAGGCCAATGCTCCTTTGGCCGCAGATGGTTATACGCTTAGCGTCTTCGCCACTGGTGTGGTGGGGCAGTACACCCATCCGGACTCGCTTGCGGTCTTCCAGGACCATGTCTACATTGCTTACGGCGATGGCAACGACCCGACGGGCGCCGATGGCAAGACGAATATGGTGGTGGAGTATACGCGCGCGGGCCAGAAGGTCTACAGCTTTACGGTCAAGGGACATAACGACGGCATGAAGGTGAATCCCTACACGCACAAGCTGTGGGTGATGCAGAACGAAGATGCGAATCCGAATCTGGTGGTGTTCGATCCGGTGACGCGGCAGACGACGCTGTACTCGTTTGCGGCACCGCCGCAGGCTGGCGGGGGCTACGACGATATTACGTTTAGCAATGGGAAGGCCTATCTGAGCGCGTCGAATCCTGCGCACAATCCAAACAGCGAGCCGGCGATCGTGCAAGCGACGCTGGTGGGCACGACGGTGGTGGTGACGCCGGTGCTGGAAGGAACGGCGGCAGCGACGGACATTCTGACGGGGAAGACGGTGACGTTGAATCTGCAGGATCCGGATTCGATGACGACGGCGCCGGGCGGGAACCTGGTGCTGGACAGCCAGGGGGATTCGGAGCTGGTGATTGTGAGCAATCCGGGATTGACGCAGCAGCGCGTGCTGCAGGTTCCGTTGAGCTCGCCGTATGGCCAGCCGCAGGTGGATGACACGTTGTTTACGCCGGATGCCGACGGGTTTCTGCTGGTGAGCGACACGGCGAAGGATATTACGTACAAGATCAGCAAGAAGGTGTTTGTTCCTGGGATAGCGTACTCGGCTGGGGTTGCGGGCAGCAGCGCGGCGCCTGGATTTGTGGGCCAGCTGGACCTGGCGTTTGGGCTGTTGACGCCGATTGTGAGCGGGATGCAGAGTCCGCATGGACTTGCGTTTGTGACGACGAGCACCGCTGACGATTCGGCTGTGGAGAAGCTGAAGGAGGCTTGCTCGGCGTTGTATCCGAGCGAGTAAGGACGGGTGGCTGGAGGAGAGAGGCCGCCGGGGATCGGGAGGATTCTGTACGATTCTGGAGGATTCCGGGTGGCCTTTTTGAGTGGCCTTGCGTCTTAGGGGTATCAGGGTATCGTCCCAATGGGATCGAGCCAGCGACGCGGCCGCTGCGTTATGCTGGCGGGGTTTGACGAACGGTAGTTTAGAAAAAGGAGAAGCATTATGACGACGCAGACACAGGTTATGACGACACAGGAGTTGGCAGATAAGTTGGTTGGGCTTTGCCGGGAGGGAAAGTTTGAGGAGGCAACGGGGAGCTTGTACTCCGAGGAGATTGTGAGCATGGAGGCTGGGGCGCCTCCGGGAGGGTCGCGCGAGTCGAAGGGACTGGCGGCGGTGAAGGGGAAGGGGGAGTGGTGGGCGGCAAACCATGAGGTTCACTCCTGTACGGTCGAGGGACCGCTGGTGGCCGGGTCGCACTTTGCGTGCACCTTCAAACTGGATGTGACATTCAAACCGGACGGCCGGCGCTTCGTGATGGAAGAGGTTGCGGTGTACAAGGTCGTGGACGGCAAGGTGGTCTACGAAGAGTTCTTCTACAACATGTAGTAGTAGCTGCTCTCTCCGCCTGGATGATTGATCCGGGCGGAGGGTCTTTGATTTATCGGGGATTTATCTGCGTTTGCCGGCAGCGGCTTTGCGGCGGTTGGTTACGGCGTGAGGCTTGCGTGCGGGGCGCGTGCGGAGGGGCTTTTTCTTGCTGCCTTTGTTCTTTCCGCCTTTCGACGTGGTGGAGGCGGAGGGGTTTACGACGGAGATGATTTTTGTGCCGATTGGCGAGCCGAGGCCGGTGCAGGCGTCCCAACCGGGGCCGGCGATGAAGCCTACTGGAGTGCCCTGATAGTTGGTGCCGGAGGTGATGTCGTTGAAGGCGGCTTTGCCTTTGGCGGCGTAGATTGCGGGTTGGAGGAAGCCTGCGGATTTGCCGTTTTGCGAGTTGGCGAGGGCGATGAGGCCGGCCCAGAGGGGGGCTACGGCGCTGGTGCCACCGATGGGGAGGGTCTGGCCGTCGACGCGGATGGTGTAGCCGGTGGAGGGGTCGGCGTTGCCGGCGACGTCGGGGACGCCTCGGCCTCCGCCTGGCGTGGTGGGGGCGGGGACACCTGCGTTGGCCTGCCAGGTGGGCAGGGGGAAGAAGTTGCTGACGCCGCCGCCGGTTGCGCCTTCGTTGTTGGCTAGCTCGTTCCAGACGACCTCGGAGGTGATGGAGGAGCCGCTGCCGAGGAGCTTGGTTCCACCGCAGGCGAGGACGTGGGGGCTGGAGGCGGGGAAGTCGACGTGGTTCTGGCCGTCGGTGACGCTGTCGGTGGAGCCGTTGTCTCCGGCGGCGACGGTGATGGTGATGCCGAGGGCGGCGGCGGACTGGCAGGCGGCGTCGAGTGCGTTGAGGGCTTGGGCGGTCCAGCTGGATTCGGGGCCGCCCCAGCTGATGGAGATGACGCTGGGCTTGTTGGTGGTGTCGTGGACGGCGGTGGCGACGGCGTCGATGAAACCCTGGTCGGTGTTGGGGGCGAAGTAGACGACGATGTTGGCGCCGGGGGCTACGGCGGCGGCGACTTCGATGTCGAGCATGACTTCGCCGTCGGCGCTGTTGACGGTGCTGGGGCTGTTTTTGCCGCCGTCGACGGAGACTGCGGTGACTTTGGGGGGCTTCTGGCCGAGGGTTTTGAAGTAGGCGGTGAGGTCGGCGGTTTTGTAGCCGCCGCCTAGCTCGAGGAGGCCGATGGTCTGGCCGGCGGCGGAGGCGTTGGCGGGGAACTGGTAGAGCGTGGCGATCTGGGGCGGAGTGTAGGAGATGTTGGTTGCGGCGGCGTTGGGTATGGCGATGTGGGGATGGGCGAAGCCTCCGGCCTGGGCGGCGTTGGCGGCGAGGTCGCCGCGCTGGCCTGCGATGCGGAAGTGGGGCTGGGCCTGGGGGCGGTTGTCTAGTCCGAGGACGGCTTCGACGGGGCCGACGAGTTCGGCGGGGAGTGTGATGCTGCCCTGGCGGACACGGTAGGTTGCGCCGTCGTAGGTCTTGTGGGTGAGGGTGACGCCGAATGCCTTTTGCATGGCGGCCATGGTGCCGGCGAGCTTGATGATGCGGCATTCGAGACTGAGTGGGTCGGGCACGACGGCGAGGCCGAACTCTTTGGCGAAGGTGCGGACGAGTTTCACGGCGGCGGGGTCGGCGGCGTGGCTTTGCTTGTATTGGGCGCGGGTGAGGCGTTGCTTGCCGAGGCGGTTGGCGGCTTTGAGGGGGGTCTTGCGGCGGACTATGACTGAGACGGTGATCTTGCCGCCGGAGGGTGCGGGCTTTTCGCCGGCGGGGTCGGCTGCGGCTGGGCGGAAGGGACTTTTTTCGCTGCCGGGAAGGACGGTGCGGGGGGAGGCTGCGATGTGGGGGGTGGAGGTTTTTTTCGTTGCCATGTTTGGTTCTCCAAATTTGGGGATGAATTTGTGAGATGGCCCGTAGGAGTCGGGATGGTTATCGAGATGACGAAGACCTATAGTATGCCCGTGCCGGTTGAGAGGGAAGCTTGATGGGTTGTGATCTTCATGCGTTTTTTTTGCGATTCGAGATGTAGTGCGACGACAACGGCAAGTTCAACGGCAAATGCGGGGGTCTCTCCACTGCGTCGCGCGATGAGACTGCGCGACTCCGGTCGAGATGACGATTTTTGTGGGGGGAAGGGAGGACAACGGTTGGTGTGTGGGCTGGAAGGTTCGAACGGTATGGGTGGGTGGAAGGTTTCGGGATCCTTCGCTGCGCTCAGGATGACAGCAAAGGCAAAGGCAAAGGCAACGGCAAGGGCAAGGGCAACGGCAACGGCGGCTAGAAGTGGCGCAGGGGTTCGGTGGTGGTGGTGGATTTGTAGTCGGGATCGCCGGGGATGGGGTCGAGGTTGGAGCGGAGGTCGGCGCTGCGCTCGAGGGAGCGGCTGACGATGTCGCGGGAGCCGAGGCCGACGGCGAGGGCGAGCGTGAGGACGATGCCGCCGAAGAGGATTCCGAAGGCGAGTTCGACGACGGCGCCGCCGATCTGGAGGTGATCGAGGACCATGGCGGCGGTGAGAACGAGGACGAGCCACTTGATGCCGAGAGAGAGGAAGCGGGCGTACTGGAGCTTGGCGTTGACGGCTCCGATGAGGACGGAGCGCTCGAGGAAGCGGGCGATGAGGGTGCCGGCGATGAGGAGCAGGACAGCTCCGATGGAGTGGGTGAGGTAGGGGAGCACGAAGAGGGAGATCTGGGATTCGCCGGGGAAGGCGGCGTCGAAGGCGGAGATGCCGATGAAGCAGCCGATGGCGACGCAGCCCCAGAAGACCACGCGAGCGAGCAGAGCGGTGGGGCTATGGGCGGGGGACCAGTCGGAGATGGTGGCTGAGGAGTTGCGGGCGAGGCGCTCGTCGAACTTGGCGGCGGTGAGCGAGCGGCGAAGGAGCGCGGCGAGGCCCATGCCGATGGCGGTCATGATGACGAGCGCGAGCAGAAGAGCGATGAGGGCCGGGAGAAAGCTCGCCAGTTTGAAGAGGACCTGGTGAGCGGATTGGCGGAGTGCCTGTTCGACTTGTTGCCACATGAGAGGGTCTCCTTACGGGTGCTGGCCTTTTTTGATCGCTTTTTGTTCCAAAGAGCTTTTTTGTTGAAGTGCTTTCTCTATGGTGCTTTTTCTATGGGTTGAAGCGGTCGGGCCATCGCCAGCGCGATACGAGATAGGGTTTGTCGGTTTCAAAGGCTGCGGCTAGATCCTGGACGTGTTTTTCGGGCGGCGTGCCTGTGCTGATCAGCGTGAGGTGCGAGGCGACCCATGCGAGATAGAGCGGGGTGAGCGCGCCGAGGAGGTGACCGCGGTTGATGGTGCGGAGGCGGTAGGCGAGGATGAAGTCGTAGACGATGCGGGCCCAGAGGTTGTCGGGCATGCGGAAGCTTTCGGGTTGGAGCATGGATAGCTTTTTGAGGCCGAGGAGCGAGTTGGGCGGCAGGACGAGGGACCAGATCTCGTGGAGGTTGGTGTAGGCGAGACGGAAGGCGTCGAGCATGGGGGCGGTGTCCGGCGGCTCGGCGATATGGGTGGTTTGGGGAAGGGGCTGGGCGGCGAACTGAGCGGCGGGCTGGGTGCCGCGGGCGCGCTGCCAGAAGGAGGCTTTGGCGTCGACGTCGGCGAAGAGGGAGCCGGCGATGAGGGCGAGGAGACTGTTGAGGTCGCGATTGGCGGGTTGCGGGATGGTGCGCGGGGTGACTTCGACCTCGGCGATGGTGAAGTTGGCGGTGGAGGCTTCGGCGAGCGGCCAGAGGAAGGAGTCGTCCTGCGAGGCGGCGGTGAAGCGTTGCGCGGTGGCGGCGAGGCGGCCGGCCATGCGGAGGGAGACGCCGAGGTCGATGGCGAGGGGGAAGCGGGGGCGCGTTCCGAAGAGGGCGCGGGTGACCGGGTAGAGGATGCCTGAGTTGACGAGGCCTTCGCGGGGACCGAGGTCGTAGTGCGCGACGGAGAGGTCGTTGGTGAGGGTGGAGCTGGCGAGGGTGCGGATGGTTTCGGGTTTGAGCGACTGAGATTCGGCGCCGAGGAGAAGGCAGCTGGAGACGCGGTTTTCCTGCGCGAGCTTGTAGGTGTTGAGATAGTCGGCTGCGGTGAGAACCCAGGGGGTGGCGGAGACGGCGGTGGGGGTGTAGGGGATGAGGCGAAGGGGGCTGCCGGAGGAGAGCTGAGGGGCGGTGTCGGGTGTGGCGACCAGGACGGTGTCGTTGGGAAAGGCGAGGGCGAGGTTGGAGAGGGTGGCTTCGAAGGCCTCCTGCGAGAGGGGAACGAGGCTGACGAGCAGGCTGCCGGTTGCGGTCGTCGCTGTCGTCGTCGCTGTGGTTGCAGGCATGGCGTTGGAGGTGAGGTCGATATTTGTGTCTGCGGAGGCCATCGTGCGATGTGGACTTTCTCGGTTCGGTTGGCGGTGGCTCAGGTTGCGAATAACTGGTTGTCGTTTCAGGAAGTGTTGCTGCCGTGAGTGTACTGCCGATTGTGATAGCGCGCGAGAGCGGGAGAGGCGGTCGGGAGAGATTTTCGCTGTCTTTTGCTGTCTTCAGTTTGCCTCGGGAGTTGCCTCGGGGAAATCTTCGCAGGCATACTTCCTTGCCTGATCTGAATTTATTGTTGTGTGCATCTTACCTGTCGTTAGTCGTTGTTAGAGAGATGCGGGTTGTGGGGTATGTGGTTGCTGGCGGGGTGAATACGCCGGAGTTGGGAGGTTTTGTGGCGGAGCAGAAGAAGAAAGTCGCTGGGTCGGTGCACGAGAGGTTACATGGAGCTTTGCATGGATTGCTTCATGGATCGTTACATGGGGCTTTGCATGGTTCGAGGATTGAAGACTACAGCATGATAGGGGACTGCGAGACTGCGGCTCTGGTCTCGAAGGAGGGGTCGATCGATTGGCTTTGCTGGCCGTCATTTCCTGCTGCTGCGTGCTTTGCCGCGCTGCTGGGGACGCGGGATCACGGCTTCTGGCAGATTGCTCCGAAGGGTAAGGTGAAGGCGATCAGGCGGGAGTATGAAGGGCACACGCTGATCGTGCAGACGACGTTTGAGACGCGAGAGGGCGAGGTGTGCCTGATCGACTTTATGCCGCCGCGCGAGAAGCACTCTCATGTGGTGAGGATCGTGCGTGGAGTTCGCGGCAGGGTGTCGATGCAGATGGATCTGGCGATTCGTTTTGACTACGGAAGGACGGTGCCGTGGGTGACGCGCATTGAAGATGGAGTGCGGGCGATCGCGGGTTCGGACATGGTTACGCTGAGGACGAAGGCCCGGCTGCGTGGTGTGGGGATGACGACGCGGAGTGAGTTCACGGTGCGGAAGGGGGAGACGATGAGTTTTACGCTGACCAACTCTTCGTCTCTGGAGAAGTTGCCGCGTGAGCTTTCTGTCGATAAGGCGCTCGGGGAGACGCAGAGGTTCTGGACGAAGTGGAGCCGGAGGAATGCGTATAGGGGACCGTATGCCGAGGCGGTGGAGCGCTCGCTGATTACGCTGAAGGCGATGACGTATCGGCCGTCGGGTGGGATTGTGGCGGCGGTGACGACGTCGCTGCCGGAGAGGATTGGCGGGTCGCGTAACTGGGACTATCGTTACTGCTGGCTGCGCGACACTTCGTTTACGCTGCTGATTTTGATGCAGGCCAGTTATATGGATGAGGCGGTGGAGTGGCGGAGGTGGTTGCTGCGAGCTATCGCCGGGGCGCCGGACCAGGTGCAGACGATCTATGGGATCTGCGGCGAGAGGCAGCTGGTGGAGTGGGTGGCGGACTGGCTGCCGGGCTATGAGGGTTCGAAGCCGGTGCGGATTGGGAACGCGGCGGTGGATCAGTTTCAGCTGGATGTGTTTGGCGAGGTGTCTTCGGCGTTGTCGAGAATTCCGCAGGCCGAGGATGAGATACGCGTGTCGGCGAGTTCGGTGCAGGCGGCTCTGATCGATCATCTGTGTAAGGTGTGGCCGGAGCCGGATGAGGGGATATGGGAGACACGTGGAGGTGCGCAACACTTTACGCACTCGAAGGTGATGGCTTGGGTGGCGCTGGATCGGGCGATCAAGCATCATGAGCAGTTCGACGGAAAGGGCGATGTGAAGCGGTGGAAGAAGAATCGCGAGATGCTGCATCGGGAGATTTGCAGGAAGGGGTTCGATAAGAAGCTGAACAGCTTTGTGCAGTCGTATGGGTCGAAGCAGCTGGATGCGTCGTGTCTGTTGATTGGGCTGGTGGGATTTCTGCCGATGGATGATCCGCGGATACTTGGCACGGTGGAGGCGATCGAGCGGCGGCTGATGAAGGATGGCTTTGTGGAACGATACGATACGAAGAAGACGAAGGATGGGCTTGCTGGAGGGGAGGGCGCGTTTCTGGCTTGCAGCTTCTGGCTGGTGACGAATCTGTGGTTGATTGGACGGAAGGAAGATGCGAAGGCGATGTTCGAACGGCTGCTTGCGCTGCGCAACGATGCCGGCCTGCTGTCGGAGGAGTACGATCCTATTGAGAAGCGGATGGTGGGGAACTTTCCCCAGGCTCTATCGCATATTGCGTTGATCCATGCTGCTTTTGCGATGTCGGGTCTGTGGTCGCCTGAGCAGCAGGCTCGAGCAAGACCCGCATTGCGTCGTCGGGCTCAGTAGCCGGGCTTAGTGCTTTCGCATCGTGTAGCGGGTGGTTTCATTGCTACGGGCCTGCACGCGGGAGTTTCTGGATTGCGTCGCCGGCGGTGAATACAACCAACGGAAGTAAATGCGTCTCTAACGAGTTACCTGGATTTTTTTGTGCGGAATATCTGCGTGAATGTTACTGCCTTGCTTCCTGAACGCTAACTTTCGATTGGTTGATGATGCTACGAATTCCAGGTTCTACTTACAGACTGCAACTGCATAAAGACTTTACCTTCGACGATGCGGCGAGGATCGCCGACTATCTGCATGAACTCGGGATCTCGCATGTCTACAGCTCTCCTTATCTGCAGGCTGCGCCGGGGAGTATGCATGGATATGACGTGGTCGATCATCAGAAGGTGAATGCAGAGCTGGGGGGCGCGGCGGCGCATGACCGGTTCTGCAAGAAGCTGGGCGAGGCGGGGTTGGGGCAGGTGCTGGACATCGTGCCGAACCATATGTCGCTGGGCAAGGAGAATCGCTTCTGGTGGGATGTGCTCGAGAATGGAACGTCGAGCCGGTATGCTTCGTTCTTCGATATCGACTGGCAGCCGCAGGAGGAGCGGCTGCGGGACAAGGTGCTGGTGCCGATCCTTGGGGATCAGTATGGGCGGGTGCTGCAGACGGGCGGGATCAAGGTGGTGCGGCGCGGCGTGAAGTTTCAGGTGGAGTGTTCGGGGCAGTCGCTGCCGGTGTCTCCGCAGTCGCTGCCGGTGATTCTGGCGCGGGCGGCGGAGTATGCAAAGTCGGATACGCTGAGCTTTCTTGCGGCTTCGTTTGGACGGTTGCCGGCGCCGGAGTATGTGGATCGGCGAACGATTCTGGCTCGGCATCGCGACAAGGTGGTGCTGTTTACGCTGCTGGACCGGTTGTGCGCGGAGGAGCCGGCAATCCTCGATGCGATGGATCGGGCGATGGCGGACCTGAACGAGAACCTGGATGCTCTGGATGATTTTTTGAATCAGCAGAACTATCGCCTGGCCTATTGGAAGACGGCGGATCAGCAGTTGAGCTATCGGCGGTTCTTTGACGTGAATACTTTGATTGGGCTGAGGGTGGAGCGGGAGTATGTGTTTGAAGAGACGCATGCGCTGGTGTTGGATTGGCTGCGACGAGGCGTTTTGGATGGCGTGCGGGTGGATCATCCGGATGGGCTGCGGGATCCGAAGGAGTACTTCAAGCGGCTGCGCCAACGCGCTCCGGATGCGTGGGTGATCGGGGAGAAGATTCTGGAGCCGGGTGAGTTTCTGCGCGAGGATTGGCCGATTGAAGGCACGAGTGGGTACGACTTTCTGAATGTTGCGGCGGGAGTGCTGGTGGCGCCTGAGGGCATGATGGAGTTGTCCACGGTGTATGCGGATTTTACGGGACAGCCTACGGACTTTTCTGCGATTGCGCATGAGAAGAAGATCAACGTGTCGCAGGAGGCGCTGGGGAGCGATGTGAATCGACTGACGTCGATCTTTGTGGAGATCTGCGAGGCGAATCGCGATGAGCGCGACTACACGAGGGCAGAGGTGAGGCGTGCGATTCGCGAGGTGGCGGCTTGCTTCGCGATCTATCGGACGTATGTGGTGCCGGAGCGGGAAGAGATTACAGAGGAGGATCGCGAGTACATTACGCAGGCTGCGGAGTGTGCGAAGGAGAAGCGGCAGGATATCGACGGGGGGCTCTTCGACTTTCTTCGAGATGTGTTGACGATGGAGGTGAAGGGGAAGCTGGAGAGTGAGTTTTTGCTGAGGTTCCAGCAGTTCACCGGGCCGGTGATGGCGAAGGGCGTGGAGGACACGGCGTTTTATTGCTACAACCGGTTGACGGGAATGAATGAGGTGGGGAGCGATCCGGGGCGCAATGGACTGAGCATTGAGGAGTTTCATTCGTACTGCAGGAAGATGCAGGAGACGCACCCCTGCACGATGACTACGCTGGCGACGCACGACACCAAACGCAGCGATGATGTGAGGGCGCGGATGGCGGTGCTGTCGGAGATACCGGGGAAGTTTGGCGCGGCGATACAGCGGTGGTCGCGGATGAACAATGCGTTTCGCGCGCGCAAGCCTGGGGTGGAGCCGTTGCCGGATCGAAATACGGAGTACTTTTTCTACCAGACTTTGATTGGGGCGTGGCCGCTGCCGATGGATCGTGCGCAGGCGTATATGTTGAAGGCGATGCGGGAGGCCAAGCAGCAGACGACCTGGGTGGCGAATAACAAGGAGTTTGAAGACGCGCTGGATTTATTTATTGAGTTCACTTATAGCTATGCGCCGTTTCAGCGGGAGCTGCAGCAGTTTGTGGAGAGGATTCTGGAGGCGGGGCGGGTGAACTCGCTGGCGCAGACGCTGCTGAAGTATACGGCGCCGGGTGTGCCGGATCTTTACCAGGGGACGGAGCTGTGGGACTTGAGTTTGGTCGATCCGGATAATCGGCGACCGGTGGACTACGCGTTGCGGCAGCGGCTGCTGCAGG
Organism: Edaphobacter lichenicola; assembly: GCF_014201315.1. Lineage (NCBI taxonomy): Bacteria > Pseudomonadati > Acidobacteriota > Terriglobia > Terriglobales > Acidobacteriaceae > Tunturiibacter > Tunturiibacter empetritectus. The sequence continues at coordinate 305,521 of NZ_JACHDY010000006.1, forward strand.
AGTTGAAGCAGATGAATGGCGGCGATGCGGCGGCGCAGGTGATGGCGAGGGCCGAGGAGGGGCTGCCGAAGATGTGGACGATTCATAAGGCGCTTCGACTGAGGCGCGAGCGGCCAGCGTCGTTTGGAGCGGAGGCTGACTATGTTCCGTTGATGGTGGATGGAGTGAAGCATGACCACGTGATTGCGTATCTGCGGGGCGAGGATGTGGTGACGGTGGTGCCGAGATTGATCGTGAAGTTGGGCGGAGCGTGGAGGGATACAGTGGTGACATTGCCTGAGGGACGATGGAGGAATCGTCTGACGGGAGTGATGGTTGAGGGTGGCGAGGTCGAAGTCAGGGGACTGTTGAAGGATTTTCCGGTGGCGCTGCTGGCGCGTGAAGAGGTTGGGGGAGATCGCTGATGCATAAGTTTTCAGTTTGGGCGCCTGTGGCTTCAAAGGTTGGTGTGAAGATTGGCGATGTTACGTATCCGCTGAATGGGCCTGACGAGCACGGATGGTGGAGTGCTTCGGTGAGAGAGGCCGGTGTTGGGACGGATTATGGATTTGTGATTGGAGAGGATCCGAAGGCGTGGCCTGATCCGCGGTCGGAGTGGCAGCCGAATGGAGTGCATGGGTTGTCGCGGCTGTATGACCATGGGGCTTTCCAGTGGAACGACAGAGGCTGGAGTGCGCCAGCGCTCTCGCATGCTGTGATCTACGAGCTGCATGTGGGGACGTTTACGCCGGGGGGGACATTTGATTCGGCGATTGAGAAGCTGGGATATCTGGTGGAGCTTGGCATTACGCATGTGGAGTTGATGCCGGTGGCTGCGTTTCCGGGCGGGCAGGGGTGGGGGTATGACGGGGCGGCGCTGTTTGCGGTGACCGAACAATATGGTGGGCCGGATGGGTTGAAGCGGCTGGTGGATGCGTGCCATGCGCGCGGGCTCGCGGTGCTGCTGGATGTGGTCTATAACCACTTCGGACCGGTGGGGAACTACTCGGGCAAGTATGGGCCTTACATCACTGAGAGGCACCATACTCCGTGGGGCGGGGCGATTAACTTCGAGGGCGAGGGAAGCGATGAGGTGCGGAGATTCTTCTGCGACAACGCGCTGATGTGGATGAGGGAGTATCACATCGATGGACTTCGTCTGGATGCGGTGCATGAGTATGTCGATCGGTCGGCGGTTCATTTTATGGAGCAGCTCTCGTCTGAGGTGAAGGCGTTGTCGGCGAAGCTGGGACGACGGCTGGTACTGATCGCCGAGAGTGATTTGAACGATCCCAGGGTTGTCACACCTGCGCAGAGTGGCGGGTATGGGATGGATGCGCAGTGGAGCGATGACTTTCATCATTCGTTGTTTACGGTGCTTGCCTTGGAGGGGCAGGGGAAGGGGTACTACTCGGACTTCGGCACGTTGGAAAAGCTGGCGAAGGCTTTGACGAAGAACTTTGTGCAGGATGGGAGTTATTCGCAGTATCGGCGGCGCTCGCATGGGCGGCCGGCGGATGATCTGTCGCCGCATCATTTTCTGGGATATATCCAGAATCACGATCAGGTGGGCAATCGTGCGGTTGGCGATAGAGTCGATCAGGTGGTGGGGTTCGACCGCGCGAAGGTTGCGGCGGCGATCGTGATGACGGCGCCGTTTATTCCGATGATCTTTCAGGGCGAGGAGTATGCCGCGTCGACTCCGTTTTTGTACTTCGCGGACCATGACGATCCGGAGATGGCGAAGGCGGTCAAGAATGGGCGGCGGAGTGAGTTCGCGGCGTTTGGATGGAAGCCGGAGGATATTCCTGATCCGGAGAAGGTCGAGACCTTTCTGCGTTCGAAGTTGAATTGGGAGGAGGTTCATGAGGGTCGCCATGCGGAGATGCTGGATTGGTATCGCAGGCTGATTCAGTTGCGGCGCGGGTCTGTGGCGTTGAACGATGGTGCGGTGGGACACGTGAGGGCGAGCTTCGACGAGAGGCGGCGATGGCTGATCTTCGAGCGTGGGGTGGTGACGGTGATGTGCAATCTTGGAGCGGAGAAGGTGGAGCTTCCTCATTCTAGGAGGGCGCAGTTGTTGCTGGCTTCGAAGGCTGGCGTTGTGGTGAAGGATGGTTCTGTGGAGTTGCCTGCGGATAGCGCGGCGATCCTTTCGAGTGAGGCGATGCGGTAGATTCTGGCGCGATTGGCCGATGTGGGGCGCGTTACGAGAGAGTGACAGCCGGTGGGTTTTGTGGGCGGCGAGCTGTAAAACAGGTAGCATGGGAGCGCGGCTGGAGTCGATTGCTCGGGTTTCAGCTTCATCCAGACAAGGCTTTTCCCAGGGAAACTTTTAAGCTGCTGTCTCGTCTTCCTTAGTGGATGGCGACCTGAAGGAGTAAATTTCAGGCGACCGACGAGAGGGGGCTGTACTTCATTGAGGGAGAGGACCATGTTGAAAGATTTCGGGGTTTTCCGGGCAGGTGTATTGGGTGTGGGTTTGATCGTTTCGATCGCCGCACCTGCTGGCGGAGACCACTTTGCTTTCGCGCAAACACCGGCTGCGACGCCTGCGGCTGTGCGGCAGATTGGCACGGTGAAGGCGACGGCGGGGAACAGTCTGACGCTAACGACCGATGCGGGGCAGGAGGTTGTGGTGAGTGTGGCCGATGGGGCGCGCATTCTGCAACTCGCGCCGGGCAGCACGGATTTGAAGACGGCGCAGACGATTACGCTGGCTGATATTGCAGCAGGCGACCGTGTGCTGGTGAGCGGCAAGGCCGGAGACGGCGGTGTGGGGCTTACGGCTTCGCGCGTGATTCTGATGAAGTCGTCGGAGATTGCGCAGAAGCATGAGGCGGAGCAAGGCGACTGGCAGAAGCGAGGGACGGGCGGGATTGTGAGCTCGGTGGATGCCGGGTCTATTGTGTTGTCGGTGGGGGCGAAGAAGCTGACGGTGAATACGTCGAGTGCGACGAAGTTTCGGCGGTATGCGGGCGACTCTGTGAAGTTTGAAGATGCGAAGCCGGGGACGCTGGCGCAGATACAGGTGGGCGATCAGCTTCGGGTGCGTGGGGCGAAGTCAGACGATGGATCTTCGATGCAGGCGGAAGAGGTGGTGAGTGGGTCGTTCAAGAATCTCGCTGGGCTGATTGGAACTATCGACGCGACTGGCGGAACGCTGACGTTGAAGGACCTTGCGACGAAGAAGACTGTGATGGTGAAGATCACGGACAACTCCAGCCTGAAGGCTCTGCCGCCGGAGGCTGCGACGAGGTTTGCTGCGCGAGCCAAGGGCGGGGCCGCCGCTGGAGCAGGCGGGGGGGCTCAGGGTGGAGGGCAGGCGAGTGGTGGTGAGGGAGGACGGGCTGAGGGCCGCTCTGCTGGAGCCGATCTGTCTCAGTTGGTGAGCCGGCTGCCGAATCAGACGGTTGCTGACTTGAAGACTGGAGATGCGGTGATGATCGTTGCGTCGCAGCCGGATCCCAATGGCCATGTAACTTGTGTGACTCTGCTCTCGGGGGTGGAGCCGATTCTGGCAGCGACGCCTAGCGGTGGACCGGCGTTGACGCTGTCTCCGTGGAGCCTCGGCGGCTCTGATAGCAGCGCGCAGTAGTTTGACGCGAACGGCAACGATGGAAAACTTTTTAGGAGAAGTAATGTCATTTCGCGCAGGGTTGAAGTTTGTTTTGCTTTTTTTTGTTGCATGGATGCCGGTTGTGACGAGCGCTCAGCAGACGGGCGCGACGGTGCATGGGGTGGTGGCGGATCCTGAGAGCGCTGTGATTCCAGGTGCGACGGTGACTCTGACTCCGGTCTCGGGGAAGGCTTTGATTACGAAGTCGCAGAGCGATGGAAGCTATGTGCTGAGCGGTGTTCCGGCGGGGACTTATTCGGTGACGGTGACGATGCCGGGGTTTGCGTCGTACGTGAAGCTGGGGGTGAGGATCGCGGCGGGGCAGAATCTGACGTTGGATGCAAAGATGGCCATCGAGGAGCAGAAGCAGCAGGTGAACGTGAATGCGCAGGGGGCGCAGGTGAGCGTGGACCCCGACAGCAATGCCAGCAGCACGGTGATCAAGGGCAAAGATCTGGAGGCGCTTTCGGATGATCCGGATGAACTTTCTTCGGAGTTGACGGCGCTGGCGGGGCCGGCTGCTGGTCCGAACGGCGGACAGATTTATGTCGATGGATTTACCGGCGGACAGCTGCCTCCTAAGTCTTCGATTCGCGAGATTCGCATCAACCAGAATCCGTTTTCGGCGCAGTACGACAAGCTGGGCTATGGGCGGGTTGAGGTTTTTACGAAGCCGGGTACGGACAAATATCATGGCAGTCTGAGTGTGCAGGGTGGGGATAATGCGTTCAACACGTCGAACCCGTTTCTGGGCGCGTCGAATACGCAGCCGCCGTATCACACGATCTTTATTCTGGGGAGCGTGAGCGGGCCGATCAATCGGTTCTCTTCGTTTACGGTTGGTGGCTCGCATCGGACGATTCAGGACAACAATATCGTCAATCCGAGTGGGTACTATGCTACTTCAGCGGATGCAACGACGCCTTGCGATCCCGGGATCACGACGATTTCAAGCTGCTCGTATTTTTCTTCTTATCCGGAGTCGGCGCGTGCGGTGTCGCATCCGCAGACGCGTAGTGATGTGAGCCCGCGTGTTGATTTTGCTCTGGGAGAGAAGAACACGCTGACGGTGCGGTACCAGTACAACGTGAATGGGCAGAACAATAATGGCATCGGGAACACGAATCTGCCGACGGCGGGCTACAACACGGAGACCACGGAGAATACGGTTCAGATCAGCGATACGCAGATTCTGAGTCCGCGGGTGATTAATGAGACGCGGTTTGAGTATCAGCGCGACTACTCGACACAGGACCCGGTGAGCACTGATCCGACGTTGTCGGTGCAGGGAATCTTTACGTCGGGCGGATCGAGCCAGGGGACGCAGAGAAGTACGAGCACGCATCTTGAGGTGCAGAACTACAGCTCGATTGCGACGGCGAAGAACTTTATTCGGTTTGGCGCGCGGCTGCGCACGACGAATGAATCGCTGTCGTCGAACGCGGGATCGAATGGGACGTTTACTTACTCGTATCTGCTCGATCCGTGCACGGACCCGAACCCGAGCATCAAGCGGCCGAGCAACTGTAATGCTGCGGCGACGAAGCCTTGCGATGCTCTGAATGCAGGCATCTCGTCGTACCAGTGCGGGCTGCCGGGGCAGTATGCTGCGACTACGATCAACAAGCTGGAGGTGAATGGACGTCTGACTGACGTGGGGTTCTACGCGGAGGATGACTGGAAGCCGAAGGCGAACCTGACGATTACGTACGGCATGCGGTTGGAGGCGCAGAACGTAATTAGTAGCGGGCATGACTTTGCGCCGCGGGCATCGTTCGCTTACGGGATTCCGCGAGGCGGGGGGAAGTCGCCTACGACGGTGGTGCGAGGCGGATTCGGCATCTTTTACGATCGGTTTACGCTGGCGAATTATCTGACGACGCTGCAGGAGAATGGAACCAATCAGGTGACCTCGACGGCGATCAATCCAGGCAGCGGCTGCACACCGGACCCGCCGATCAACTGTGGCACTTCGACGACGAGCAAGATTACGACGTATGGACTGGGCAATGGGATACGCAGCTCGTACACGATGCAGGAGGCGGTTGGGGTGGATCAGCAGCTTGGGCGCGCGGCCACGATGTCGGTGAACTACCTTTATGCGCGGGGCGATCATCAGTATCTGAGCAGGAACTTCATCGTCGACAACGGCTTCGATCAACAGTTTCAGTCGGGCGGGGTCTATAAAGAGAATCAGCTGTTGATCAATGGAAATGCGCGGTTGAAGAAGCTGACGCTGTTTGGGTTTTATTCGCTGAATCTTGCGAATGCGAATACTTCGGGAGCGGGATTCTTTCCGACCAGCAATACGAACACGAAGGTGGACTATGGGCGGGCGACGTTTGCTCATGCGAGCTTTGCGGTTGTGGGTGGGAGCTGGCAGCTTCCGTACAGCTTCTCTGCGAGTCCGTTCATCATTGCGCAGTCGGGGACGCCGTATAACCTGACGACCGGGCTCGATCCTACGGGTTCGTCGATCTATAACCAGCGGCCGTTCTTTGCGAGTGGGGACAGTGGGGACTGCAGGGTCTCGAGTGCCTTCAGTTCCACGCAGACTGGCAGCCTGACGCCTGTGCCGATCAACTACTGTAATGGTCCTGCGAACTTTACGTTCAATCTTCGTGCTTCGCGGACGTTTGGATTTGGAGAGAAGACTCGTGGCGCGGCTGCGGCGACGGGAGGAAGTAGCGGCCCTGGCGGTGGTCCTGGGGGCCCTGGTGGTGGTCCTCGGGCTGGTGGGCCGGGTGGGGTTCGTGGTGGGTTCGGGCCTCAGGGTGCTAGTTCCGGCCATCGATATACGTTTACGCTGGGGGCGCAGGCCTTCAATCTGTTCAACGTCATTCCTTATGGGACGCCTACGAGCAGTTTGAGTTCGCCGCGGTTTGGTCAGTTCACTACGCTGGCCGCGGGGCCGTTCAGCTCGGCTACGGCTTCGCGGCGGATTACGTTGCAGGCTACGTTTAACTTCTAGGGTCCTGCCGGACGGGCTCCCTGCGCGGGAGGCGGTCACTTCGTGACTTGTATACCTTGTTTTGGTGGATAGAAACCCCTTGTCCTCCCGTTGGTCGGGGGAGGACAAGGGGTTTTGGCTAGCTACGGTTTGAAGTTTTTCTTAAGGGTCTGCCAGCAGGTGTAGTACTCGTGCTGGCGGGCGGCGGTGTCCATCGCGAACTTTGTGGGACGGCAGACGAAGCGGGTTTCAAACATGAAAGCCATGGTGCCTTCGAGTTTGACGGGCTTGAGGTCGGCTTTGCTGGCGCGGTCGAAGGTTTCTGCGTCGGGGCCGTGGCCGCTCATGCAGTTGTGCAGGCTGGCTCCGCCGGGGACGAAGCCTTCGGCCTTGGCGTCATACTCGCCTGTGACCAGGCCCATGAACTCGTTCATGAAGTTGCGGTGGAACCAGGGTGGGCGGAAGGTGTGTTCGGCGACGATCCAACGCGGGGGGAAGATGGCGAAGTCTACGTTGGCGGTGCCGGGGATCTCGCTGGGTGAGGTGAGGACGGTGTAGATGGAGGGGTCGGGGTGGTCGAAGCTGACGGAGTTGATGCAGTTGAAGCGGGCGAGGTCGTACTTGCAGGGGGCGTAGTTGCCGTGCCAGGCGACGACGTCGAGCGGGGAGTGATCGAAGTCGGAGGCCCAGAGATTGCCCTGGAACTTTGCGACTACCTGGAAGGTGCCGTTGTCGCGGTCGTCGTAGGCGGCGTGCGGGGTGAGGAAGTCGCGGCTGTTGGCCAGGCCGTTGGCGCCGATTGCGCCGAGCTCTGGCAGGCGGAAGCTGGCGCCGTAGTTTTCTAGGAGGTAGCCGCGGGCCTGGGGGTCGAGAAGTTCTACGCGGAACTTGATGCCGCGGGGGATGAGGGCGACTTCGCCGGGGGTGAGATCGAGGATGCCGAGTTCGGTGTGGAGCATGAGGCGGCCGAGCTGGGGGACGAAGAGAAGCTCGCCGTCGGCGGTGTAGAAGAAGCGGTCGGTCATGCTTTTGGTTGCGGCGTAGATGTGGATGGCGACGCCGGAGTGCATGGTGAGGTCGCCGTTGCCGGCGAGGGTGGTGAGGCCGTCGATGAAGTCGACTGGCGTCGTTGGTAACGGGAGCGGGTCCCAGCGGAGTTGGCTGGGCGTGGTCTCGATCTCGTTGAAGGGAGTGGAGCGGACCATGCCGTTGGCGATGCGCTCGTAGGGCTTGTGCATGACGGAGGGGCGGATGCGGTAGGTCCAGGTGCGGCGGTTGAGCAGGCGCGGCGCGGTGAAAGGGCTGCCGCTGAGCTGCTCGGTGTAGAGGCCGAGCGGGGCCTTTTGTGGGGCGTTCTGGCCGACGGGGAGGGCGCCGGAGTGGGCCTCGGTGGCAAACTCATTTCCGAAGCCGCTGGAGTACTTGAGATCGGGCATGGTGATCCTCTTGGTAAAGATGTGTCTGGTCGACGAGGGCTTCACGACGAGCGGAGATGGCTTCTTGACGACACAGAAGCTTAGCCGAAAACTGGTGTCTCGTGTTGGGCGAGGGAAGATGCTAGCGGGTGGGGGAGGGGTCGGCGGTGGAGACTAAGTATGGTTTGGTGGCGGGTTCGCTGGCGGTGGTGGCGGAGGAGATGACGACGGTCTTTGCGTTGAGGAACTCGCGCATGCCTGCGGCGGAGAGTTCGCGGCCGTAGCCGGAGCGCTTGATGCCGCCGAAGGGCAGGCGCGGATCGCTGGCGACCATGGCGTTGAGGAAGACGCCGCCGCACTGCAACTCGGTGATGAAGCGCTGTTGTTCGGCGGGGTCGCGGGTCCAGGCGGAGGCGCTGAGGCCGAAGGGGGTGTCGTTGGCGATCTCGATGGCCTCGTTGATGTCCTGGACGCGGAAGAGCATGGCGACGGGGCCGAAGAGCTCTTCGCGATAGACGAGGGAGGTGCGCGGGACGCCGGTGAGGACGGTGGGTTCGAAGTAGTTGCCGGTGCCGAGCATGCGTTCGCCGCCAGTGAGGATGCGTGCTCCGGCCTTGGTGGCGGCCTGGACTTGTTGTTCGAGTAGTTCGACGGCGCGGACGGTGGCGAGAGGGCCGATGTCGGTGCCGTCTTTCATGGGGTCGCCGACGCGCATGGCTTCCATGCCTGCGACGAAGCGGGATTCGAAGACGTCGTAGACCTCGTCGGCGACGAGGAAGCGTTTGGCGGCGATGCAGGATTGTCCGGAGTTGACGCAGCGGGCGCGGACTGCGGTTTCGATGGCGGCGTCGAGATCGGCGGAGGGCATGACGATAAAGGGATCGCTGCCGCCGAGTTCGAGGACGGATTTTTTGATGAGCCAGCCGGCTTGTGCGCCGATGGCTCGGCCTGCGGTCTCGCTGCCGGTGACGGTGACTGCTGCTATGCGCTCATCGCCGAGGATGGTTTCGACTTGATGGATTTCTAGCAGGAGGCTTTGGAAGGTGCCGCGGGGAAAGCCTGCGCGGCGAATGAGGGATTCGATGGCGAGCGCGGACTGCGGGACGTTGTTGGCGTGCTTGAGGAGAGCGACGTTGCCGGCCATGAGCGCGGGTGCGAGGAAGCGGAAGACCTGCCAGAAGGGGAAGTTCCACGGCATGACGGCTAACACGATGCCGATTGGATCCCACCGCACGTAGCTGTAGTTATCTTCGGTGGGGATGGACTCCGGTGCGAGGATGCGGGCGGCGTGCTCGGCGTAGTAGCGGCAGGCGTCGGCGCATTTGAGGATCTCGAAGCGGGCGGCGTGGAGGGGCTTGCCCATCTCCTGGGTGATGAGGATGGAGAAGTCGTCGATCTCGTGTTCGAGGATCGAGGCGAGCTTGCGCATCCAGAGGGCGCGGTGTTCGAGGGGGATGAGGGAGTAGGTGCGAAAGGAGTCGGCGGCGAGAGCGATCTTCTGACGCGCGACTTCGTCGGTGAGTGGCTCGAAGCTGCGCAACAGCTTGCCAGTGGCGGGATTGATGGACTCGATGGCCATGCTGGTGCGGAGTTACTCTGACGCTAGTTTAGCAAGAACCGAGGCAAGTACCTCTACCCCGAGAGTGGTATCCGCTGGTGTGGCATATTCGTCCGGTCTGTGGCTTACACCGTTGCGGCAGGGGATGAAGATCATGGCGATGGGGGCGATGCGGGAGATGAAGAGCGAGTCGTGATAGGCGCGGCTGACCATCTTTTTGGGGGAGATGCCGTGGGCGGCGCAGACCTCTTCGAGGAGTTCGACGATGTGGGGCGAGGACTGGGCGGGGGCGTCGGCGTTGATTAGCTGCTCGGTGATGATGACGCTGCGGCGCTGGCGAAGTTCTTCGATGTCGCGACGGACGGCTTGCATAACGGACTCGCGGCGGGTTGGGTCGGTGTCGCGGATGTCGAGTTGGAGGACGACGCGGCTGGGGACGCTGTTGACTGCGCCGGGATGGACGTCGCAGGTGCCGACGGTGGCGACGGTGTCGATGGCGCGTGTGGCGAGGGTGTGTCTTTCGATGGAGAGGATGAGTTCAGCCGCGGCGCAGAGTGCGTCTTTGCGGTCGGGCATGAGGAGCGCTCCGGCGTGCCCACCGAGTCCGCTGACGGTGAAACGATAGCCTGCGGGGGCGGCGATGCTGGTGACGATGCCGAGGGGGATGCCATCGCGTTCGAGGAGCGGGCCTTGTTCGATATGGAGTTCGAGCCAGGCGTGGTAGTGGTTGGGTGCGAGCTTGACCGATGCCAGGTCGCCGGTGAAGCCTGCGGCGGTGCGAACTTGTGCGAGGGTGTGGGCTGTATCGGCTGGCTCGTTGGCTTCGCTGAGGGCGTCGGCTTGTTTGGGATCGAGGGTCCCGGAGATGAGGCGGCTGCCGAGACAACCTATGCCGAAGCGGGTGGGCTCTTCGGAGGTGAACATGACGAGTTCGATGGAGCGGCGTGGGCGGAGGCCAGTGCGTTTGAGTGCGCGCATCGCTTCGAGACCGCCGAGGACGCCGACCGTGCCGTCGTACATTCCGGCGTGAGGGATGGCGTCGGTGTGGGAGCCGGTGGCGACGGCGGGCAGGTTGGGTTCTGTGCCTGACCAGCGGATGAAGAGGTTGCCTACGGCGTCGTCGCGGACTTCGAAGCCTTCGGCGATGGCTAGTTGTTTGAGCCAGGCGCGGGCGCGGAGATCGTCTGGAGAGAAGACGACGCGGGTGACCGACGTGCCTTCGCTGACGGGCTCGGCGTTGGTGAATGTAGCGAGGGTTGCGAGTTCACTCATCAGCCGTGCTTGATCGATCTGAATCTGCTGGGTCAAAACTGCTGCCTCCTTTTGGTCGGGGTTCGCCGCCGATGCTAGACGAGTGGGTGACGGTTCCAGTCTTTGTAGATGAGGTACTTTGCGGGACGTTTGCCGAGGGCTCCGAACCACTGCGGACAGAAGGGGCCCATCCAGATGAAGTCGCCTGCGGTGACTGGATACCAGCTGTCTCCGAGGCGGTAGATGCCGCCGCCTTCGAGCATGAGCAGGCCGTGCTCCATGATGTGGACTTCGACCATGCTGAGTGCGGCGCCGGGCTGGTAGGTCATGGTGTTGACGGCGAAGTCGAAGGATGGCGAGCCGGGCAGGAGGCTGCGAACCTGGAGGTTGGGGTCGTCGTTGAGCGGGACGGAGAGAGTTTTTTCTTCGTGGCCTACGAGGACCTCTGGTAAAGAAACGGAGGCGATTGCTTCGTAGGGCTTTTCGATGATGGCGAGTCGTGTGGCTTGTCGGGCGGTGAGTGTGTGGGCTGTGTCTTCGGGGATGTAGGCGAAGCTGCCGGGGATCAGCGATTGAAACGTAGTGTCGGTTGCGAGATCGGCTGCGCCCTCGAGGGCGTAGAGGAATCGCTGGTTGGAGGTGGGTCCGAGTTTGCCGCCGGGTTCGAGCTCTGCGGTGTACTGGGTGAAAGCCGCGCCGGCAGCAGGGGAGATGTGGACGACGGCGGTGGCGAGTTCCATGCCGGGCAGCACGGTGCGGACGAAGGTGTCCGGGGTGTGGAGGAGGTGGTCGCGCTGATTGGTGCTGCGGGTGTGTCCCAGCTTATGCATGGCTGTCCTTGGTTTTATCATCGCTCAGGAGCGCGAGGAACTCCATTACGGTTGCGAGTGCGGCCTCGACGTCCTGTGGGAGCACGGCTTCGTCGGGGTGGTGGCTGAGGCCCCCGGGGCTGCGGAGGAAGAGCATAGTGGAGGGAATGATTGGGGCGAGGATCATCGCGTCGTGGCCGGCTCCACTGGTCATTCTGCGGCTGGGATAGCCGGCTTGTGCGGCGGCGCGGTGCAGCAGGGTGGTAAGGTGCGGATCGAGCGGGACGGCGGATTGCTCCATCTCGGTGCGGAGAGTGAGGGTCACACCGCGTTTGGTCGCTGCGGTCTTTGCGATTTGCGTTAGAGCGTCGACTGCAGCGTGGCGGGTGTTGTCGTCTGCGTGGCGAATGTCTAACGAGGTTTTCACTCTGCCGGCGATGACGTTTCCAGCGCCGGGTGAGGCGTCCAGCTTGCCGACGGTTGCGACGAGGCCTTCGTGAGCGGTGGCGCAGGCTTCGACGGCGACAATCCATTCGGCGGCGGCGGCCATGGCGTCGTGTCGCAGGTGCATCGGCGTGGTTCCGGCGTGGTTCGCCTGGCCTTCGAAGAGGAGTTGCATGCGGGTCTGTCCTACGAGCGCTTCGACGATGCCGAGCGATGCGCCCTCGCTCTCGAGGATGGGGCCTTGTTCGATGTGAAACTCGAGATAAGCGAAGGCGTCGCGGGATAAGACTGCTGCGGGAAGGTTTGCGGGATCGAGGCCGTAGCTTCGTATGGCTTCTGCGATGGTTAGGCCATTTTGATCGGTGCGCTGCAGTGTCTCTGGGGCTAGTTTTCCTACGACTGCGAGGCTGCCGAGGAAGGCTTTGCTGAAGCGGACGCCTTCTTCTTCGGAGAAGCCGATGACTTCGATGGAGAAGGGTGGCCGATGCTCGAGGAGCTCTTCGATGACGGCGATGCCAAGGATGACTCCGAGGATGCCGTCGAAGGCTCCGGCGTTGGGTACGGTGTCGAGATGAGAGCCGATGATCAAGCGAGGGGCGTTAGCGATGGGAGAGGGCCACAGCCCGCGCAGGTTGCCGATGGCGTCGGTGTGCACTGTCATTCCGGCGGCCTCCATCCACTGGCTCAGTAGCGAGTGGACGGCGCGCATGGGAGGGGTAAGGAAGCGGCGTGTGATCTCGCCGGGGACCTCGGTGTGGGCGGCGATCTCGCGGCAGCGGGCGATGATGCGGGTGGCGCAATCTGTGTTTGTGCCTGGCATAGTTACTTTATTCTGCTTCAAGATTTGCGGCGGACGCGCGCCTCGATGTATCCGTGGGGCTCGTCGGTGGGGACGAAGATCTCGTTGGGATTGTCCTGGTGGAAGCGGGAGAGGTCGACGAGGAGGCAGTGCTTGTTGGGCATGGTGATCTCGATCTCGTCGATTGCAGGGACGGCTTCGAGAGCGCTCTCTGCCATGGCGTAGAGGGTCTGTTGTACGGATTTGCTGTCGTGGTTGGCGAAGGTACACAGCATGGCCTCGCGAAGCTTTGTGCGTAGGGCGTCGAATTCGAGATTGGGTGAGGTGTAGCGCCATTCGGCACGGACGGCGGTTCCGAAGAGGCGGTCTTTGGTCTCAGGAAGGGTGGTGAGGGAGTCCTTGATGTAGCCTTCGAAGCCGGAGTTCGCGGTCTTGAGCATGACGAGGTTGTCGAGGCCAGAGAGGACGTGAAAGCTGCCGCCCTGCGCACGTTCTATGTTGGTGGTTTGAAGCTCGTTGCTGCCGCGCATAAAGGCGCTGGGATGTGGTTCGTCGTCTATGGTGAGGCGCTTCCACATGATGCTTTCGATGCGAACCGCGGCTGAGGAGACCTGCGGATTTCTTGTCAGGAGGAAGTCGACCAGCTCTTTGGCGTAGTCTTCCATGGCGGTTGCCTTTGAAGCTCGCGCGAGAGAGTAGACGGTGTTCTTCATTGTGTCTGTCGGGAGGATCTTGCTGTTGTCGCCGTCGAGGTGGGCGGTAGCGAAGTCGCCCTTCAGTAAGACTTGAACCGTCCATTCGCGCAGGTCGTGGCTGTGAGTCTGGCCATGAGCGTGACGGGTGACCTTCATCAGGCGGACGCGGGATTTTCCGTAACGATTTTCAGCCAGCTCAATCATCGGGTCAGCTTCCTCGGTAGGTGGTGTAGCCGTTCGCGGTCAGGAGCAGGGGAATGTGGTAGTGCTGCTCGCCTTCGGTGACGGTAAAGACGATTTCGACATAGGGGTAGAGGCCGTTTAGTTTGTGTTGCCGGTAGTAGGCGATGGTTTCGAAGTGAACGCGATAGATGCCCGGCTGCAGGGTTTCGGTTGTGGGTAGGAGATGTTTGCAGCGGCCATCGGCGTCGGTAGTCGCTTCATTGAGGGGCGACCACTTTCCATCGGTCAGGCGAGCTAGGGTGATGGGAACGCCTGTGGCTGGCCGTCCTAGGGTCGTGTCGAGAATGTGTGTGGAGATGCCCATGGTTACTCTGACTCCAGCCAGCGATGAAGGCGAAGCTGTGTGATCTGGCGTTGTTGTTCTACTGCTTCGCGTAGCTCTGTGCTCGCGTCGTTTTGCATTCGTGCTTGCAGGATGGCGAGAATCTCTGCGGATGATTTGCTTGTGGCGCAGACGATGAAGATTCTGCCGAAGCGCTCTTCGTAGAGGCCGTTCGCGGCTTCGAGAGCTAGCTTCGCGGCATGATCTTCGGAGAGCGCTGCGCGTTGTTCCTGCGCCGACCAACGCAGAGACTCTTCGGTTGCGTGGGTTTGTGCGTGATTTTGACCGATGCGGGGATGGCTGTCGAATGCTTCCTGCCATGCCTGTTCTGGAAGATTGCGCCAGATGACGGCGGAGGTTTCGATGAGAGAGGTTTCGTCTGCGATGGGGCGCGTGGAAGCTAATGCAGCGGCCCACGCGTGGGAGCCGCAGCAGGGGAGTGCCTCGCGGGCTGCGGTGGCGTGGTCGAGCGAGTTCCATCGGGCCAGAACTTTGTTCATGCGTGTGCCTACTATAACTTGACCTCTCTGCCCTGAGGAGTCGAGGCGAAGGTGCCTTCGTGATACACCGGTTCTCCGCGTAGATAGGTGGCTCTTACTACACCGCGCAGGGTTTCGTTGAGGTAGGGCGAGATGGTGTGGCGGTAGTGCAGCTTGTCGGGTGTGACGGCGAACGTTGCTTCGGTGTCGAAGCGGACGAAGTTGGCGTCACGACCGGGTTGGAGTGCGCCTGCCTGGTGAGCGAGTCCGGCGAGGGCTGCGGGTGCGCTACTCATCCAGCGCGTGATGTCTTCGAGCGAGTCGCCGCGATTGGAGCAGTCGGTGTGGATGATCGAGAGCGCGAGGGAGAGGCTGGCGATGCCGCCCCACGCTTGATCGAAGCGGCCGGTGTCGGTGTGCTTCATGTCGGGCAGGCAGGGGGAGTGGTCGGTGACGATCATGTCGATGGTTCCGTCGTGGAGTCCGCGCCATAGGCCACGCTGATTTTCCTTGCTGCGAATGGGAGGCGCGCACTTCAACAGAGTTGCACCTTCGGCAATCTCTTCAGCCGCGAAGTGCAGGTAGTGGGGGCAGGTCTCGACTGTGATGGGGAGGCCTTCTTTGCGGGCGGAGTTCAACTCGGCCAGGGCGAGCGCGGTGGAGAGGTGAACGATGTGCAGGCGGAAGCTGTACTGGCGGCAAAGCCGGATCATCAGGCGAATGGCCTGGAGTTCGGCTTCATCGGGGCGCGACGTCAGGTAGGTTTGGTACTGTCGCCAGTCTGCGTTGCGAAGAGATTGGGTCGCTGCGTCGATCGGGGCGGCTAACTCTGCGTGCACGAGGAGAGGGAGGTCGGATTGGGCGATGGATGGCAGTGCGGCTTCCAGTTGTTGCTGGTCGATCATGGTGAAGCCGTCGCAGCCGGGATAGATGAGAAAGCATTTGAAGCCGCGGACTCCGGCTTGTGCGAGGGGAAGGATGTGGTGCTGATTGTCCGCGACTGCTCCTCCCCAGGGTGACCAATCGACGAAACATTCGCCCTTTGCGACCTCGCGCTTCTCTTCGAGTGCGGCTACGGTGGTGGTCTCGGGGAGACAGTTGAGCGGCATGTCGATGAGCGTGGTGTAGCCTCCGGCTGCTGCGGCGCGGGTTGCGGTGTGGAAGCCCTCCCATTCGGTGCGCCCTGGCTGGTTGATGTGGACGTGGGTATCGACGAGGCCGGGGAGGAGAGCATCGTTGCCGCAGTCGTGAAGGATGGTGTCAGCGGGGATCTCTGACAGACGGCAGATGGCGCGTATGGTTCCGTCGTCTACGAGGAGCGCGCCGGGTTGCGTGCCCTGTGGGGTGACGATGCGTTTTGAGAGAAAGGCATGTGCCATAATTTGATTATTCCGTTTACTTCCGCCGCGCAGAGTGTGACCTAAGGATACCGAGTCGAATGCAGGGCAACCCAGTCTTCATGCAGAGAGCGATCGCGCTGGCAACGGAGAACGTCACCTCCGGTCGCGGAGGGCCGTTTGGCGCAGTGATTGTGCGCGACGGCGAGATCGTTGCTACGGGCGCGAACCGGGTCACAGCGACCAACGACCCGACGGCGCATGGCGAGATTGTAGCAATCCGCAATGCTTGCCAGACGCTTGGGACGTTTCTGCTGACGGGATGCCATATCTATACCAGCTGTGAGCCTTGTCCGATGTGTCTTGCTGCGATCTACTGGGCGCACTGCGAGGCGATTTTTTATGGGAACTGTGCCGCCGATGCTGCCGCGGCTGGTTTTGACGATGCTTTTCTCTACGAGGAGATGAAGCTGCCGCTCGATCAGAGAAAGATTCCTATGGTAAATCTTCTGCCGGAGCAGGCGATTTCGAGCTTTGAGGCCTGGCGTGAGCACGCCGGCAGAATCGACTATTGAGAGATGACGACGAAGCGGAAGAAGAGTGTTGCGGCAAATAAAGTGGATTCAGTCGTGAAGGTTGCGCTGCTTGGGTTTGGCACGGTGGGTGGATCGGTGGCGCGGGTGCTGTCCGTGTCGAGGTTTCCGGGTGTGCAGCTGACGCATATCTTCAACCGCAATGTGGATCGGAAGCGTAGCTCTGAAGCTGCGAAGTTGGTGCCAGCTTCGGTGGTGTGGACCGATAGCATCGATGTGATTCTGCGGTCGGATGTTGACGTTGTGGTTGAGTTGATGGGCGGCCTGAACCCGGTGGAAGGATGGCTGCGCAAGGCTCTTGCTGCCGGCAAGTCTGTGGTTACGGCGAATAAGCAGCTCATCGCGTATCGAGGGACCGGGTTGGCGAAGTTTGCTGCGCAGCATAACGTCCACCTGTTGCATGGAGCGGCTGTTGCGGGTGGTGTGCCGGTGATTCCGGGGATGCTGCAGGGGCTGTGCGGCGACCAGGTGACGAGACTCAGCGGCATTGTGAACGGCACCTGCAACTACATTCTGAGCCGGATGGAGGCTGGCGCGGACTACGCGACCGTTCTGGAGGATGCGCAGCAGCTTGGCTATGCGGAGGTTGATCCCTCTGCCGATGTCGATGGCTACGATGCGCGGGCGAAGCTTTGCATTCTGTCGCGCATTGCGATGCACGCTGAGTTGGACCCGGATGCGGTGGCGATACAGACGATCTCGGCGATTGAGGCGATCGATTTTTCTTATGCGAAGGAGCTGAACTGTACCATTCGCCAGGTTTCGCGGGCTGAGCTTGACGGAAAGCTGGTGCATGCGCGGGTTGCGCCGATGCTGGTTCCGCTGGCATCGCCGATGGCGTGGTCGCATGGCACACAGAATATGGTGGTGGTGAGCGGTAGGTTTGGCGGCGATGTTGTTTTTTCGGGACACGGTGCGGGCGGCGAGCCTACGGCGGTTGCGGTGGTGTCGGACCTGCTGGCCGTTGCGCAGGATTGCAGGACGGTACAGCTGCCGGTGCGAAGGCGTGAGGTGACGGGAGATTTTCTGGCACCGCACTATCTGCGATTTGTTGTTGACGACAAGCCGGGAATTGTCTCTGCGATTTCGGGGGCGCTCTCGAAGGTGGGAGCTAATATCGATTCGCTGCTGCAGCGGCGGGGATATCCGAAGCATCGGCTTCCGTTTGTGGTGACGACGGAACCTTGCCTGAGCTCGACGATTGAGCGGGCTTTGGCTTCGGTGGCGCGGATGGATTGCATGTTAGAGAAGCCGCTTTGTTTGCAGATGCTGGAAGTGGAAGACAAGGCAGAATAAAAGCGGCGCAGGGTGCGTGCGCCGCTTCTTTCGTTGCTGAGTGTGGGTTAGTACTTGGGCAGCGAGGGGTCGATCTTGTCGGCCCAGGCAAGGATGCCGCCGGTTAGATTCGATACGTTGGTGAATCCCGCCTGCTTGAGGGCGAGGGCGGCTTTCTGGCTGCGAGCGCCGGACTTGCAGTGGACGACGATCTCGCTGTTCTTTTTGTCGGCTAGTTCGGCGGTGCGAAGGGCGATCTCTCCGACCGGGATGAGCGGCGCGCCGAGGTTTACGATCTTGTACTCGTGTGGCTCACGAACGTCGAGGACGAAGACGTCTTCCTTCGCGTCGAGCTTGCGTTTCAGCTCCTGGACAGAGATCTGCGGGATGCCATCGACGACGGGAAGGTCGCTGACTGCCTTGTCGCGTGCGACTTCGAGGGGACCGACTTCGCTGGGTGGGGTGATGCCGCAGAACTGGTCGTAGTCGATGAGTTCGGTCACGGTTGGGTTTGGTCCGCAGACTGGGCACTCGGGATTTTTGCGCAGCTTGAGGGTGCGGAAGCTCATGCCGAGGGCGTCCACGAGGAGCAGACGACCGATCAAGGGCTCGCCGATGCCGAGGATCAGCTTGATGGTCTCGGTGGCCTGGATGACTCCGACGAGGCCGGGGAGAATGCCGAGGACACCGCCTTCGGCGCAGGAGGGAACCAGGCCCGGCGGTGGCGGCTCGGGGTAGAGGCAGCGGTAGCAGGGGCCTTCCTTGGTGCCGAAGACGCTGGCCTGACCCTCGAAGCGGAAGATGGAGCCGTAGGCGTTGGGTTTACCGAGCAGAACGCAGGCGTCGTTGACCAGGTAGCGGGTCTGGAAGTTGTCGGTGCCGTCGGCGATGACGTCGTAGTCTTTCAGGATCTCGAGCGCGTTGGCGCTGGTGAGCATGGTGTTGTGCTTGATGACGTTGACGGTGGGGTTGAGGCCCTTGAGCATGATCTCGGCGGAGTCGACCTTGAGCTTGCCGACGGTCGCGGTGGAGTGGATGATCTGGCGCTGCAGGTTGCTGGCGTCGACGGTGTCGAAGTCGACGAGGCCGATGGTGCCTACGCCGGCGGCTGCGAGGTAAAGGGCAAGGGGTGCTCCCAGACCTCCGGTGCCGACGCACAGGACCTTGGCGGCCTTCAGCTTCTGCTGACCTTCCATCCCGACTTCGGGGAGGATGAGGTGCCGGGAGTAACGGGCAATCTCGTCATTAGAGAGTCTTGGGAGTTCTACGGTCTCTTCTAGGGCTGTTGGCATTGTCTTTTTCCTCTCCTCTCGTGGAGGCGTCAAAAAATCTTCATCTCGTAAAACTGTCTTAGAACTTAGACGGTTACAAATAGGAAAATTTTAGAGTCGACAGCTCGTACCGCCGGCAATGGAGGGGATGATCGTGAGTTCGTCTGTGTCGGTTGCCGCGGTCTCTTCCTTGTTCGGGAGGTAGCGGATGTCGTCGTCGTTGAGGTAGACGTTGACGAACGAACGGAGCTTGCCCTCCGGAGTGAAGAGGTGTGGCTTGAGTTCAGGGTATTGGACAGTCAGTTGCTGAAAGACGCTGCCGACGGTTGTTCCCGCGACGCTGACGGTCTCGAGTCCGCCTGTGTAGGCGCGCAGCGGGGTGGGGATGTGAATGTTCATGCCTGACCTTTCTGGTTGTGGACCGCAGCTTCGGCGACGTTCGCGGCGATGTCGATTTGAATTGGTTCGTCGTCGAATCTCTTGTCCTCTTCTGTTGTTCCGCTCAGCAGGAAGGAGTTTGTCAGGACAGCCTTGCCCTGTTCGACGCTGGTGATGATGTAGGAGCAGCCCAGCCAGTGGGCTTCTGCGAAGTCGGTCTTGGACCACTGGGCGGGATGGTCGGGATGGGAGTGGTAGAAGCCGACGATGTCCAGGCCGAGGCCGCGCGCCTGGCGCTGAATCTTGACCAGCTCCTGTGGGGCGATCTGATAGCGGTTGTGGGCGGAGTCGGTGCGGGTGTTGCCGGCACGGACGATCTGTTGGACGTGATTGACCGCCGCGGCGCCATTGCCCTCGCCGGCGACGTTCTTTCCGAGCAGGACGCCGCAGCACTCGTTCGGGTAGGTCTCTTCGCCGTGAGCGCGCAGGGCTTCGTAGTCAGCGTAGTGGATGCGAAGCATCTGGGTTAGCCCTCCTGCCAGAAGCGTTCGCTCATGTATTTTTCTGCTGAGTCGCAGAGGATGGTGACGATGATTGCCTCGCGGCCAGCGCTGGCTTCCCGCTCGCCGATTTGAAGGGAGGCGGCGACGGCGGCGGCAGAGGAGATTCCGACGAGCAGGCCCTGGTTGCGGGCTAGATTTTTCACCATGTCGTAGGCGGTTTCGGTGGGCATGTCGATGTTGGCGTCGGCGAGTGTGGGGTCGTAGATGCGCGGCACGATTGCGGTTGCCATGTGCTTGAGGCCTTCGAGGCCGTTGAACGGCGAGTCCGGCTGCATGGAGATGCAACGGATTGACGGGTTCAGCTCCTTGAGGCGGCGGGTCGTGCCCATGAAGGTGCCGCTGGTTCCGAGGCCGGCGACGAAGTGGGTCACCTGGCCTTCGGTCTGCTCCCAGATCTCGTTTGCGGTGGTGCGGTAGTGCGCCTTCCAGTTCTCGTCGTTGGAGTACTGATCGGCGTAGTAGTACTTGTCGGGTTCGGCTGCGGCCAGCTCTCTCGCTTTGCGGATTGCGCCGTCGGAGCCGTTGGCTGGGTCGGTCCAGAGAACCTCTGCTCCGTAGGCGGCGAGGTAGCGTTTGCGTTCGGGCGAGACGTTCGACGGCATGCAGAGGGTAACGCGAAAGCCTAACGCAGCACCCAGCATGGCGTAGGCGATCCCGGTGTTGCCGCTGGTGGCATCGAGCAGGCCGCGTGTGTCGCTGAGGAGGCCTCTGCGCTGTGCGTCGGTGACGATGGCGGAGGCGGCACGATCTTTCACCGAGCCGCCGGGGTTCGCCCATTCCGCTTTGCCTAAGATTTGGATTCCGGGCAGATGGGCGCTGAGGCGCTCGAGCCTGACCAGCGGAGTGTGGCCGACGCGGTCGAGGATGCTGGTTCCAAACGGTTTGAGGGTGGTGATCATGCAGCTTCCATCTTCTTTTGACTCATTTGAACAGTTATGCGCCGCTGCGATTGAAGGACTCTCGCGGATGTGCGACAGTTAATCGAGTCTAACGTATTGCCTTATGACGAAAAAGATCCCACAGCGAAACTTCAATGACGTTCTTGGTCTCCTCGGTGGCCAGAGATTCGATGTTGCCCCTGCTCAGGAGGGTGCAAAGCGAACGCCAAATGCTGTCCAGGTAAGGAAATACGGCTGTGCGGCTGAGATTGCCGCGGCTCCGGACGGCACGGTCGAGATTCTGGCTCGGCCGGGGTGGCTGCTGAATGGCGAGATTGCGCGCGTGCTTGACCGGGGGTATCAGAAGTTTCTCAAGACGAGCAAGCTGGAGATTCCCGCGTCGGCGGATCATCTGCGGGCGATCCATGAGTTCACTGAAGAGTTGAACGAAGCGATTGGCGCGACGAGCCTTTACAACCAGGCGCTGGGGACGACCAGCAATGTGTATCACTACGATCGGGTCAAGGGGCGGGATTAGGTTTAGTTGGGAAATAGCCGGGACGCGACGAGGTTAGCGTCGCCGGTTCTGCTCGCGCTGGAGTTCGCGATAGGCTTCGCTCTTGCCGATGCCGCGTTCGCGGGCGACTCGCTTAAGGGCATCCATCTCGCTGATTCCTTCTGACTTCATCATTGCTGAGATCTCTGCGGCGAGGGTGGTTTTCTTGTCTTTCTTGTCTTCGGAGGTGCTCTCGATTGAGGTGGGCGCGAGCATCAGTACTATCTCTCCGCGGACGCTGGCGCGCGTGGCTAATTGGGATCGTAGGTCGGCGACTGTTCCTCGCAAAAACTCTTCATGCAGCTTGGTCAGCTCGCGGGCAATGACGATGTACTGCTCGGGACCAAAGACGGCGTCGATGTCGGCCAGGGTGTCGAGGATGCGGTGTGGGGCTTCGTAGAAGACATGGGTTACCTCGCCTCGCACGAGGTCTTCGAGAGCGGTCTTTCGCTGGCCTGCCTTGGCGGGGAGAAAGCTGTGGAAGGTGAAGCGCTCGGTGGAGAGGCCGCTTGCGATCAGGCCGCTGATTGCGGCGTTTGCGCCTGGGATGGGAAAGACATCGACTCCGGCGGCGAGGGCAGCGGCGACGATCTGGCCGCCGGGGTCGGCTATGCCGGGGGTTCCGGCGTCGCTGACGACGGCGATGCGGGCGCCGGTCTTCAGCTCGGCTATGAGCTCTTCGGTGCGTGAGCCCTCGTTGTGCATGTGATAGCTGACGGTCGGGGTGTGAATCTCGAAGTGATTGAGGAGCTTTTGCGTCTGACGTGTGTCCTCGCAGGCGATACGGTCCGCTTGTCGCAGGACTCGCAGCGCCCGGAGCGTGATGTCTTCGAGGTTGCCGATGGGGGTGGCTACGAGGTAGAGCCCCGGCGCCAGCGGCCGGTCGCCCTTGTCGTGGTGCGCGAGCATTATTCCGGTTGCCGCAGCTTGCGGCGCTGGTTCAGCATGCCCATGGAGAGAGCTAGATTCTGCGGCGTGATGATGCCGACGATGCGGTCGCCTTCGAGGACTGGAACCATCTGCGCGCCCTGGCCGGCCATGATGCGACGGAGCGTCTTGACGAGCGAATCGTCGGGCTGGGCGGTCTGGAAGGAGCGCGTCATAACACCCTGCACGTAGCCGTTGCCGTCGCTTTGCAGGGCGTCCACGATGCTCTGCCGTGAGACGGCGCCGACGAGATTCGATCCACGCACGACGGGAAAGACGTCCTGCAGAGTATGGACGGAGCGTTGGAGTGCGTCTTCGAGCGTGTCGGAGGCCGACAGCATGCTGAACTGCGTGAGCATCACGTCGCGCATCCGCACTGCGTCGACATCGGTTTGCAGCAGGAGGCCCTGATCTTCCATGTGCGCGCCGATCATGAGGAACGCGCCGATCATGACCAGCCACATGTTCGGTGCGAGTAGGCCAGCGACGATAAGGGCGATGGAGATGAACTGGCCCAGACCTGCTGCGGCTCGTGAGCTCTTCATGACGCCTTTGGTCTTGGCGAACTCGCCGCGAAAGACGCGGCCGCCATCGAGTGGTGACGCTGGCAGCAGATTGACGACGCCGAGCAGGATGTTCATCCAGACAGCGGCCCTCAGCAGGTGCAGGGGCGACATCCAGGGCCGCTCGAGGATGCTGACCTCGGGAGCGATTGCGAGCGTCATCGCGGCCAACAGCAGGCCGAATCCGATGTTCGCCGTTGGCCCGATGACGGCCATGCGCTTTTGCATCTCGGGGGTGGAGGCTTTCTCGGTTGCTTCGGTGCTGGCGTAGCTCATCAGGCCGCCGACGGGCAGCAGAAGCACGCTGCGGAGGTCGAGTTCGAACCAGGCTGCCCCGATGGCGCGGGCTACTTCGCGAACGACCACAGCAAGCAGGAGGAGAAGCCAGAGAGCGAATCCTCGGCTCCCGGTGGCACCCGTCATGGAGGCGTAGCTGATCGACAACCCGAGGATAAGGAGGAAGAAGGTGTGAATGCGAACATCCACGCCGAGAAATCTGCCGATCGGAAAAGACCACCCACGCATGTTCACTATTGTATGCGCTGCCGTTACCGGATTCGCATGTTCGCGGCTTAGCATGGGGCTTACCATAGGAAAGATGCGCGTCATTGCAGGTACTTACCGCTCCCGTCAGCTCGCAGCTCCGCGTGGTCTCGAAACTCGTCCTACCAGTGACCGGCTGAGGGAGACGCTGTTCAACATCCTTGCGCCGCGGCTGGAGGGTTGCCGGTTTGTCGATCTTTACGCGGGTACTGGCGCGGTGGGGATTGAAGCGATAAGCCGTGGCGCGGAGCACGTCTGGTTTGCGGAGAACGCTGAGCCGGCGCTGGCTTCGCTGCGACAGAACCTTGCCGCGTTGAAGATCAGTCGCGAGTTTACGTTGGAGGATCGCGGTGTGGGAGCGATGCTGCAACGGCTTGGCAAACTGCCGCAGCCGGTGGATATCGTCTATCTTGATCCGCCGTATGAGGCTGAAGACGAGTACTCCGGCACGCTCAATTTTTTCGGAAGCGTGCGTGGTCGTGCGATTCTTGGCGCGGATGCTCTGGTGATCGCAGAACATGGGAGCAAGTCGAAGCTTGCTTCGCGCTATGGTGCGCTCGAACACACTCGTCAGTTGAAGCAGGGCGATGCAGCGCTCAGCTTTTTTGCCGCTGCGGCGGCTGAGCAAACCCCCCGCCCTGATGATGGCCAGTAAGCAGGTCAACTTCAAAGGCGGCCTCGCGATCGGTCAGCAGGTTCCAACCCATGCCGTGCAGCGTGTTGGCCTCAACGCCGGTGATGCGGACTCCCTCCCAGCTTAGTCGTGCCGTCTCCCACGCTTGTCCGCTTGCACCCCAGGCGATCATCGAGTGAAAGCCGACAAATAAGAGGAGTCCCTGGGACACGAGGGGGCGTGCTTCGACCACCGGCTTCATCTCGAGGTGAGTGCAGTGCTCCGGTTGAGTGGTATCGACGATATAGGCGTAGCCGCCGGCCAGCGCGCACATCTCCTGCGGATTGGGACAGGCAAAGACGCCGGTCGGCATCGCGGAGTTGGTGAAGCCCAGGGCGCAGGTTGCGAGAAATGCTCCTCCGCTGGCTGGGCGAACCATCAGCTGCAACGCGCCGCGGGCCAGAGCATCTTCTTCGCCGGCGATCTGCCTGGGATAGACAAACTGCCGTGCGGGCGCGATGAGGGGCGCGGTCTTGAGGATCTCAGCGGCCCAGTTCTGAGCAAATTTTTCGGCAGCATCTGTCGGCTGATCGAGCATCATTGGGTCGCGTCCAGGGCTTGCGCTATGTCTTCGAGGAGGTCCTCGATGGCTTCGCAGCCGGCGCTCATGCGGATGAAGCCGTCAGGGACTGCGTCGCCGCCCCACTTCGCTCGGCGCTCCGCTGTGGTCGTTACGCCGCCGAAGCTGGTCGCGTCAGTTAGCAGAATCGATTTGGAGAGAAAGGTGTCGGCGGATTTTTTATTTTGTAAGACGAAGCTCAACACCGGGCCGAAGTAGCGCATCTGTTTCTTCGCGATCGCGTGGCCGGGATGCGACGGTAAGCCCGGATAGAAGACGCCTGTCACTTCTTTTCTTGATGCGAGGAATTCGGCGATGCGCTGCGCGTTTTCGCAGGAGCGCTCGAGGCGCAGGGGGAGTGTTGCGATTGAACGCAGCGCGAGCCATGCTTCCATTGGGCCGAGGGCAGCTCCGGTGAGGGTGCGCCATTGGTCGATCTTTGCGCGGAACTCGAGGTCGCGTACTGCGACATGGCCCAACAGGAGGTCGCTGTGTCCGGTCATGGATTTCGTATCCGAGGCGACGGAAAAATCTGCGCCTAGCGCGAGCGGAAGTTGGCCCAGAGGTGTCGGGGTGGTGTTGTCCACCGCGACCAGAGCGCCCGCACGATGCGCTGCTTCGCTGAGCAGGGCGATGTCGCAGATCTCCATGCCGGGATTGCTGGGGGACTCCAGCCAGAGCAGACGTGCGCCATCGAGTAGCTCGGCCTGCGCGTTTCCGGCGGTGGGGGCCATACGCAGTGTGATTCCCATGGGAGCGAAGTACTCCTGCAGCAGGACGCGGGCGGTGTAGTAGGCGTTCGAAGGAAGAACGACGACGTCTCCGGGGCGCAGGACCGCTCCAAAGACCGCGGCACAGGCTGCCATGCCGGAGGCGAAGACAAGCGCGGTGGCCGGGTAGCTTTCGCCTGTAGCAAGCTGCCCGGACTCCATCTGGCCGATGGCTCTTTCGAGTGCGGTCCATGTTGGATTGTGTGAGCGTGCGTAGGTGTAGGGGGTGTCCGCTGGGTCGCCCGGTGTGTGGTACGGCGCGGCAAAGACAGGACCTGCATGCAGCGGCTCGCCGGGGACGGTACGGCTCAGCGTGGAACGGATGATCTTGGTGGAGTCGCGCATAGATTTTTGAGGTGCAGATGCGGGTAAGACCGATTGATGGTAACAGGCTCAGCGGGGTGGCTTTTTAGGCGTTCGGACGGGTTTAGAGAAGTGCTCCCATCCGCCGGGTTTCAACTCAGTGTGGCTGCCGTCTGGAGCGAGCAGAGTCATCAGGGGGTGGCCGGCGCGTCGTGCCTTGAGGGTTCCAATTCGCGTGAGCGGCACTCCTGCGAGAGAGGAGGGCAGTCTGACCGAGGATGGAGCGGCGAAGAGCAGCTCGTAGTCTTCGCCCCCGTGCAACGCTGCGTGCAGGGCGGCTGGGGCATCCAGCTTTCCGGCGAAGGGATGGATCGGGAGTGCCTCCTGTTCGATCTCTGCGTTTACCCCGGAGGCGCGGCAGAGGTGAGCCAGGTCGGTCGAGAGCCCGTCGCTGATATCGAGGCAGGCCGTGGCGAGTCCACGTCGCTGGAGGGCCTCGCCTACGTCCAGACGTGGCTCGGGAAACATGTGGGGATGGTCTTCGGTGGTTTTGGCAGCTTTATTGTTGGGGGTCCGTCGTCTTCGCTTCAGCATCGTGGCCAACTCTGCAGCCGCGCCGCCGAGTTGGCCGGTTACGTAGAGGGCGTCTCCGGGGG
The DNA here is from genome assembly GCF_014201315.1 of Edaphobacter lichenicola. Taxonomy (NCBI): domain Bacteria; kingdom Pseudomonadati; phylum Acidobacteriota; class Terriglobia; order Terriglobales; family Acidobacteriaceae; genus Tunturiibacter; species Tunturiibacter empetritectus. The sequence goes on from NZ_JACHDY010000006.1 coordinate 331,929, forward strand.
AGGCTCCGGAGCGGCGCAGCGCCTTGCCCTTTGGAGCAGAGCCGATCAGAACGATGTCGGCGAGGATCAGGGCACTCCTGCCGCCGGGGGACTCTGAGGTATCTCCTCCTGCGAGGGGGACGCTGTGCAACTCGGCGAGTGCGCGCAGGCCGTTGAAGAAGCTTTTCGTCCAGGTGCGGCCGGCGGACTCAGCCAGCATGGTGGAGGGAAGCGCGAGGGAGAGGAAGGCGGCGATGGGAGTCGCGCCCATGGCGGCGAGGTCGCTAAGTCCGCGAGCGAGGCAGCGATGGCCTACGGACTCCGGCGGATGGGAGTCGCGGCGGAAGTGTCGGCCTTCGAGCGTAAAGTCTGTGGTCACCAATACTTCGCATCCTGGTGGAGGGCGCAGGATCGCGCAATCGTCGCCTATGCCGAGCTTGACCGCGCTGCTGCTGGTGGCAAAATCGCGCCGAATCTGCTCGATCAGGCCTAGCTCTCCGAAGGGGTGGGATGGTTTTTTCATGCTGATGGCAGCATAAACGGTAAGCACAATGTGACTCTTTTGTGGTAGTTACAGGGGGAAGATCTGGTCTATGCTCGTTTGCACGGCGGGTAACTGCTTTGGTACCCTCTTAGAGGACGCTCAAGAGAGATCTGCAATCAGGAATGGCGATTGATGAATTCGATTTGCCTTGTGTGATTTTTTGATTGTAATTTCTTCGAGCCGCGGTTTCGCTTCGCGGTCAAATCTGGGCCAGGGATTCCGATTGAAGCTGAAAAAACGTCACTACATCATGCTGGTCAGCCGCGATGAAGAGGGCAACCTGAGTAAGGTTCCGGTTCCTCTTCACTACGCGTATATCTTTGTGGGCGCGGCGATCATTGGCATGTTTACCATCACCGGGTTGGCTGGGTCCTACTCCCGGATGCTGATCAAGACCGCCCGGTTCAACCAGCTGCGGCAGGACCACAACTCGCTCCAGAAGGACTATGCGCACCTTGAGAAAGCAGCGCATGAAAAAGATATTCAGGCGGCTTCGCTGGGCTCATTGGCGAGCGAGGTCTCGGTGCTGTACGGTCTGACGGCGAGCAAGCTGGCATCGCCCATGGGCAAGCTCACCAGTAAGCCTCATGGCAAGTCGTCGGGAGTGGCGGAGGCAATTGCCACGACGCCGTTGACCAACGGCATGGATTCTTCGGATAACTCGGAGCAGGCTTACTACAAGTCGATCGATGCGTTTTATTCGCTGCGCAGCTCGGCGATGAGCGGCACGGCGACCCGGGCCATCTCCAGTCTCAATGGCCCTGGCTACGTCTCTACCGATCTGCTGGGAGCTGGCAGTCTTGAGGTTGCGTCGTATGTCCCGACGCTCTGGCCGATCATGGGGCCGATCACCAGCAGCTTTGGCCAGCGCGAGGACCCGGTGCTGGGGAACGGCGAAGGCGAGTTCCATACGGGTATCGACATTGGCGCTCCAAATGGGATCCCGATCCGTGCGACCGGGGACGGGATCGTGACGCAGGCGGAGATGTCCAATGGCTACGGGCGCGAGGTCGTGATCGACCATGGGCACGGGGTGGAGACGGTCTACGGGCACATGTCGGGCTTCGCCTGCATCGCGGGACAGACGGTGGTTCGCGGCCAAGTGATCGGCTACGTCGGCCACAGCGGGCGCACGACCGGCTCGCATCTGCACTACGAGGTTCGCATCAGGAGTACGCCGGTGAATCCGCACAAATACCTGCGGACGACGCTGGCGGACCTGGGTACGGAGTTAACGAAGGAACAGAAGGGGCAGTAGTTCCGAGGGAATCCAGACGGCAGGGCTGATGCAGGTTGTCGGCTCTGCCGTTTTTTTGCGCTTCTGGAACGGGCGAGATGAATGGCATGCAAAGGTCCATTCCCGTAACGGGAGAACGCCTGGGTTCAATCCTGTTGTGCACCATTTGGGTAATACCCACCCCGGTTTGCCGCCGATATATTCACCATGAACATTGAAGTCCTGCAATAGATCGCGTCTGTCAGCCCTGGAAAAGAACGACCTTAATTCCATTCTGGCTTCACGAGAGAACGAGACATACATGGCGCAGACCTCAGCGGCTTTTCGACGTAATATGCGGGGCTTTGACGGATGCATCTCCCTGTCGGAGATCATTTCGGCGCTCTCCTATGCGCTTGACCTGACTGAAGGCGCGGTGCATGGCCATGCGCTTCGCAGCTGCCTGCTGGGCATGCGCATCGCCGAAGAGGTTAAGCTTCCGTCGGACCAGACCAGCAGCCTCTACTTTGCACTCCTGCTGAAAGATATCGGCTGCAGCCGCAGCGCCAGCCGCATGAGCCAGATTCTTGCCGGAGATGATCGTGCGGCGAGAGCAGCGGTGAATTTTGAAGACTGGAGCAGGCCGCACAAGCCGAGTCTCTCTACACTCAAGCTCCTCTGGAGCCAGGTTCTTCCCGACGCGGGTCGCGTTGTCCGGGCCGCCAGATCCTTCAAGAACGGAATCACGCGTTACCAGAGTTTTGAGAGGCTGTCACCTCGTTACGACCGGGGAGCCAGCATCTTGAACGAACTCGGCATGGGGCCTATTGCTGCCGAGGCTGTTCGCAGTGTGGACGAGCGATGGGACGGGAGTGGCTATCCGGACAGCCTGAAGGGAGAGCAGATTCCCTTGTTGGCTCGCATCTGCGCTATCGCGCAGCATTTGGATCTTGTCTCTGCCGCAGCCGGGGCGCAGAGTGCGATCGACACCCTGGAAGAGCGCAGCGGCACGTGGTTCGATCCGCAGCTGGTCCGCATCGCAGGATCGCTGCACCGCCGTGGGGCGCTCTGGAATAACTGCTCCCCCGCGGATGCAGAGCAGGATACGCGGCAGGCTGTTCTCGACCTCGACTCGGGCAAGCGGCACCAGTTGGAGTCCAGCCAGATCGATCGGATCTGCGAGGCGTTTGCGGATGTGGTGGATGCGAAGTCTCACTTCACCTTTCGACACTCGCAAGGGGTTGCCGATGCGGCGTTCGGCATTGCGCAGGCGATGGGACTTGCGGCAGACCGCGCACAGTTGGTTCGCAGAGCGGCCTTGCTGCATGACATCGGCAAACTGGGCGTCGCCAATGCGATTCTCGACAAAAAGAGCCAGCTGAGCGCCGAAGAATGGAAGGCAGTGTACGAGCATCCGCGAATTACACGACGGATTCTGGAGCGGGTTGCACCCTTCCGCGAGATGGCGGTCATTGCAGGGGAGCATCATGAAAAGCTTGACGGCTCGGGCTACCCCGATCATTTGAAGGGGCCGGATCTCTCGGTTGAGTCTCGCATCGTTGCTGTTGCGGATGTGTACGCGGCGCTCTCGGAGGATCGTCCTTATCGAGCGGGTATCGAGCTCGACGAGACCCTGTCGATCATGTCGAAGCTCATTCCGGTCCAGCTCGACGCAGACTGCTTCGAGGCGCTGGTCTCGGTGGTTTCGAGCAGGCGGGAGATCGCTTCGGTCCATGCGCCCCAGGTTGCGAACGCGACGCTGGGTTATCCCTTCAAAAACAGGGGCTTCAAAGATACAGCTTTTGAAAGTGCTCTCTGACACAACAGCTCAGAGATGCCTACAAAACAAGAACGGCCGAAGATCTCGGCCGTTCTTTTATTTTGGGATAGTTTTTATTTTCCTGTGTAGCTGACGTGCCAGATCGTATTCGAGCCATCGTCGGTTACGAAGAGTGAACCGTCCTTCGCCACGGTGACCCCGACCGGACGGCCCCAGACCTTGCCATCCGAGGTGACGAATCCGGTCAGGAAGTCTTCGTACTCTCCTGTCGCGTGGCCGTCGTGCATGGGGATGCGGATGACCTCGTAGCCGGAGCGGTGGGCGCGGTTCCAGGAGCCATGCTCGGCTGCGAAGCCGTCGCCGTCATAGGCGGAGGGGAACTGTTTGCCGGTGTAGAAGACCATCTCGAGCGAGGCGAAGTGCGGCTGCAGGATGACGTCAGGCGTGATGACCTTGTTCTTCAGCTCTGGGTGCGTGCCCACGAGGCGCGGGTCCTGATGCCCGCCCATGTAGTACCAGGGCCAGCCGTAGAAGCCGTCCTCCTTCACGCTGGTGATGTAGTCGGGAACGAGGTTGTCGCCGAGGCGGTCACGCTCGTTGGTGGAGCACCAGAGCTGGCCAGTGGTTGGGTTGATGGCCTCGCCGACGCAGTTGCGAAGACCGCTGGCGTAGACCTTGATGAACTTTCCTTCCGGGGTGAACTCGAGTACGTCGGCGCGGTGAAACTCGTTGGGGTGAGTGTCAGGATCGTCCGCGTTCGAGGCAGAGCCGACCGAGACGAGCATCTTGCTGTCGTCGGGAGAGAAGACGATGTCGCGGGTCCAGTGTCCGCCGCCGCGGAGCTGGGCGAAGCCGGGGAGCTGGGCGACGATGGTCTCAGGCTTTCCGGTTGCAACCAGGTCGCCGGACTTGTAGGGGAAGCGGACCACCGTCTTGGTGTTGCCGACGTAGACCCACTTGGGGTTGGGGCCGGTGGGATAGAAGGCGATGCCGAAAGGAAGATCGAGGTCGGAGGCAAAGGTGGAGACCGTCGCTGCCTTGCCGTCAGCGCCCACGCCGCGGAGGACCATGATCTTGTCGCCGTGGGAGTCGGCTAGGAAGATATCGCCGTTGGGAGCGGTGCGCATCAGCCGAGGCTCTTTGAAGCCCTGCGCGTACATCTCCACCTTGAAGCCGGCGGGCGCGACCGGCCATGCACCTTCGGGACGGGGGACGACGCTGGGGCCGTTGTCGACGGACTCGTCCGGCTTGGGCTGTGGGAGGTCGGCCAGGGTGATCTTGCGGCGGACGCCGGGGTGCTCCTGCGTGTAGTCGGCGAAGGCGGACGGCCCGGTGATGACGGCGCCGGACTGTGCGAACACAGAGGTCGGCAGCGCAGAGACCAAGGACAGCAGAGCCAGGACTCGAAGAACGGAGGGAGTAGAGCTATGCATGAGACGTTTCTCCTTGGAGCGTGAAAGCGGTTAGATGCTGCTGCCCGACCATTCGAAGTTGACCGTTGATCACCTCGAGCTCGACTACTTCGAGGTTCTCGATAAAGTTGACGAAGTGAAAGCGTCGAAAGTTTGACATCAGCTGCCGATCGGTCGCATTGGGGAAGAGTAAAAGAAGGCGGATGGCCTGCATGAAGAGGCCGTGGGTGAATACGGCGATGCATCCCTCTGATTTCAATTGGGCAAGCCGTTTAAGGGTGTCGCGGGCGCGGCCGATGAAGTCGCTGAATGACTCGGCTCCGGGGCCATCGGAGTAGGACGGGTCGTCTCGCTCCCAGAACTCCAGAATGTGCGGCATCTGCTGCTCTTCGCTGGTGCCGTTGTGTCGCGCAGGGTTTAGATAGTGGAACTCCTGGATCGGCCACTCCTCAATCGGCACCTCGGGATAGCGCTGTCGGAGCGGGACCGAGGTCTGCTGAGCTCGGAGATACGGTGAGAGGAGAAACAGTGTCGGTGTGCAGGGGAAGGTGTCGGCGAAGGCCTTTGCCTGGGCGTGGCCAAGCTCCGTCAGGGGATTGATGATGTGGTCGGGTGGAATGCCGCCTGCATTCGCGACGCTCTGGCCGTGGCGAATGAGCAGGATTCTGGTTGGCTGCTGCACGTCAGTCGTCTCTGTCATCTCGGTCGTTATGGCTGAAGATCGGGGTTGGGCGCTGCGAGTTGCTTGACGAGTTCAAGCGGGATGTTCGCCGTTAGAACGGCACGATCTTTGTGCTGTTCGATCTTCGTCGAATCAGTCAACTCGCGGAATGCGGCGTCGGTGGTGGGGTGAGGCTGGATCTGCGCCTGTGCCTGCTGCACGGACTTCATGAGCGTTAGCAGGGACGCGAGAGTTTCAGTCGCACGGGCCGCTTCAGCATCGGTGGTGGCGATCTGTTCAATGCGCAGGTGAATCGTACCGAGATACCGCAGGCTGGCGACAAAGGTGGTGTCTTCCGGCAGAGGGAGTTGCAAGCCGAACACGCTGATGGAACCTCGCTCGGAGAACGGAAGACCGATGTGGCCGATCGCCCAGACGCTCGAAAATGCAGGCACATCGCGGTAGCGCGCCGACAGTAGCGACGAGCCTGAAAACGGCGACGCCGCCGAGCGATGCCGATCGAGAATGGAGTGAATCTGTTCGACCGTAGGCATGTTCGAGGCGGCGATGGTGTCGTAGCCGAGCTGCGAGATCCGCAGTGGCCGCGTAGCTTTGTCGTCGCCGACGCGGACAGTAAAGATATCGTGGCCCGCATACGTCTCCTTCGCCGTAGCGATCGAGGCGAGGTAGCGTGCCAGGCGATCACCATCAAAACGGCCCTCGAAGACCTCGGAGTAGCCAACCGGCCCGTTGGGACCGTTGGGGTCGTCCATACGGTGCAGAGCGAAGGCGACGGAGTCGAGATCGCGCTCGGGCACGATGCCGGTTGCGTCGATAAACTGCTCATACTCGGGGGTGCGGTTCACCGGCGAGCGATCAAAGTGAGTCGCTGCCCGCAGCGGTTTCAGGTTGGCGTAGACGATCGCGTCGGACTCGGGTAGCAGTCGCGCGACCTCCGGCGGAGCGGCCTTTCGCAGCACCAGCGCGACCACCAGCGCGGCCATCAACGCCAGCATCAGCAACAGAGAGTAGCGTGTGCGCTTATGCATCAGGGACATAGCCGTTCGGGCAAAGTGTCAGCATGGTCAGTACGATTCACGAACTGCAGCGCCTCAAGCAATAAGCATAGCCCATCTTGGGCCATTGCTTCGGTTGTGGTTCGTCGTCGTGCAAGTTGAAGAAGAGTTGCGAGGCTGTGCGGCAAATTTATTCCACGATCGCGAAGGTGTAGATCTTTCCCCCGTTGGTGACGTTGCCTGTTCCAGGTGGCAAAATGCCGAACTCGCCGCCTGCGACGTTGTTTTCCACGGTAAATTCGTAGGTGCGCGGGGCGGTTCGCACTGGCTTGAAGGGGACCTCGTCCCGGTCTGCTCCTCCACTGGAGTGGAAGACGCCGCCAGTAAGGATTCGGAACTCACGGTTGCTGGAGTTGAGGCGGAAGCGAACGAAGGTGTACTCGCTGGCCGCGACGCCCTCCGGCGTGTAGAGCAGAATTTCGATCGGACGCTTCAGCGCGAGCGCCGATTCACGGCCATTGACGCGGCCGTTGCGATCCTGCTTGATGATGCCGTTGGTCACGGTTGACTTGATGAATCCGCCGGACTTGATATGAACGATCTCTGGATCGATCGCGGTCCACCTTCCAGCGCGGTCTTTGTAATAGACGCCAATCTCATTGACGTCGGAGAGAACGACAGGCTTCTCGGTCTCCGGCACATTGGTGATCTGTCGTCGACTCTTGTTCATCATTGCGGCGATGACGCGGTCGGAGAGTCCAGCCGTCTTGAGCGCGACCAGGGCGTCAGCGTCGGTGATATATCTCCCAGGCTGTGTGTTGATGGTTTGAATGATCAGGTCATCGCCGAGGCCCGCCTTCACCATCTTCACCACCGAATCGTTGTTCATGACCGCGGACTTGGGCGACGATGTTGTCTGCGAAGTTGTTTGGGGGCCTTCAATCAACTGGGGGGCATCGCCTGTGCTCTGCGCCACTACTGGCAAGGTGCTGAAGAGAAGAGAGAGTAGAAGCAAAAAGCGCATGAATTTTGTCCGACCGGGTCCCAGGATTGAAAGAGAAATGCTCGCATAGCCTAGCATGGCGGCGCATTTTGGACGCATTCGGCGACGGCTCGGTGAGCGGAGGAGATCCGCACCTTGCAATCCATTGCTCCCATGTGTCCGCTATGCTAAAGTTAGGTCTGCGGCGCACTCTGCGCGGGCACTGCTGCGCGTCAGGCGGCTGAGCTTACAGAGAGCAAATTGCTGTTTGGGCTGGCGTAGCTCAGCTGGTAGAGCATCTGATTTGTAATCAGAGGGTCGGGGGTTCAAGTCCCTTCGCCAGCTCCAGTTTCAAGCAGCGGGAAAAGAAAGACGGATTTGGTTGTACTGCTTGCCGTTCTGGCGCTGCAGGCCTCCTGGTCATTCCTTCAAGGGTAAGTAGCCGCCCGATTCGCGGTTTAGAATCGAGGTGCGGGCTTGAGAGATTGAGATGAGGGCTGCGCGCTGGGCATCAAGCGGAGATGTGCACAGGTGGCCGAGTGGTTAATGGCAGCAGACTGTAAATCTGCCACTCTTCGAGTTACGGAGGTTCGAATCCTCCCCTGTGCACCATAATTTTGTACTGCGGTTGTGGAAGGTTGCTGTAACTGGTGAGTGTTGTGGATCTGAGTCCGGCAAGCAGCGGAAGAATGTGGATCGCGCTGGTTGTGCTGGGGTTGTTGGCGATAGCGGTCTGGCAGACAATAGAGCCGGGCAAGTATCAACAGCTGACCTGGATCCTGTTAGGTTTTTTTGCCTTCCGTGTCATACTCGGACGGCTGCGTTCGCGGTAAGATTGTTTGGTAAAAAGTTTTAGCAGATTTTTTTTGCGTGTTTTGTACAACGCTGGCGTAGCTCAGTGGTAGAGCACTCCCTTGGTAAGGGAGAGGTCGAGAGTTCAAGCCTCTCCGTCAGCTCCAGATTTGTTCCGAGCGGGCCGTCAAGACCGCGATCCAGCAGGAAAACCTGCTGACTTGCCAACTTGCTGACTCGCTGCTGGAAGCGGGAGTAACTCAGTGGTAGAGTCACAGCCTTCCAAGCTGTTGGTCGCGGGTCCGATTCCCGTCTCCCGCTCCAAAGATTGAAAGACGCGGTCCGCAATGAGGGATCGCAGGAGAGTGTGTTGAGCAGTCTGTATCAGCAACCCGTACTTACGGTCTCCGATCCGGAGACCTTCAACGCGGTGAAGGCAGCAGTAGAAGCCTCCTTCTCTTCCGGTCGTGTGGCGGATTTCCTTAAATCGCTGGAGCGGTCGAAGCTGCGCATACGCGACTTCGAGACGGTTCTGGGCAAAGGAAACCTGGGAGCAGCTACGCAGGCCGAGTACAACAGGCTGGGCAACTCCGATCAGGGCCAGATTCGCGAACTGTATCTCGCCAGCCTGGAGCAGGTTGCACCGGAGCTGCGAGAGAAGTTTTTCAAGTTGTACGCGTACTACTGAGACAAACCCCCCGTTTCTCAAGTTTAGTTTTTCGCTTTTAGCTTTCGTTTGAAGTATTCACCTGAACCCCGGTGCACGCGCCGGCCAACACGAGGAGACGAGCAGTCATGGGCAAGGAAAAGTTTGACCGGTCAAAGCCGCACGTAAACATCGGGACGATCGGGCACATCGATCATGGCAAGACGACGCTGACGGCGGCGATTACGAAGGTGTTGAGCAAGCACAACCCGAACAACAAGTTTCGTTCGTTCGACACGATTGACAACGCTCCTGAGGAGCGCGAGCGCGGTATTACGATTGCCACCTCGCACGTGGAGTACGAGACCCCGAACCGGCACTACGCGCACGTGGACTGCCCGGGTCACGCGGACTACATCAAGAACATGATCACGGGTGCGGCGCAGATGGACGGGGCTATTCTCGTCGTCGCGGCCACCGACGGCCCGATGCCCCAGACCAAGGAGCACGTTCTGCTGGCGCGTCAGGTTGGCGTTCCCTTCATCGTGGTGTTTTTGAACAAATGCGATGCGGTTGAGGACGAAGAGCTGATCGAGCTGGTGGAGATGGAGGTTCGCGAGCTGTTGTCGAAGTACGACTACCCTGGCGACGACACTCCGATCATCCGTGGCTCTGCGTTGGGCGCGCTGAACGGCGAAGCCCAGTGGGAGGCCAAGATCGACGAGCTGATGGCGGCGGTGGACAAGTACATTCCGCAGCCTGAGCGTGCGGTCGACCAGCCGTTCCTGATGCCGAT